>JAJFJC010000262.1 GCA_021774385.1 Alphaproteobacteria bacterium
CATGCTGAGCGCATTGCGCTTCGATGACCCACGATATGCGGCGGCGGCGGTGCCCGGCGGTGAAGATCAAGACGCGTCTTTTCGCTACGTGATGACCGGCTGGCCGGTTCTCGATTCACACGCCCGTTATATCTATGCGAAGGAGGCCGGCATCGCCCGTTTGATGGAGCCTTCGGAAACCTATTTTCCGGACGAAGAGGCGATGCGGGAAGGCAGCCCGCAGCAATCGCTGGAACGCGGCGACTACCGCGTGCTGCCGCCGATGCTGATCCTGCAAGGCCAGAAGGACGACAATATACCGCTTACCATCCCAGAACGTTTTGTTGAGACCTATCGCGCGAAGGGTGGCGCCGTCGATATCACATATTTTCCAGATATGCCGCACGCCTTCGCGCAGAACCCGGGCCCGGAAACCGACCGCGCCATTGCATTAATGAAGGGTTTTCTGGCCACGCAGGTTTGAACCCTGCATGCTATTCCGCCGCCACTGCCAGCATGCGATCGAGGGAGCCATGGAAATGCGCTAGCGCCGGCTCGTTGCGGCCGAACGTCAAATGCTCCTGTGCCGGGGACCGAAAGCCGAACTGCATTTTCTCGCCTAGGGTGAAGTCTTCTTCGTCCACGACCTTCATCAACAAATCCATATTGTTCCGCCAATGGCGCGTCGCGCTTTCGGTCGTCGGCCGCTCCGGCGTATAGAGCGAGATATGCATTTTCGCCGCGTTCGGATCATCGCCGTCGGGATAGACCCGCCACGTTTCGATCTGCTCCTGCTGCACGACCAGCACCGTATTCGGAAACAGCACATAGACCATCGTCGTATAGGGCAGGATGTTCCAATCGCTCTCCGGTTTGGCGCGCAGTTCATCGAAATTCTTGCGCACATAGATGCCGCGCTGGTTGATGCCGAAGGCCTCGAAAGTCGCGACGTTGGATTCGATAAGCGATGCAATGGATTTATGATGCAGGACCTTGATGTGGTAGCTCTCCAGGAAGGTGTCGATGACCAATTTCCAGTTCATCTTCGGACGCAGTACGCCGGTCTCGAAATGATGGAAGCCTTCGAACCCGTAGGCCGCGAGGTCGTGTTCCACGCCCTGAAGTGTGTCATCGATTTCGAAGTCTTCGCCAGGCGCCGTTTTAGCCCAGATCATACCGTACTTTTCCTGCACGGGGAGCCGGCGCAGGCCGTGCGTTGCCTTATCGAGCGCTTCGAACCCGTCTTCGCCGGGGATGTAGTTGAGCGCGCCGTCGGTTCCATAGACCCAGGCATGGTAGGGGCATATGAATCCGCGTTGGCCCTTGCCGCAGCCTTCCGCGACGGGCGCGCCGCGATGCCGGCAGACATTCAGAAAGGCGTTCGCCTTGCCATCCGCGCCACGCACCAGCAGGATCGGTACGCCGGAGAAATCGTCGGTCCTGAAGTCGCCGGGTTCGGGAATCTCGCAACTAAAGGCGAGATGCAGCGGATAGCCGCCGAACAACTGCTCCTTTTCGTGCGCCAACCGCTCCGGGCAGGTGTATTGCAACACCGGGTTGCGATACAGCGAGTCGGACATCGCTGTCGACTTGGTTTCCAGGTATTCTATGAATTTCTTGGCGTTCTCGATCTGGACGGTTTTTTCCATCGAGTCTTTCCCCTCAGCAGAACCGTGTAGAGGTGTGCCGGAATCAGTATTGCCCAACCTGCACACGATTGTAACAGGCCAGCAATTTTTTTATATGCGATGGAGGCGCTGGCGGCAACGCGGCTGGCCGGATACGGGACCGACACCAGCATATCCTGCACTTGCACGGGCTGGCCCGGCGCGTCACTCTGGCGGCAAATTGAACCGAGAATTTTAGAAAAGGGACGTGTGACGATGGCCGATTCCGACCAAGCGAGATCGCCACTGGCGATTTTTCATGAACATTGCGAACGCGGCGAATTGGCCTATCAGGTTGATCCCGATAGCGGAGCAGCGGTTTTTTATCCGCGCGCGGTGGCGCCTGGTACGGCGAAGCCAAATTTGGAATGGCGGGTCAGTCATGGGCTCGGCACGGTCTATGCCACGACGACGCTGCACCGACGCGGCGAGGATCCCTACGATATTTCGATGATCGAACTGGATGAGGGCTTCCGCATGATGAGCCGTGTCGAATCCATCGATCCGATGGATGTGCAAATCGGCATGCGGGTCAAGGTTCGCATGATTCCGGCGACGGATACGGATCCGGTCTATCCCGTCTTCGATCCGGCGGAGGGCTGATCATGGCGGATTTAAGAGGTAAAACAGCCATCGTCGCGACCGCGGAATCCGATCTCGGCCTTGTCGCACCGGACACGACAATTTTCGATTTGATCGGTCAAGCGACGCACCGTGCTCTGGAAAATTGCGGACTTGAATTGTCCGATATCGACGGGCTCTTCATTTCGTCCAGCCAATCGCGCATGGTCGCGATGGGCGTGTGCGAATATCTCGGCTTTGCACCGCGTTATTTTGACTCGACCCAGATTGGCGGTTCGTCCTTCATGGCGCATATCACCCATGCACAGGCGGCGATCCATGCCGGGCTCTGCGAGGTGGCGCTCATCACCTACGGCAGCACGCAGCGCTCGG
>JAJFJC010000263.1 GCA_021774385.1 Alphaproteobacteria bacterium
TCGCAAACCGTTTCGGCATCGTCGAGCGCCTTGTCCATCGCGGGGTTCGCGAAGCCAGGATAATTCTGACCGGACCAACTGTTCGACGGTGAGGGTATCATCGTCGAGTGCAAGGTCGTGCGCGGTACGATCTTGGGCGCGGAAATCCAGGCATACATCGTCATATGGCGGAACTTCCGGCGGCTTATCGTCTCGCCGAACAGGACGCGGGCGGGCTCGTTGCGAATACGGGTATCGATGCCGACTTTGCGCCAATGGCTTTGCAGGACCTGCTGGATTAGTTCCCGGGATTTGTTTCCCGCCGTGGTCATAAGATCGAGTTGCAGGCGTTCGCCCTTGGCGTTGTAGCGGATGCCTTTGCGCTTCGTCGACCAACCGGCCTCTTGGAGAAGCTGTTTCGCTTTTTCCGGGTCATACGCATATTGAGGCACATCTTTATCGTAGACAGTGTCCAACGGATTGGTCTGTCCATGGGCGACCGGTTGGTGCCCTTCGAAAAGCTGTGCGCTGATACCCGCCCGGTCGATGGCGTGCAGCAGCGCGCGTCGGACGTTCCGGTGTTTCAGGATCGGATTGTCCAAATTCAAATCGATATGCTCGTAGATCAGGCCGGGCTTGTAGGTAATATTATATTTCCCCTTGGTCCTTTGCTCGAGCGCAAGGGCCTCGTCGACCGTCAGGCCGGCTTCCCCGGCGATATAGTCGATATCGCCCGAAAGCAGATTTGCGGTGAGCGCGCTGGTTTTCTCGATCGCCTTGACGATGACCCGCTTGAACGCGGGCTTCTTGCCCCACCATGTCGGGTTTGGCTCCAGGATGACATGCGATCCGCTGACGACCTCGGTAATCCGGTACGGTCCATACCAAAGTCCTGGATTTGTCGTGTCGGTCTCGTATGCGCTTTTGATGCGATACTGCGCGGGGTCGGCAAAGTTCTTTGCTTCGATATGCGCTGGTAATACGTCAAGACTGTATTGTGTTTGATAGTCGCAGATAAATTTACTGGCATGCACGGTGAACTTTTTATCGCTGTGCACGTCTATGCTGGTTATCCGCTGAAAGGGCTCGATGTTGCTAAAGCCGCTGCGCTTATCGCGGCCGACATTCCAGGTAAAAACGACATCCTTGGCTGTTACCGGTACGCCATCGCCCCAGACCGCATCTGGTCTGATCGAGTAGGTGATGGCAATGCCGAGCTTGCCATCCTTGGTTTTTTCGATTTTCGCGCCGCCATTTTCAAGGCTCGGCAATTCAACGCACAGCATGCATTTTAATTTCCAATCGGAATCATAGACGATGAAAGGTCGCTGGGCCATGGCAAGGATGTAGGTCTTGACCAGCATCGCTTCGATATGCGGATTAAAATTGCGCGGAAACTGGCTGATGCCAATCGTCAGGGTGTCCTTTGCCGCTAGCGGGGCGGCGAAGCACAGAAGAACCAGACAGATTGGTGCGCGAAGCCAAACGATCACGATACGAAGCATGCTGTCATCCCTATCCCGCCGCCGCGAATTCAGGTCGCGTCCGAACCATGGCGTTCCGTTCCTTTATGCCATCCCACCAGCGCCTTAGATTTGGTGTCGATTGTGTAATTCTCTCACCTTCGGGCGTCATCAAAAAATAGGCATAATTGGGTGCGAGGTGCAGGTCGGCAAGGCTCAGTGTGCCGCCAACAAGATGTGAACGGTCGCCAAGAAAACCCTCCAAGACACCATAGGCTTTTTCCGCTGCCGGTACCGCCGCCGTGATCGCGGATTCGTCCACTTCCCGGTTAAGCATTGGCGATACCATCCGTTCGATGACGATCTTTCCAATGGCGGGGCCGTAGGCGTAGCAATCCAGCAAACTGCAAATCTGCGTCACGCGGGCGCGTCCGGCCGCGTCGCCAGGCTGGAGGGCCGGGCCTTCGAACGCTTCATCGACATAGCGGCAGATAGCGACGGTTTCGTATAGTTCAAACGCGCCATGGGTAAATGCCGGAACCCGCCTGAAGGGATGCCGGGCGATCTGTTCGTCCGGAAAACCTTCCATGAAGTCGAAATGATCGAGTTCGTACTCGATACCCTTCTCTTCCAAGGCGAGCCGAGCGGTACGCACATAGGTGCTGTAGGCGGGGCCATGCAGGATCGGCATTGCCATATTGGTCAGATATCCGTGCGTTCGTCTTCGAGTGCCTTGCGTTCCGTCATGTTGAAGCGACCGTCATAAATCGGCCGGCCGCCGGTGGAAGGACCCTGATATTGAACGAATAGCATTAGCCCCCCTGTTTCGGTCGACAGCGCTTCCTCGTAGTGCGGGTCGGGATGAAAGATCATGGTGCCGGGGCTATAGGACTTGCCGCCGATTTCGAACTCGCCTTCGATAATGTACCAGACCTGCGCGAAGTCATGCCGGTGTAGCGGGTGGTGGGAGCCGGGGTCGTAGCGGACTAAGCCGGCGTTCGGTTCAGTCGGCCGGTCGGGATTGGGGTGCAACAACATTTTGCCCAATTGGCCCGGCCAGCGGATGGTTTCCCATTCCCGGTCGTCAATATGGATCGCTTCCATCGGCTGATGTGGTTCCTTCGCCATGATGTGCCTCCCTGTGGGTGCCAACGATGCTGGAGCCCAGTCTAATCCGAGTCGGGGATCAACCGCCATCGTTGAAGGGGTTGGCTAAAACCGGGGTGCTATAGTTAAATAGAAAGAGATGAGCCGAGGATCAGGAAACGAACGAGGGATTTGAGAGGCGATAGAATGGAATATGTCCGCTATATGGATCGAATACGTGACTACTACATTGCTCAAGGGTACGAGAAGCC
The DNA here is from genome assembly GCA_021774385.1 of Alphaproteobacteria bacterium. Taxonomy (GTDB): domain Bacteria; phylum Pseudomonadota; class Alphaproteobacteria; order UBA8366. Next base: position 2,801 of record JAJFJC010000263.1, read on the forward strand.
CTATCGCTGGGCGCATTACGAAGAGGTGCCGTTCACGCCCCTGAAGAAGCCGCTGGCGGAGAGCACGGTTACCCTGTTCTCGACCTCCGACGTTTCGGTCCGGCGTCCGGAAGGCGAAACGCTGCCCGCGACGGAAACAACCGTAGGCGATGTGTATTCGGTGCCGTGGGATACGCCGGTAGAGGACCTCTATAGCCGGCAGGAAAGTTTCGACCGTTACGCGACCAATCTCGACGATTTGAATTCCTATCTGCCTCTGACCCGCTTGCAGGAATTTGTCGAGTCAGGCCGTATCGGTTCGGTGTCGGAGAATTTCCACAACGTCAACCGAGGCTACAGCCAGAAACTGATGCTCGAGAAATCGGCACCAGAGGCGCTGCAGATTTGCCGCGACGAACGGGCCGATATCGCCGTTTTGACACCCGTCTGACCCGTCTGCCACCAGACCGTGAGTCTGGTTGCCCGGCACTTGGAAGAAAACGGAATCCCAACCGTTATCATCGGCGCGGCGCGCGACATTGTCGAACATTGCGGTGTGCCCCGCTTCGTGTTTACCGACTTCCCTCTTGGCAGTCCTTGCGGCGAGC
>JAJFJC010000264.1 GCA_021774385.1 Alphaproteobacteria bacterium
CCAACATCCTTTGTTGGACGACACACTGGTTCATCAAGGAAGCCAACTCGGTCAATTATGTTTCCTGGCATCAGGACAGCAATTACTGGGGTGTGGACACCGACAAGCTGGTTTCGGCCTGGCTCGCCGTGTCCCCCGCGACCTTGGAAAGCGGCTGTATTCGATTGCTGCCCGGCTCCCACAAGGGTCCCGCGCTGGAACATGTCGACACCTGGGAACAGGACAACATGCTGACAAGAGGCCAAACGATTATGGATGTCGACGAATCCAAGGCCTTGAATTTGGAACTCGACCCCGGCGAAGTCGCCCTGTTTGACTACCGTCTGGCACATGCCTCCCATCCGAACCGGAGCAACGACCGCCGTATCGGCATCGGTATCCGTTATATACCGACCGACGCGCGCCAAGTCCGCGCCGACTGGGATTCCGCGACACTGGTGCGGGGCGAAGATCGATACGGGAATTTCGAATTGGAACCGGAGCCCAGCCGGGACTTCGATCCCGCCGCCGTCGCGATTCAGCAAAAAGCCGATGCGGAGCAACGCAAGATTTACTACAAGGACGCGGAACCCGGCCACGCGGCGGAATAACGTCCGGTCAATCGCGCATCGTGCCTACGCCGTAAATTCCAGGACGGCATCGAAATCCAGCAATCGGACGGTAATGGTGCCATCGTCGTATTTCATGGGAAGCGATGGGTACGCTGCGTTAAGGCAATCCTTCACCAAGGAAAGATCGGAAGCCCGGAACTGAATGGCCCCGAATAACGTGGACCGTGTGTCAGTCGGTGACGCCAAATCACCATATTTCGCACTATAGGCTGTTTTGGACATAACCAGGATTTCAACGTCAGCGGTCTTGATCGCAAAGCCGTCGTCCGACCGCGCCGCAACGCAATCCAACAACGCGGCGTAGTCGCCCGCGACCGCGCCCGGATTGTTTGCAACGATCGTGAACTGGGTAATCGCGTATACGCCGTTAGCGTGGCTTTGATATTCCGGCCGCCAGACAAGTTCCGGGGTACGGTGTTCGCAAAAATAGACGCGCCCTCCTTCGAAGGCACCCGGCCGGACGTTGATGTTGCGAAAACTTGCCGTTTTAATTTCGCCGTCCAGCTCAACGGGACGGCTCGCGGCAACAGGCTCGCCGCCCTCTCTCTCGATGGACTGCAGATGCGCGTAAGTCTCCTGCGCATCAGCCGACTTGAAGACGAGCCCATTGATACCAACCGGCGCATTGTCGAGGTCGGGACGCGACCCGGTGCCATCCGAAGGCAGGCCGACGATTTCCAGATAGTCCGTGCCGAACATCGCCAGATGATTGATTGACCCAAGTGATTGGTATCCACGTGGCGTCAGCGCGAAGCCCAGCGCGGAGAATATCGACTGCGCGTCTTCCATTCGGCGGCCAATATATACAACGGCATGATCCAGCCTTGCTTCGCTCATCGGCATATTTCCTCTTTATCGAATGTAACAAGCATAACGTGCTTGCGGCCGCCGCGTCGCCAACAACCTTGCAATGCCCAACGGCCAAACCCTACCATCGTCACCACCGCAAAATGCCAACCCCCGGAGCGAGGAGAATGTCATGAGCATGGAAGCCACACTACCCGCCGACACCGAATCCGATGTCGCAATCGCCAAGATCGACGATCCGGTGATGGTGCCGGGCCGGCGCGATTTTCTGAAGTACCGTGAGCTCGGCGTCACCACCGCCAGCCAAGGCCGCATTCGCGCGCAGGTCACATCCGCTTCCCAAGGCCTTTCCGAGGAAACAGGCTGGCATGTGCATCTCTGCGAGGGACAGTTCGTCTATATGCTGAGCGGCTGGGTGGACCTTGAATTCGCGGGCGGCCGTAAGGAACGGGTCGGCGCGGGCGATTCGATCTATATTCCCGGTGGCACCCCACACAACGAAACAGCCACGTCGGACGCATTTGAATTGCTGGAGGTCTCCGTCCCGGCCGACATGGGCACGGAAGTCTGCGACGCGCCTGACTAGTGTCCGCCAACACGGGACAGAAAGCGCCGGACGACGACTGGCTCGAAAAACTCGAAGAGCCGGTCCTCGAACCGGATCTCGCGATTGTCGACCCGCACCATCATCTGTGGCTGCGCAACGGCTACCTGTATCAAATGGCGGAACTCGCCGATGATCTCGCGAGCGGACATAATGTCGTCGCCACGGCCTTTGCCGAATGCCATTCCATGTACCGCCAGGACGGACCGGAGACGGAGAAGTCGCTGGGCGAAACGGAGTTCGTGACCGGTCAGGCCGCAATGAGCGCCAGCGGCAATTACGGCGCGGCCAAAGCTTGCGCGGTGATGTTCGGCAATGTCGATATGACATTGGGCGCCGAAGTCGAGCCTCTGCTGGAAAATCATATCGTCGCCTCCGGTGGCCGCTTTCGCGGCGTGCGCTATTCCACCGGCTGGGATGCGGATACGCGTATTCACAATGTCGTGCCGGGTTCCGGCATGCTGGTTCATGCCCGCACGAAGGAAGCCGCCACCGTGTTGGCGCGTATGAATCTCGAGCTTGATGTCTGGCTGTACCATCCGCAATTGGATGAAGTCGCCGAACTCGCCGATGCTTTGCCCGACCTTACGATTGTCCTCAACCATATCGGCAGTCCGATCCTGGGAGGTCCCTATCGTGGCAAGACGGACGAGGTCTTCGAGGATTGGCGGGCGCGGATCCAACGCGTTGCCGAACGCCAGAACATTACGGTCAAATTGGGCGCGATGCCAATCCGTATGCCGGACTTCGAAGGCGACCGCGGTGTCCCACCCGGTTCGGAGGAAGTCGCAGCTGCGTGGCGTCCCTGGTTGGAACCCTGTATCGAGGCCTTCGGCCCCTCCCGGTCGATGTTCGAATCCAATTTTCCCGTGCAGAAGCGCTGGTGCAGTTACCAGATTTGTTGGAACGCCTTCAAACGCATCGCAAGCGGTGCCTCCGCGGCCGAAAAACAAGACCTGTTCGCCGGCGCCGCGGCGCGTGCCTATCGCATGGATGGCATTGTCTGAAATCCCATTTTGAAATGGCGAATTGCTTTCGACGGGCAATTTCGCCTTTGATAGCATTCTGATGTCGAGATAATCGGGGGATATCATGACGGAATATTACGATCTCGGATCTTATTCACGCACGGTGACGACAAGCTCGCCGGAAGCCCAAATATGGTTCGACCGCGGCCTCAATTGGATCTATGCCTACAATCACGAGGAAGCCATTGTGTGCTTCCAGAAAGCGCTGAAGGCAGACGCGGATTGCGCGATGGCGCATTGGGGGATCGCCTACGGCATTGGGCCTAATTACAACAAACCTTGGGAAGCGTTCGAGGACGATGAGAAACCGGACGCCCTATTGCAGGCCAGAGAGTCGACCGCGAGGGCCAATGCGCTCAAGGACAACGTGACGGCAACCGAGCGGGCCCTTATAGAGGCCCTGACACATCGGCATCCCGAAGATCCGGGCATCGAGGATTTTGGGCCCTGGAACGATGCCTACGCCAATGCCATGCGCGACGTTCACAAGGCGCATGCGGACAATACGGATATTTGCGCCCTGTTCGCCGAAGCGATCATGAACCGCACACCGTGGGAATTATGGGATCTGCCTTCCGGAAAACCGGCCGAGGGCGCTGATACGCTTGAGGCCATCGCTGTCCTCGAAACCGCTTTCGATACGCTCGGCGGCGCCTGGGACCATCCCGGCCTGCTGCACATGTATATCCATCTGATGGAAATGTCGCCGCACCCGGAAAAAGCCCTTCGTCAGGGAGACAGCCTCAGCACACTGGTGCCCGACGCCGGTCACCTGCTGCATATGGCGACCCATATCGACGTGCTGTGCGGCGATTACGTCAATGTCGTCTCGCGGAACCACACGGCGATCGTGGCGGACCGCAAGTTCCTCGAACGCGACGGCGCGGAGAACTTCTATTCCGTTTATCGTTGTCACAATTATCACTTCAAGATTTACGGTGCGATGTTCCTGGGCCAACCCACCCCGGCACTGGAAGCCGCGGACGAGTTGGTCGCAACGATTCCGGAGACGGTGTTGCGGCCCCTGGCGGACTGGTTCGAAGCCTTCATTCCAATGAAACAGCATGTGCTGATCCGCTTCGGCCGATGGCAGGACATTCTCGACCAGTCCCTGCCGGATGACCCGGAACTCTACAGCGTCACCACCGCAATGATGCGCTACGCCCGAACGGTTGCGCTTGCCAACACTGGGGATATCGCAGGCGCGGAAGCCGAACGCGATGCCTTCCTTGCCGCGCGAGACAATGTGCAGGAGAGCCGGATGCTCTTCAACAACACCTGCCGCGATATCCTGGGTGTCGCCGAACAAATGCTGCTGGGCGAGTTGGAATATCACAAAGGCAATCACGAGGCGGCCTTCGATCATCTGCGCCGCTCCGTCGAAATAGACGATAACCTGCCTTACGACGAACCCTGGGGCTGGATGCAGCCGACACGGCATGCCCTTGGCGCGCTATTGCTGGAGCAGGGGCATTTTGAGGAAGCCGAGGCCATCTACCGGGCGGATCTCGGCCTCGACGCAACGCTGAGCCGCGCCTGCCAGCATCCCGGCAATGTCTGGAGCTTGCATGGACTGCATGAATGCCTGAAACGCCGCGGCGAACAAGCTGAATCCCTGGTGATCAAGCAACTGCTCGACCAGGCCCTTGCCCGTGCCGAAGTCACGATCCATGCGTCCTGTTACTGCCGCCAAAAAGCAGCGGCTTGAACGGACAGTCCCCCGCGAAAGGTAACCATAATGAACGACCTGCTCGACATCCTTGAATCGACCGAAGCCGTGCAACAGGCAACCGGGTTTGTCTTCACCGAGGGGCCGCTCTGGCATCCCGACGATTATTGGTATTTCAACGATATCCGGCCGGGCACGCTCTACAAGATGAAACTCGGCGAAAAGCCCGAAATGATCCGCAAGACCAATGGCGGCAACGGCATGACCTTCGATCTGCAAGGGCGGCTGATACATTGCGAAGGCGAAGGTAAATGCGTCAGCCGCACCGAGTTGGATGGCACGGTGACGACCCTGGCCGACCGCTTTCGGGGTGGCGTCTTCAACCGGCCGAACGACGTCATCTGTCACACCGATGGGAGCCTCTATTTCACCGATCCCTCGATGCGGATTCCCTTTTCAGACCGCGAACAGCCAGGACCGGGTGGCGTGGAAGGCGTCTATGGCGGTGCCTGTGTTTACCGGGTCGCACCGGACGACAGCACAAAGGAAGTGGTCACCGTCGAGTATCCGAACGGTCTCGCCCTCTCTCCAGACGAACGCACGCTGTACATCGCTAATACCCGTTCAACGCAATATATTCACGCCATCGATATCGACGCGGAGGGCACGATGCTGAATCGGCGCATCTTCTGCGATTTGAGCGGCCATGAACCCGGTATTCCCGACGGCATGAAAGTCGATCAGGCGGGCCGTGTCTATTGCACCGGGCCGGGCGGCATCTGGGTAATGGACCCGGACGGCACGCATATCGGCACGATCAAGGTGCCGGAACAATCGGTCAATTTTACCTTCGGCGGTCCGGACCTGCGCACCTTGTTCGTCTGTGCCGTGACCTCTGTCTACACGCTTCGGGTCAAGACGCCGGGGATGCCGCATCCGTTTTATCTGACGCGGTAGAAACGCTGAATATGTTTAATCTGCATCTGTCTGATATAAGCTTCCAAGACAGTATCGAACCGGATCGGAAAACATGATAGGCGAGCGTTTTGACCCCCAGGAATATGCACGGCAGGAAATCCTGCCTTTGCTTTCGCAACTCGCCGAGATGACGGCGCAGCGACGAGAACAGGCCGACTATTTCAAAAGTCTGGTGACGAGCTTGCGGGCCGCAAAAGACAAGAGCGACCTTGTACAGACGTTCTTTACCCTCTCCTCGGCAAACGTTATGGGTTTCGACTATGCGCCTAAAGTGGCGAAACTGCTCGATACCGTGCTGGAGCGCGCGGAACTGCTGTCTGCCTCACAGACGGTCCCCCTCGCGGAGCGGCACTGAGTTTACGACAATTCGCGCGTAACAATTCAACGCATCACGGATGCAAACAGGCAATCACGACAGATAAGGAAGCCCAAGATGGCAGCGGATGACCGGACACCGATTTATGTAGGTGTCGCACAAGTCGAGCAACGCGAAGATGATCCGAGCAACGCAAAAGAACCGCTTGATCTGATGGTCGAAGCCGTCAAGGCCGCCGCCGAGGATTGTGGCAGTCCGAACATTCTGAAGGAAGCCGACTCGGTGCGCGTCATTCGTGGTATCTGGGGCTATGGCAATCCGGCACGCACCGTCGCGGCGCGGGTCGGCGCGGACGGCGCGGAAACCGGGATGACATCGCTTGGCGGCAACTATGTCCAAGCGATGACGAACCGCAGTTTTCTCGACATCCAGAGCGGCAAGAAGGACATTATCATCGTTACCGGCGGCGAATGCGGCCGCACGCAGGCCCGCGCGCGCAAGGCAGGCCTCGACCTTGATTGGAACCCGCTCGTCCGCGCACCGGGCGCCAGCCCGGAACTCCGCAATGATGGCGACACGCCGGATATGTTCCTCGGCAGTAACAAGGTTACCCGCCACGAAGCGGAGATGAAGCGCGGCATTCAGCTGCCCATTCAGTTCTATCCGATGTTCGAGACGGCCTTGCGCCACGCCAATGGCGAGACAGTCGACGGCCACCTAGAACGGGTTTCCAAACTATGGGCCGGCTTCAACAAGGTCGCGGTCGGCAATCCAAACGCCTGGATCCGCAAACCGCTCAGCGCAGAGGAGATCCGTACGCCCTCGCCGTCAAACCGGCCCGTCTCCTACCCCTATACAAAATTTATGAACTCCAACAACAGTGTCGATCAGGGAGCGGCCCTGATCCTGACATCGGTTGGCAAGGCGCGCAGCCTCGGCATTCCCGAATACCGCTGGGTCTATCCCCATGCCGGAACGGAAGCCTGGGATCATCTGTATGTGTCGGAACGGGATAATCTGCACAGTTCCCCTGCCATCCGGTTCGCGGCGGCAAAGCTATTTGAGCTGACAGGACATACAGTCAGCGACATGGATTTCATCGATCTCTACAGCTGCTTCCCCGCCGCCGTGCAGGTATCGGCCAATGAAATCGGCATCCCGCAGGACCGCCCCCTCACCGTCACCGGCGGCCTGACCTTCGCTGGCGGCCCCTTGAACAACTACGTGATGCATTCCGTCGCCCGTACGGTCGACCTGCTGCGCGGCAAGCCCGGCAGCGTCGGCCTCGTCACGGCAAACGGTGGCCTGCTGACCAAGCACGCGCTCTGCATCTACTCGACCACACCGCCGGAGAAACCCTTCGCTTGGGCCGATATGCAAGCCGAAGTCGACGCCACACTAAAACGCAAGGTCGCCGTCGATCATGACGGCAGTGCCACCGTGGAATCCTATGTCGTCATGTACGGTGCCGACGGCACGCCGACGACCGCACATACGGCCTGCCTGCTCGACGATGGCGAGCGGACCTGGGCCAACGTCACCGACCGCGATACGGTCGCGGCGATGATGAAGGAAGAGTTCTGCGGCCGTACTGGCACCATCGATGGCGCCGGCGGGTTGCACCTAAATTAGCGGCGATCGTGCAATAATTTCAGATAGAATCTAGGCGCGATTACGCCGTGCCTACTCAGGGACTAGAAAGCCAGCAAAAAGACATACATAATACGTGCTAGAAAACACCTGCTACACCTTGAGATTAAGGTAAGAAAGTATCGGCGCGTCCGAAATTGGAACAAGTGGAGTATAATTCTTGGCAAAACGCCTGCTCGTCGTGGACGACCGGCCCGAAATGGGCGCAATTGTAGAACGCGTCGCTAAAAGCATAGGGTATGAAGTTAAAGTAACGACACACGCCAACGAATTCATGGAAATCTTCGATAGCTTCGACCCAACGGTTGTCGTACTCGACATCGTGATGCCGGATATCGACGGTATCGAACTCGTAAGATGGCTGTTTCAACGAGGCTGCACGGCGAAGGTATTCGTTACGACCGCGTTCAATCCGCATTATGCCGAAATGGCGGAAGCGCTTGGAACGGCTGAAGGTCTCGACGTATCACATATCAAAAAACCCTATCGAACCGCCGAGCTGCGCGAGGCGCTCTCTTAAATTTCAAGGCCCGAGACAATCTCGGCATCGATACCTTACGATCCCGATTTTGCCCTACCCTCATCGAGAACGCGACGCAGCAGGCGAGCGATATCGTCGCGTCGATAAGGCTTGTCGACAAGCTCAATTCCCTCATCAACGATACCGTTATGAACGATAGCGTTCTCCGTGTAACCGGAGGTATACAGCACCCGAAGACCGGGCCGGCGCTCGGTTGCCGCCTTTGCGAGAGCAACGCCATTCATTCCTTTCGGCAAAACGACGTCCGTAAAAAGCACATCGACCGGTACATCATCGTCCAAAATCGCGAGAGCCGACGGTCCATCCATTGCCGAGATCGCCTTGTATCCGAGGCTGGAAACCGATTTCA
>JAJFJC010000265.1 GCA_021774385.1 Alphaproteobacteria bacterium
CCTACTGTTCACCTTGGCGCAGGCGGAGCGCATCTCGGATATCCGCAATACACCGCATAATTTCTCGGTGGCCGGTCCGGGTGTTGTTCGAGCGGTCACCGAGGACGAAATCTGCGTATTTTGCCACACGCCGCACGCCGCTGAGGAGACAGCACCGCAGCCGTTATGGAACCGCAAACTGTCTGGCGCCACCTATTCGGTATATACCTCAAGCTCATTGGACACACTTGGGCTTGGCCAGCCTGGAGGCAGCAGCAAGCTTTGCCTATCCTGTCACGACGGTACAATAGCCATCGGTTCGGTCAATGTACTCAATGGTGCATTTACCGATCAGAACCCAAGCACCGAGGATATTCCGATGGCCGGCACCGGTGCCGGAGGAACGATGCCGTCCGGGCAGGGAGCGCTGACGGGATTCACCAGGCGCCTTGGAACCGACCTTACCAACGACCATCCAATCTCATTCCTTTACAATGACAGCTTGGCTTTGGCTGATGGCGAACTGCGCCACCCCAGCACCAACCAACATATAGACAACCGCATTCCCGGGGTTCGGCCCGACGTGCCGCTAGAGGACAATCAACTACAATGCACCTCCTGCCATGATCCGCATATCCGCGATACCGTAGAGCAGAGTATCAAGTTCCTACGGCTTCATCGCTTTCAGGTTACCGAACCCCTTGCCGGGCAGTTCGACAAGGCGCGCGACATGATTTGTCTCGCTTGCCATGAGAAGGAAGGTTGGGTTGGCTCGGCCCACGCCAGTAGCATTGTTGCCGACGAAACATATGCGCCGGCGGCGGCGGCCCTAAGAGAGTTTCCGGCCAGCCTACCGGTCTGGCGGGCCAGCTGCCTGAACTGTCATGACACCCATACCGTCCAAGGCGCAAGGCGTCTGGTGCGCGAAGGCACGAACAGCCTAGCGGTTCCCAAACAGGGTGGCAGCTCAGCCATCGAGGAAAGTTGTTATCAGTGCCATTCGTCGAGCGGTGCGGTGCTAAATGGCCAGGGTGGGGCGAATTTCCAGGTACCGGATGTGCACATCGATTTTAACAGCCTTCGCAGGATGCCAATCGCTAACCAGCCCGAGGTTCACGATATCGGCACGAGTTTGGAACCACAGGCGGGCAAGGACCTCCTAGAATCTCGGGCATTGCTGGGCCGCGGCAGCGTGCAGAACCGCCATGCCGAATGCACCGATTGTCACAATCCGCATCGTGTCATCAAAAAGCGACTGTTCAACGATAGCCCGGCAGCACCCGATGTCGCTGGCACGCACACGCACGCCGATGGTGTCCTGCACACCAACATCGCATCGGGTGTTCTCAAAGGCAGTTGGGGCGTGGAACCGGTTTACGGTTCCACGGACTTCCTATCGGCTCCGATTAACTTCGATGTAAAACGCGGGAACCCACTCACGGGGAGCAGTACCGCGAAATCGAGTGGTTGGGTCACCCGCGAGTATCAGATATGCCTGAATTGCCATTCGACCTACGGCTACACGAATCCGCCGGAACTTGGCGTCAGCGGTGGTAGTACGCCATCGGGTACCAATGCAATGACTCGCTATACCGATCAAGCGATGGAGTTCCAGGCGCCCCTGGCCGATCGTGGTGAGCCGAGCGGTACTCACCGTTCCTGGCATCCGGTTATGGAATCGACCGGCCGAACCACAGCCACGCGCCAGGCTGATGCGGGCAATTGGCTGTCACCTTGGAACAACGCCAGCTTCATCGGGACTCAGACAATGTACTGCTCCGACTGCCACGGCTCCGAGACTGGTATTGGCACCGTGGTTCCACCCGGTGGGGAAAATGGCCGGACCTGGGGGCCACATGGTTCCAACCGCAATTTCATTCTCAAGGGCGATTGGAACGATCAGACAGGTGGTGCGGGGACCACCGATCATATTTGCTTTCAATGCCATTCGTTCCAGCGTTATGCGACCAAGGATGGAGAAGGCATTCCCAGTGGTTTCGGCGGTGAAAAGGACGAAAACCTACACGCTTTTCATGCCGACAAAATCGGCCGCCTGCGGTGTACTTGGTGCCATGTCGCCGTGCCGCACGGATGGAAGAACAAAGGTTTTCTGGTCAATCTCAACGATGTCGGTCCAGAAGCCGGATTACCTACCGGGACGCAAGTTCGTAACAACACGACGGCGGGTTTCACGGCCGGGCCTTATTACCTGAACGCTATGCTGAAAGTGCGCACCTTCGCTACCAGCGGCAACTGGCAGGCCGTGAATTGCGGCTCCGCCGGTCCCCCTGGTAATGGCGAAGTTGGGCGTGACTGGATGCGCGATAGCTCCGAGAATTGCGAGAACCCGCCATGAGTGCAGCCCTGCGCCGCATCGTGAGAGCCACTGCATCGTTATGGGTGACGGCGGCGGGCATTGCGTTCACCGCCATACTCGTGCTCGCCGGTGAAGATGGTGCCGTGCCGGTCGGGTCGCTAATCGCGCTGCCCTTCGCGCTCTTGTTCGTAAATCTCTTGGCTTCCATTGCGACCAGGGAAGCCTTGCGCCGGCAAAAAGCAATCCTGGCATTCCACCTGGCTCTCGCCGCACTGGCGCTAATAGTGTCCGTGGACCGGTTGATGGCATTTTCCGGACATGTCGAGATTACCGAAGGTACTGCTTTCGACCCAATGCTTGTCGAGGCGACCAGCGGTCCTTTGCATCCCTGGCACCTCAACCGCATCCGTTTTTCGCAAGGGGATTTTAACATCGCCTACAAGCCAGGTATGAAACGGCGCGAAACGGAAAGTACCGTCTATGTTGCCAATGGCGACGGTGCGATCCGTCAATTGAGTGTTGGTGATGATCACCCTCTCGTACTTGGTGGTTACCGTTTCTATACCTCGTTCAATAAGGGATTTGCACCTCTGCTTAGCTATCGTGACCGGACCGGGACCACGCGGACCGGGGCGGTTCATATGCCTTCCTATCCACTGAACCATTTTCGGCAAGGTAATGTGTGGCAGCCATCTGAAGAGGAAGCACCAATCAAACTTTGGCTGCACTTGCCTAATGCCGTGTTCGACGAAGCTTCTGCCTGGAATTTTCGAAAACCTGAAAATCCCACACTTGTGGTCATCGCCGACGACGAACGGCACGAACTTAAGTACGGTGAGACTCTTCACCTAGCGCATGGCCTTATGCGCTTCGAGGGACTGCGAATTTGGATGGGCTATGTCATTGCCTATAATCCGTTGATGCCGTGGATGCTCGCCGCCATCGTGGTCGCGATTGCTTGCTTAACCTGGCATGTCGCCGCGAAGTTTCGCGAATCGCACTGGGATAACACATCATCCATCTCAGGAGCGCGCAGTGGCATCTGACATGACGATCCTTCAGGCCTCGCTGGCGCTCTATGTTGCAGCGGCGTTGGCGGGAGTTTTCAGCGTTGTGAAGAAGCAAGCGGCGATGCGATTGCCGCTCGGCTTGCTAACTGCGGCACTGATTCTGCACACGGCTGCCATCGCCCTGCGCTGGCAGCGTATGGACCATGGTCCCTACGTTGACATGTATGAGATCTTGTCTAGCAACATCTGGAGCCTGCACTTCGCCGCCCTACTCTTTACCCTCATGATTCCCCGTATTCGCTCTGTGCTGGCGGTGGTGCTACCGATTTTGCTGGTGTTGGTGTTTTGGCTGCCAACGGTGACGCCGAGCGATGCAGCGGCACCAGTGACCTACGATACGCCGTGGCTCCCCCTGCATGTTGGTCTTGGCAAATTCTTTCTCGCTTGTGTTCTGATGGCCGTCGGGCTCAGCCTCGTTGTGCTGCTTCGTCGTTACGCCAACCGTGAGTTTAGCCTACTACCAGCAAATGCGTCCTTGGAGGAATTGGCCTATCGCTTCGTCTTGACTGCTTTCATTTTCGAAACTCTGATGCTTGTTATCGGGGCGGTTTGGGCGCAGGACGCTTGGGGGCGTTATTGGGACTGGGATCCCCTTGAAACATGGGCTTTCGTAACCTGGCTTGCCGCCGCCGCATATCTACATCTACGGGCAACACAACGTTTATCGCAAGTTTTTCAAGCCATGATGATCCTTGGTATTTTCGCACTCGCTTTCGCAACTTTCTTCGGTACGCCCTTTATTTCGACAGCACCGCATAAGGGGGCAATATGACCAGAAAGGTACGTCGCAAGTCGGTGAAACCCGTTATGCTGGCTGTCGTCATGGGGACGATGGCGATCGGTTTCGCAGTCCATTCGACCATAGAGGACAGTGTTTCGTCGGCCACGATTGCATCCGTGGCTTTACAGTCGCCCAACGCCGCTGGGGTTCGCCAACATCTGTCCAAGACCAATTTTACGCAATCCTTCGAATATGGCAGCCGCGCCTTGCGGCAGGACGATGCTAAAGCGGCACTAATCGCCTTAGAAAACGCTCGGCGGTTGCGTCCAAAAATTCCTAAAGTTCACGTGAACCTCGGCTTTGTCTATCTTGCGCTTGCCCAGCCCGCGGCCGCACGGTCTTCCTTTCTCAAATCCATAGAGCTTAACCCAAACCAAAGCGATGCCCATTACGGCCTGGCGGAAAGCGCCGATAAACTCGGCAACTTCGATGAAGCGCTCGGGGCGATGCGAACCTATTTACGTCTTACGGATTCGCGCGCGCCGCACAGGAGTCGAGCCGAGTCCGCTGTAGAGGAATGGCAGTTACGGCAAGACAACATGAACGGAGGAAAAGTGGCCGCATCCGTCCAAACGCGGAGTCAGGAAGGATTAGGAAGCGCCCACCGGCCGTTGGACAGCCTATGGACGCAAGAGTTGATTGACCTTGATGGCACAGCGGCAAAGCTTGCCGGGTTTGCCGGACGAAGCATACTGCTCAATGTTTGGGCAACGTGGTGTGGTCCTTGCCGTGCGGAACTTCCTGAATTGCAACGGCTGAGCGAACGCGCCGAAAAAGATGGATTGGTTGTGATCGGTTTGGCGGTCGACGAGGATCGCCATTTCGTCCGCGAATATCTGGCCGAGGTTGGCGTCACATTTCCTAATTTCATAGACCGGTCCGGTGGAATGGTGAGAGAGCTGCTTGGTGTGACCGTCTATCCTCAGACCTTAGTGATTAGTGCGAATGGACACATCCGGCAACGTATCGCCGGTGCGCGCAATTGGGATGACCCCGCCGTTTTGCCATATTTGACCGAGGTCAACGCCACGGCCATTCAAATACCTAAGCTGGCGCGATAGATGCGTGCACTCAGGAGAGAAATCAACACCACGTTTTGGTCTTCAAATCCGGCGTGGAAGAAAGTTGCAAATAAACTAATGGAACGTCTTTGCGATTACACGAGAGCTGTTGCATGACCGCATCAAAAATAAACGCGCTTAGGTCACGGCTTGCACGCGTTCTTGATCGTTATTTGCCGCCGGCCTCCTGGAATCGAGGAGAGGTCGGAATGGCTCTGCACGAACCAAGATGTCATGAGTATCGAACGCTATTGTTCGCGCTGTTCGCCGGTGTGGCATTGGCATTGGCAATAACACCGGTTGCCGCCTCCGATATATTCTCTGGGCGTAGAGTCTATCAAGTACACTGTACAGCATGTCACGGTATAAACGGTGCGCCCATGATGGCCGGCGTGCCCGATATGACACGGGCGCAGAACCTGCTAATTCCCGACCGCGACCTGGTTACGACCCTTAAACGGGGCAAGGGTGTGATGCCCGGCTACGACCGAATTCTCAGCGAAAAGAACATTCTGGATGTGATCGCCTATGTCAGAAGCCTACAGCGTTAGCCGCGGACAAAATTCGAACGCCGAAAGGTCTGGCCGCGCCGTACTCCCGTGGCCGCCAGCCCGTGTATTCGTCCTGGCAATCCTTGTTTCGATTATTTCTTTATCATCCATATCGCGGGCGCAGGACCGTCATCACGGTGCCCAACGCCCAGAGACAAAGGTTTTTGGCGTTGGGGAGGGGGTCTACGTTCGCTCCCTTGCCATCGATAAAGAGGCCAACGCCTTGTGGGTGGGAACCTCGGTCGGCGCACTACAAATCGACTTGGCAACCCAGGATGTGAAGCAGACCTTCACGCGCGAGGATGGATTGGCAAATGAGTATGTTTTTTCCATCGGGCTGCCGGGTTCGGGTGATGTCTGGTTCGGCACAAATGCCGGCGGCGCTAGCCGCTATCGAAATGGCAATTGGAAAACGTTCTTTCCAATGCACGGTCTTGCCGATTACTGGGTCTACGGCTTCGCCTTCGACCGCGATGGAAAAATCTGGATCGGAACTTGGGACGGGGCCAGCCATTACGACCCCAAGACGGATGTCTTTACCAACTACCGCAAGGAGCTGATCAACATCTGGGTCTACGGCCTTGATATCGATCCGCGAGGGCGGGTCTGGTTCGGCACCGAAGGCGGGGTTTCCATGTTGGACGGTAAGAAATGGCGCTCCTGGACTCATAAGGATGGTCTGGGGGCACCCAATAACCTTTCTCTGCCACCCAGTCCGAACACCGGTCTGGGCACGCGTTCGCGTCACGACCTCGCGATTTCCGTCGACAGCGGCGAAACTTACAATCCGAGCTACGTGTTCGTCGCGAAATGGGACGTCCTTGATCGCGGTGTTTGGTTCGGGACTTGGGGTGGCGGCTTGAGCCTGTTCGACGGAGCGAAAACTTGGAAGTCCTATACATCATCGGAAGGGCTCGCCGGCAACATCGTTTACAGCTTGGCGCAAGAGGCCGATGGCACGCTTTGGATAGGTACGAATCGCGGTC
>JAJFJC010000266.1 GCA_021774385.1 Alphaproteobacteria bacterium
ACGACCTGCATGACGACCGGCGGCCGGGTGGTCAAATCCTGATCCGAAATGTTAGATTCCCCGACATTCGCCATTCTGTGGCCAGTTCCTTCTTAATTAAGCGCAATTTGGGCCAACGACCTTGAACTCGCAATCAGCCTCGATATTAACACGCCCCGGCGGCGCGACAATCGCCTACCATCACAATTCCGGCCATGGACCTGGTGTAATTTTTTGCGGCGGGTTCAAGTCGGATATGACCGGCATCAAGGCAACGACACTTGAAACATTTTGCCGGGCTCGCGAACAGCAATTCACACGGTTCGATTATCAAGGTCATGGCGAATCCTCGGGTAAATTCGAGAACGGCACGATAGGAACTTGGTTGGACGATCTCCTCGCCATATTCGAGGAAGTCACCGAGGGACCGCAAATTGTCGTCGGCTCATCGATGGGCGGGTGGATGGCATTGTTGTTGACGCTTCTACGGCGAGACCGTGTTGCCGGATTGGTTCTCGTCGCGCCCGCGGCGGATTTCACAACCGAATTGCTATGGAAAAGCCTGACATCCGATGCGCGGCGCCAGATAGAGCAGGAAGGTCTTTGGATGCGCCCATCGCTCTATGATGATGGCCCCTATCCAATAACCCGCGACTTGATTGAGGAATCGCGGCGCCATTTGGTACTGGGGCATCCAATTCCTTTCGATGGACCGGTGCGCATCCTGCTTGGACAACGCGACGAGGTAATTTCCGTGGATCATATTCTCCGCACGGCGGATGCGATCACCTCAAGCGATATCGAAACCACTTTGGTAAAAAACGGAGATCACAGGCTTTCGACGCCCACCGATCTCGATAAAATTCGCGGCGCCGTGGCGGAACTCAGTGATCGCATTTAACTCAATTCGAGAATGTTTCTCGAAGGTACGCTTTCACGCGCACGACTGACCGGCGCCGCGCCTCGGGATTGGTGCCGATGTGAACCGTACGTTGACCACTCTTATAGCCGCTATGTTTCGTGGTAATCGTCCGTTCGCGGGAATTCGGGTTGTCAAAAGCGTGATACGCGCCTTCATATGCGTCATAAATCATCTTCGCCCCGCCTCGCTCGGTTGCCTCATCGGCGAGCGCCATGCAAGGCTTCGGCTTGGTCCAATCATCGGCCAAACCGACTTGCAACAGGATGGGCCGGGCCGCCCGATAATCTTCGATTACGCGGCGAATTTTTATACAGCCGGGATAAAATCCGATTGCCGCGCGAAAATCGTTTTTGAGATTGGCCGGACGTTGCGGCGCATTTTCACGCATGGCCCACAACATCGACATCGCCCCATTCGACCATCCCATAAGTACAATTCGGTCGGGCCGTACAGTGGGCTCCGCCTGTAGCCACCGCAACGCGCCGTAGGCATCATGCGGTCGTTCACGGTCTGGTTTTATGGGCCGGTTCCGAAGGCGACAGATGCTGCCTTGGCCACGATCAGTGAAGCTATCGGCGAGTAGTACCGCATAACCTTCGTTCCGCAATATCTCGAGCCAC
Source organism: Alphaproteobacteria bacterium (assembly GCA_021774385.1). GTDB lineage: Bacteria > Pseudomonadota > Alphaproteobacteria > UBA8366. The sequence continues at coordinate 1,522 of JAJFJC010000266.1, forward strand.
GCCGCTTCCCGCGCCTTCAACGTACCATCCTTGTTTAGCAATCCTGCGCATCCGTGCATCATGAGTACCGCGTTGAACGGTCCATTCCCCGCAGGTTTATAAAAATACCCTGTCAATGGCGATCCATCGCCGCTGGAAAAGGAGATTGCGTTAGGCTTCAGTGAATTCGACGGAACGCGCGCGGGCGAAGACGCCGGCGTTTGGCAATTCGCTGCCAGGAAAAGGACAATTAAGAGTGACAAAGAACGTTTCATTCAATCAGCCCCTCTAACCCGGCACGATAATTCGGCCATTTGAGGACGACTCCCAATTCATTCAGAATGCGTCGATTTGAGACACGTTTGTTGTCACGATAGAAACTCTTCGCCATATCGCTCAGCGCGGCTTCTTCGAAATCGATTTCCGGCGGCGCTTCAACGCCGAGCAAATCGCACGCATAGGCGATAACATCCTGCGGTGGCGCAGCTTCCGCGTCGCAGACATTGTAGATCGCGTTCGGATCCGGCCGCGAAATCGACGCTAGTAGCACTTGCGCGATATCGTCGACATGAATTCGGCTGAAGACCTGTCCCGGTTTGACGATGCGCCGTGCTCTACCGCTTCGCACGGTGTCGAGAGCACTTCGACCCGGCCCGTAGATGCCGGCCAAACGGAAAAGATGAACAGCCGCATCGGTACGAAGGTTGTTCCATTCGTTTTCCGAGGTAACCCGGCGGTGGCCCCGCTCGCCTGTCGGATTCAGAGGCGAAGATTCATCAACCCAACCGCCTTGCCGGTCTCCATAAACGCCGGTCGTCGAGAGATAACCGATCCATGTCAGGGACTGCAGGGCTTCGATATCGGCGGCATGATGGCCTAGAACCGGATCGCCACCGGCATTCGGTGGCACGGACGAAAGCAAATGTGTCGTTCCCGCAAGCGTGGTGTGTGCCGACGTCATCAGCCCGTCACCATTGAAGCGAAAGATTTCATATCCAAGTAATTCGAGAGATCGCGCGTCTGTATCGCTTCGAACGGTGCCTGCAATCTTCCATCCTTCCTCTTGAAGAATCTTGGCGACCGCCCGGGCCGAATATCCGAAACCAAAACAGAATAATCGACGGTCTTTCATTGATGCCATACGGTCCTTCCGGCAAAACGGAAAAATCTCTTGTCGCCAAAATTTGTATACCATGTGGCGGCACGGTTTCACGACGATAACGGCTCAAAAGGGAGCATCGTGGTCTATCAACACACTCTAATCATCCTGGCCTGTTTTACATTGGCTACGGCAGCGCATGCCGCACCGGTTGAAATTGAAAATGGGAGCGGGACCTATGAAAAATGCATGCGCCTCGCGAATTCAGACCCCAACACCGCGCTCGAGGCGGCGCTTGCGTGGCAGGATATGGGTGGTGGCGGCGCGGCCCAACACTGTGTTGCGGCGACATTGTTCAATCTTGGACAATATGAGCAAGCCGCGAAACGTTTTGAGAAAATAGCCAACCAAATGCAAGACGCACCGGTGCGGGAGCGCGCTTCCATTTTAGCGCAAGCCGGTTCTGCTTGGTTTCGCGCCGAAGATCTTGAACGTGCCGCGGCAGCGCAAAGCGAGGCCTTAGCGCTGTCGCCTAAAGATAGCGAAATTCTGATCGATCGCGCGATGACCTTTGCTAGTGCGAAGAATTATTGGGAAGCCATCGACGATCTCAACCTAGCGGTCGCCTTTGATCCCGACCGTGTCGAGGCACTAATTCTTCGAGCCAGCGCATACCGCTTCGTCGATGCGCTGCCATTGGCATGGGAGGATGCGGAGGCCGCGTTCAAACTCGCGCCAGAACGTCCCGAGGTGCTGCTCGAATACGGCATCCTGCAACGCTTAAGTGGTAAGAGAGACGCCGCCCGGCAGACTTGGCTCAATCTGCTTCGCCTGCATGAAGGCACACCCGCCGCGGATGCGGCGCAACGTAATCTCGAAATGTTGGACGTGCAATTGGACAGAAAGAATCAATGAGTCTTCCGACAGCATCCCCTCCGGTTCAGAAATCGAGATCGGCGTAATGTTTCGGCGGCGGCGCGCCAGGAATGTGATCGCCGAGTAGCGATCTGAAGCTGGGGCGCGATTTAATCCGCGCGTACCATTCCCGCGCCGAGCCATGTTCGTCCCAGGGAACATCACCCAAATAGTCAACGCAGGATATATGCGCCGCGGCCGCGATGTCGGCCAACGTAAGCTCATCGCCGGCAATCCAGCGGCGTTGCTCCGTCAGATATCCGATATAATCGAGATGAAAATGAATGTTTTGGTTGCCCGCACGAATTGCCGCCGAATCCGGCTCACCGAGGCCGAGGAATCGTTTCATGATCTTTTCGTTCACGAGGTTCGCGGTTACTTCCTGATGGAATTTAAGATCAAACCAAGCGACAAGACGACGGGTCTCCGCGCGCATGGCCGGTGTGCGGCCAATTAACGGCGGGTCGGGGTACGACTCGTCGAGATACTCTGCGATCGCCGCCGATTCGGATAAAACCATTCCGTCATCCGTCACCATCACGGGCACTTCTCCCGCTGGGTTTAGTGATAGAAACTCTTCGCGGCGCTCCCAGACTTTTTCGACCTTGAGTGAAACATCAAGACCCTTTTCGCCCATGACAATGCGGACTTTGCGACTGAACGGAGACAGCCAGAGATGATACAACAGCGGCATGGATGACATTCTAGGCTCTACGCTAAAAATAGAAAGAGGGCGCGTTCTATTTGATCTCCAAAAGGACAGCCCCCGTCGCGATTCATACGATTGGTAACCCTGGAACGGACTTTAATATTCCGACCGCAAAAACCAAACGCATGATTTTCGTGCGGACCGGTTCCTCAATAATTTAGGGGTACCGTCCCGGAGACGGCAAAAAAACCTATCCTCCAATCAATTAAAATGCGTATAAACCAACCGGTATATAGGCGAGGTTTCCGTGGTACTATACCATATCTTGATTTTGGCGCTTGTGCAGGGGATTACCGAATTCCTGCCGATCAGCTCATCTGGACATTTGATTCTAACATCGAAAGTGCTCGGCTGGCCCGACCAGGGCCTGGTTATGGATATAGCGGTTCATGTCGGCACGCTCTTCGCTGTCATGGTGTATTTTTGGCGCGACATATGGCTTATGGCGACGGGAATTGTCAGGCTCGCCACGGGCCGCGGCAATCCCGGCGCGCGGCTTGCGTTTTATGTCATCGTCGGCACCGTACCAGTCGTCATCGTCGGATATTTTGCCAAGGACTTTATCGAAACCGGCCTGCGCAGCGCGGAAATCATTGCTTGGTCGACGCTTGGTTTCGGGTTGTTGCTTTGGATTTCCGATCGAATTGGCATGACCCTTCGAACGATTGAGCACCTTACCTGGGGCAGCGCGCTTTTCATTGGAATGTTGCAAATCTTGGCGCTCATTCCTGGAACTAGTCGCTCCGGTATAACCATGACAGCGGCTCGTCTGCTTGGTATGGAACGACGGGATGCCGCCCGCTTTTCCATGCTGCTTTCCATCCCGACGATCCTGGGCGCCGGCCTCCTTTCCGGCTACGATCTTTATAAACTAGGCGATGTATCGCTGGGCCAAGATGCGCTGATCGCCATGGTTCTTGCATTCGTCACGGCTATGATTGCGATTTGGGGACTGATGCAATGGCTGCGCAACGCCAGCTTTACGCCGTTTGTCATCTATCGAATCATTCTCGCGGCTGGCCTGCTATATTGGGTCTACGCTTAAGGGGGCGGAGCCGACTTGCTTTACCGTTGGCAAGACCATCGGCGACAGCGCTTCCGCGTCGCGTCCCGCCCAGTCGAGGCCCGGCACCCGCGCCATTGATCGCTGTTGTGCCGCTTCCAAGGCCTCGGATGCCGCTTGCAAATCTATATTGCAGGGTTTGCCCGCTTCGACAACAAGATCTCCATCGACAAAGACATCGCGGACAGCACGTTCCGCCGCCACGAATATTAGACTTCGCAACGGCTCGCGCAGCGGCATCATCGACGGGTCCTTGATATCGACCAAGACCAAATCAGCCTTACAGCCCGGCGCCAGCCGTCCGATATCATCGCGCCGTAGCGCCCGAGCGCCGCCAATCGTCGCAGCTTCGAAAACATCGCGGGTCTCAAGGTCATCGACCGAACCGACGGTGACACGGGCGAAATTACCGACGCTTCGCATTTCCTCCAGGAAATTATGCGGATAGGTATCGGTGCCGATGCCAAGATTGATGCCGGCGCGAAGATAATCGCCGAAACTCTGTAACGTAATTCCGCGCCGCATAAAAACGGTCGGACAGTGCGCGACCGTGGTTTCCGTTTCGCGCAATAATTCGAGATCCTTGCGCGTGGTCCAGTGAAGCCAAGGATGATGGTCCAGAAAAATCGCATGCCCAATGATCGCATGCGGGCCGAGACCGCCAATATCCTTGAGCCATTGAATCGGCGTCACGCCATGCCGGCGGATCATTTCATGAAACTCGTTAACGCTTTGCGCCGCGTGAATTTGGAACGGCAGATTGCGTTCCTTGGCATAATCATGCGCGTCGCGAATCAAATCCGGCGTACAGGTATCGATTTGCGCTGGACAAACCATGCCGCTTAGCCGCCCCGAGGGATGTTGCCGCGCCAACTCGATAACTTTTTTAGCCTCGGCAAACGCTTCACGGCCGGCACCTTCATCCCAATCATATTCGATCCGCCGCCCTTCCGCGACACGCCAGCGTGCGTCGCGGAACATGGGGGCGGCAACCGCGCGGATGCCGCTTTCCGCCAAGGTGTCCAGCCAACCGTCGAAGGGAATGGAAAGATCCGCAACCGTTGTAACGCCACTCATCAGGAGTTCGGCCATGGCGACTTGAATGCCGGCAATCGCACCGTCGCGGTCGCCAGCGAAGACGGGTAGAAATTCGTAAAGCGAGCTGTGCCAAAAATTTGGGCTTCGGGTTTCGTCGGTCAGCCCCTTGCGCAACGGTTCACTTGAGGGATGCGTATGAATATTGATCAGGCCGGGTATGACCAATCGTTCACGACCATCGATTTCGCGCGCCGCCGGGCCATCATAGCGGCCCCCAACATGAGTGATTTCTATCCCTCGGAATGCGATGTCGGCGTCACGAAGGTAAACGTGTCGGGCATTGGGCAGGTCCCAAGCGACAACCCAAGCCGCGTTTCGGATCACGGTTGTCTCGGCTGGCGAATTCACCATCTTCAGGCGGGTTGTGGACCGTGGAACCGGCCACCGCGACGGAATCGGTCCAGATAGGTCGGCAATATAACTTCGGCCGCCGTCGGTGCGATACTCAGCGATTCTAAACCGGGCAGTTCACCCGAGGCGATATTGTCGGATTTGAGCAATGTCACCTGGTCCCGCGTTAATAATGGTTTCGGTAAAAATTCAAGAAACAGAGCCTCGAAGGACGCAACCCAAAACGGAATGGGCGCCAACAGACATTTGCGGTCGGTTACGCTCAATACCAGTTCCATCAAGGCCTTAAAACTATACACGGTCGGCCCGCAGAGTTCGTACGTTTCACCAGCACTGGCTCGATCGTCGAGCGCGGCAACCATCGCATCCGCGACATCGCCGACATAGACCGGCTGGAATTTCGTTCCGCCCTCGCCATAAATGTCGATTTGAGTACCTCGCAAGGTCGGCAGTGGACATCCGAAAACAGGCAAAACCGGCGATAGACGCGCGAGAGCCGCGAAGAGATTAAAAAATTCGTCATCCGGCCCAAAGACCACGCTCGGACGAAAGATCGTCGCATCGGGGAAGGCCTCCCGCACCGCTTCCTCGCCCGCAGCCTTAGACCAGGCATACAGCGACCGCGATTTTGGCGACGCGCCAAGCGCCGACATATGAAGCAGCCGTTCCACGCCGGCTTCTTTCGAACATTTCGCGATATTCGTGGCCCCATCACGATGGATGGCGGCAAAATTCTGCCGCCCGCGACCGAACAAAATACCGACGAGATTGACGACCACATCGGAACCTTCAACGGCGGCCGCAACCGCGGCTTCGTCGGTAACGTTCACACCAACTGGCGTGACCTGTCCAACATCGCCCATGGGCCGCAAGAAGTTTGCCGCTGCCACGTCCCGTACTGGAACGCGTACCACATGCCCGCGCGCGGCGAGCCGCGCCACCAAATGCCGACCAATTAAGCCTGATCCACCGAATACCGTGACTTGTTTCATCGTCGCTTGCCTTTCCGCGAAAAAATTCCCCTGCGGAGAATGGCACGTATCTTATCGCCGCTTGTCTCTGTACGCATCGCCTATTTTCAAGGGCCGCTTAAACCGAGCCATTAGGCTACTGGTTGACAACATTCGCGCCCCAGCCTATCACGCGGCATTGATCTGGACAGGCGCCCAGGTGGCGGAATTGGTAGACGCGCAGGTTTCAGGTACCTGTGGGGGCAACCCCGTGGAAGTTCGAGTCTTCTCCTGGGCACCAAACACGTCCCTCAACGCAGAGGGAAAAGGGATTCGATTGTCGATTGAACTACATCAAGGCGACTTGCCGGACGGTATCGACTTCGGTGATTCTGTTGCAATCGATACGGAAACGATGGGTCTTAACCCGCATCGAGACCGGTTGTGCCTGGTCCAACTGTCCGCCGGCGATGGCAATAGTCATCTGGTGCAAATTCCGGCGGAGGGACGCAATACCCCAAATTTAGAACGTCTTCTGACCGACCCCGGCATTCTGAAATTATTTCATTTCGCACGCTTCGATATCGCGGCGTTGCGGAACGGTCTTGGTATCGACTGCGCGCCGGTTTATTGCACAAAAATTGCATCTAAACTCGTGCGAACCTATACCGACAGACATGGGCTGAAGGATTTGTGCCGCGAATTGCTCGATATAGACATGTCGAAACAGCAACAATCTTCGGATTGGGGGGCTGAAACCTTATCCGATGCGCAAAAGACCTATGCCGCCAGCGACGTGTTGTATTTGCATGCCTTGAAAAGGCGCCTCGACGAAATGCTGCACCGGGAAGGCCGCACGCACCTGGCGGAGGCCGCGTTCCAATTTCTTCCGATTCGGGCGGAGCTCGACCTGCGCGGATGGGAAGATAATGACATCTTCGCCCATAGCTAATTATTTGAGCTAAAGCCAATTGGCGTCTTTATTTTTTTAAGTTGCATCACTATGATTCTAATAACGGCTATCGTGCGAACCACGAATTAACGCGATAGCCCCCTTGATGAGAAAAAGGCAATAGTTCTGACTTCCCCACAGAACCAGAAGCCGGCCACAGAAACGAACGGCGATTTCGAATCGGCCTCACGCGTTTTATCGTTGGAAGCTGAAGGAATACGCGTATTGTCGGCATCGCTCGACGGTAAGTTTACCGACGCGCTCAACATTCTGTCTGCCGTGACGGGGCGCGTCATCGTGACCGGCATGGGGAAAAGCGGACATATCGCGCGAAAAATCGCAGCCACGCTGGCATCCACGGGCACGCCGGCCTATTTCGTTCATCCGGGCGAGGCAAGCCACGGCGATTTGGGCATGATCGCACATGACGACGCGGTGATTGCCCTTTCCAATTCCGGCAGCACGCAGGAACTGAACGATCTGCTGGAATATGCAAAGCGGTTCGCCATCCCATTGATCGCGATAACCGCACGCGAGAATAGCATGATGGCGGAAGTAGCGGATATCGCATTAATTCTGCCTCCCGTTCCGGAAGGTTGTCCGATGGGACTCGCTCCAACGACGTCGACCACAATGCAGCTCGCGCTTGGCGATGCCATCGCGGTGGCACTGTTGGAGCGGCGCGGGTTTTCATCGTCTGATTTCCAAGTATTTCACCCGGGCGGCCAAATTGGCAATAACTTGCTGCGGGTCAGTGACCTTATGCACAGCGGCAGCGATATGCCGCTCACCACGCCCGACACGCCCATGAGCGAAGCTATTTTAACGATGACCGAAAAACGGTTCGGATGTGTTGGCGTTGTGGACGAACCCGGACATTTGATTGGAGTCATAACCGATGGTGATCTGCGCCGGCATATGAGCAAGGATATGTTGTCTATCAGTGCCGGCGACATTATGACCCGCAATCCGCGGACTATTCGGGCGAACGCGTTGGCGGCTGAAGCCGTCGCGTTTATGAATACAAGCACACCGCCCTTCCTGTGCGTCTTCGTGGTCGACAAGACACCCATCGGGATCCTTCACTTGCATGATTGTCTGCAAGCGGGGGTACGCTGAGCGGTGCCGACAAAATCATTATCCCCAACGCCAATATTCGCGAAACGGGGCCTCACGATGCCGAATGGTGGCCGATCGCCAGGAACGCGGTATTTACATGACTGCCTCCGAAACGGGACCCGATAACCCGCCGCCCAAGGCGGAGGCACGGGGCGACCGGACCTTTGCGCAACTTTCGTTTCGACGGGAACGGCCCCGCTACAGCCCACTTTACGGGCGGTTTGTCGGCTTCATTAAGATACTGCTTCCGACTATAGCGACGGCATTGATCGTCATCGTCGTGCTCTGGCCTGGTCTGAACGAGAAACAAAACCCTTTCAAGCTTGAACCAAACAAGATCAACAGCACCGACGCGGAGAAACTCCGTATGGTGAACGCACGGTTTAACGGCGTGGATGCAAGCAAGCAGCCCTTTTCGCTCACCGCGGACTCAGCGGATCAAACCAGCGCGGATTCGCCGGATATTTCGCTCGTTGCACCGAAAGCCGATATCTTGATGAGTAACGGCGGCTGGGTCGCGCTAACGGCGACGAATGGTAATTTCAATCGTGATCAACAAATTTTGGAACTGGCCGGCAACGTCAATCTATTTCACGACAGTGGTTACGAATTTCACACCGAAAGCGCCGTGTTCGATCTGACGGCGGGTGACGCCACGGGAACGGAACCTGTAGAAGGACAAGGTCCATTCGGACATCTCCGTGCCGAGGGCTTTCGAATTTATAATCGCGGCGAACGCGTTGAATTTACAGGCAAGGCAAAACTTACGATTTTGCCAAACGCGAAAGGCGCCCAGAAATGATGCGTATCGCGTTAGCCCTACTCCTCGCAATACTCCCCGGTGTGGCGCTGGCACAAAGCGTCCTTAGCGGAGACAAGGAAAATCCCGTGGAAATCAATGCCGACGACGGTATTGAATGGCAGCGCGATACAAAAACCTATATCGCGCGCGGAAATGCGCGCGCCGCACGAAATGGCGTCGAGGTTTTCGCCGATACGCTAACCGCTTTTTATCGCGATGGTAAGGATGGAAGCGGGCAAGAAGTCTTCCGTATCGACGCCGATGGCAATGTTCGCGTGACGTCGAAATCCGAAAAGGCATTTGGCGACAGAGGCGTATACCACGTCGATGAAGCCGTCTTCGTCCTCGTTGGCGCGAACCTGCGACTTGAAACGCCGAGCGCGCTTATAACCGCCCGCGATACATTGGAATATTGGAATATCCGGCAACTCGCCGTCGCGCGCGGCGACGCGATCGTCGTTGGTTCCGATGGCCAATTGCGCGCGGATATTCTGACAGCGCATATAACGAAAGAAGGTAATAGCGATATCGAACAGATTGACGCCTTTGGCAATGTTCTCGTCTCAACCAAGACGGAAATCGCACGCGGCGACGAAGGCGTGTATAATCCTCGTACGGAAACGGCGACACTATGTGGAAATGTGAAAATAACGCGTGGAAAAAATCAACTAAATGGCAACTGTGCCGAGGTAAACCTTAAAACGGGAAATAGCCGACTCATTGGCGGCGGCAAGCGGGTAAAAGGGCTTATAACGCCCGGGAATTAGTTCAAGGAAAGCGCATTTACGGTGGAAGACGAAGATAAAAACAAGACGGAAGCTTCTGGCACCATAAACTGGCCTGGCGAAAGCCTCGTCGTGGACTCGAATTCGGTATCGGAAACTCAAGAGGCGAATGGCCCGCAACTCATCGCCGAAACACAAGGTCTTGTCATCAGTAATGTCGGTAAGACCTTCAAGAAACGGCCGGTTTTACGCGACGTCAGCATCGAACTCCGGCGTGGCGAAATCATCGGCCTCTTGGGTCCGAATGGTGCCGGCAAAACGACATGTTTCTACATTATTACAGGCTTGATCAGTCCGGATTATGGGATGATTTCCTTAGACGGCGCGGACATTACCAACTTGCCCATGTATCGTCGCTCCAGGCTTGGGATAGGGTATTTACCACAAGAAGCTTCGATATTCCGCGGCTTAACCGTCGAAAACAACATTCGTGCCGTTCTTGAAGTCATCGAATCCGATCGCGATCAGCGCGAGGCGATGCTGGATGCGTTACTTGCCGAATTTTCGATTTCGCATTTGCGCAGAACGCCGGCCATTGCATTATCCGGTGGCGAGCGAAGGCGCGTCGAGATCGCCCGCGCGCTTGCGTCCCAGCCCGCGTTCATGCTTCTCGATGAACCGCTTGCCGGCATCGATCCCATCGCAGTCCATGATATTCGAGAACTCGTCTATCATTTGAAGGACCGCGGGATTGGCGTCCTCATAACGGACCATAATGTTCGAGAAACGCTGGATTTGGTGGAACGCGCCTACATTTTGCACGACGGCATGGTCCTTATGCAGGGCGCGCCGGAAGAAATCGTGGATCACGAGGAAGTTCGCCGAGTCTATCTCGGTGAACGGTTCAGCCTTTAAGCAATCATTGGCGATAAACAACTAACACGGTATGGCATTAACTCCGCGCCTCGAGCTCAAACTCTCCCAAACATTGGTGATGACGCCGCAATTGCAGCAGGCCATCAAGCTGCTGCAACTGTCGAGCCTAGAGCTTGCCTCATACGTGGAAACCGAACTCGAGCAAAACCCACTCCTGGAGAAAGACGAAAGCGCGTCGGACAACCAACGGGAAGGTGACCGGGAAACTGTCCCCGAAGGCGATACGGGTAGCGAAGCAGGTGGTGAAACGGTTGATCAGAGCGAACCGCCCGATGGCCCGGATACCGTCGACCAGACGGGATCGGAAACCATGCCGTCAGATGGCGATTCACCGCTCGACGCCGATTACGGCAACGTCTACGAACAGGATGGTGTTGTCGACGTTTCCGGCGATGTTCCGACCGCGTTTGCCGACGGAGGTCGGAGCGGCGGGCACGGCGGTTCCTTCGACGACGATCAAAACTTCGAATCCGCGCTGACCAAGGACATCACGCTACGCGATCATTTGAACGAGCAGCTCAATGTCGATTTCGAAGACCCGATCGACCGTATGATCGGTGTACATTTAATCGACATGCTGGACGATGCGGGCTGGCTTTCGGGCGACCCGGAGTTGATTGCGGAAACCTTGAATTGCAACGCCTCACGCGTCGAGAGCACGCTGGATAGTATGCAGCGTTTCGACCCTCCAGGTATCTTCGCCCGGGATTTGCGCGAATGTCTGGCGCTGCAACTCCGCGAGAAAGATCGATTGGATCCGGCCATGGCCGCGCTTCTCGACAATCTGGACCTGCTGGCGAAACAGGACATCAAGAGACTTCTGAAGGTTTGCGAAGTCGATGCCGATGATCTCGCCGATATGGTCAATGAAATCCGCGCGCTCAATCCAAAACCGGCGCAGGAATTCGAACATGAAGTCGCGCAGGCGATCACGCCGGATATCCTGATGCGGCCAAACCCGGACGGCGGCTGGATCGTCGAGCTTAACCCGGAAACCTTGCCCAGGGTACTCGTCAACACAAGCTATTACGCGGAGGTCAGCAAGGACGCGCAGAAAAAGCAAGATAAGGAATATCTCGCGGAACGCTTTCAATCCGCGAGTTGGCTGGTCAAGTCATTGGACCAACGTGCCAATACAATCCTCAAGGTCTCCAGCGAACTCGTGCGTCAGCAGCATGCCTTTTTCGTACAGGGTGTCGAATATCTGCGCCCCCTGGTGTTGCGCGATATCGCTGAAGTGATTGAGATGCATGAGAGCACGGTAAGCCGTGTAACGACCAACAAGTACATGTCAACGCCGCGCGGTCTGTTTGAGCTAAAATACTTTTTTACATCCTCGATCGCCAGCGCTTCGGGAGGTGAAGCGCATTCCGCGGAATCCGTGCGCCACCGTATCAAGACCTTGATTGACGAAGAAACGCCCGACAGCGTGTTTTCCGATGACCAGATCGTCGAACTCCTCCGTGATAGCGGCATTGATATTGCGCGGCGCACAGTTGCTAAGTATCGGGAAACACTAAAAATTCCATCATCCATCCAGCGAAAACGTATGAAGGCGCAAGCGCTATAACCGCCTAAAATTAACGATCGCTTGACCAAGCACGAGTAATGTTGACTCTATTAAGCCCCCTCACTATGGTGCCGCACCTTGGTGAGCAGGAACGCAGCTTCGCGTCGTTCGTCCAAATTCGAAAATAACATTTGACCGGTTTTTCCATGCAGCTTTCCGTACACGGCAAGCAAATCGACATTGGCGACGCACTGCGCGGCCATATCGAAGAAAACTTGCCGACAATCGTAACGAAGTATTTTGAGAACCCAACAGACGCCCATGTTACCCTCACGCGTGAGGGTAAGGGATTTAAGGCCGATATTTCCGTGCATGTCGGCAAGGGTATCATTGTTCAGAGCCACGCTTCTTCCGAGGATGCCTATGCGGCATTCGATACTGCGGCGGTCCACGTCGCCAAACGCCTACGACGTTATAAACGACGCCTTCGCGATCACCATCGGGGGCGGGACGCCGCGGCGAAGAGCGTGGAATTTCAGCAATTCGTACTGGAAACACCGCTTGAGGCGGCTGAAGAGCCATCCACCGAAGCGCAACCGCTTATCGTCGCGGAGATGGCGACAAAGGTAGAGCGGTTGACCGTTAGCGAGGCGGTGATGCGAATGGACCTTTCGGGGCAGCCAGCGTTGTTGTTTCATAACAATGCGAACGGTGCCATCAATCTGGTTTATCTTCGAAGCGACGGCAATATCGGATGGATCGATACGGCGGGCGAGTCGGATATCGACGGATCATCCTGATTGAGTAACGGCTGATGGAACTGCAAAAACTAATTGACGCGGAATGTGTCATCGCCAATCTGCCGGCTTCATCGAAAAAGCAGGCGCTGCATGAACTGTCGCTGTGCGCCGCCACGCATACCGGACAGCCGCAGCAGGAAATATTCGATGCGTTGCTGGAACGCGAACGGCTGGGTACCACGGGCGTCGGCGGCGGCGTCGCCATACCGCACGGTAAACTGGCCTGTTTGGATCAGCTTTATGGCTTATTCGCGCGTCTCGATACGCCGATCGATTTCGAAGCGATCGATGATCAACCCGTGGATTTGATCTTTTTATTGTTAGCACCTGAGTCCGCCGGCGCCGATCATCTAAAGACGCTCTCGCGCGTATCACGTCTGCTGCGCGACAAGGCGGTGTGCGAAAAGCTGCGCGAATGTGATTCCTGCGAAAATCTTCTGGCGCTTATCACCAACCGTACCGGCAATCTCGCGAACTGAAGCCGCGCGCTCAGTTGACACTTGCGACGGTATAGCCGCGGTCATACGCCGCGGCGAGAGCCGCTTCACGACTACCAGCAAGCACGAGTTCCTGCCCTTGCGCCGACATTAAAATGAAGTATGGAACATCGTCGACTTCGACGGGTCGAATATACGCGATATTCTCGGCACCCGGAAAAGCAAACACTTCGTGCGGCGCATGTTTTGCTGTGTTTTCATCGATCATCGAAACACTCTCCTATTCCAAGCCAGCTGTCGATGTCACATCAACGGCTTCGGCTCCCTTCGATCGCCTGCGAATCTTGATTTTCTGCACACGAGGTTTCGGATCTGGCCGAACAAGATCGATGTGTAACAATCCACTATCCAATTCGGCGCCAATAATTTCTATGCCCTCGGCCAGAACAAAACTGCGCTGAAACTGGCGTGCGGCGATACCGCGATGCAGATAATTGCGATCTGAATCATCGGTTTGACGCCCCCGAATGAGCAACTGGTTATCTTCCAATTCGATAGACAGGTCGGATTCCAAAAACCCCGCCAAGGCAAGTGTAATGCGGAGGCTGTTGCTTCCTATCTGTTCGATATTGTAGGGCGGATATCCTTCCGCCGGCATTTTCGAAATTCGGTCGAGCGTTTGCTCGAACTGTTCGAACCCCAATAAAAAGGGGCTGTTAAACAAGGAAACACGAGGCATGGCGCGGTCATCTCCTCCTTTACATGAGCGAGCGGCCGTTATGCCCGAAGCCCTATAGCGGCGCCCCGGACAGAACGTATTTGGGCATTCCGCCGAAACAATTCAAGCGATCTCCGCTATCATCATCGCGTTTCAAGAAATGTCAGGCTCGGGAATAACGTAACCATTCAAGCCATGAGATGCCCCCACGCCAACTATTCAAACCAAAGGATCTAGGCTTGCTTAAATGCTATGATTCCGCCGTTCGCCTCTTCGGCTGGAACCCACAGCAGGTCATCGGAGGATTTTTTCGGTGTTATATCAGCCATAGCCAGACAGGCACGGAGCTTGCTAAGGGCATCGACCGCAACAACGACCGCCGCCGCACATGGGACCTCCCGTGGTGTAGCGCCCTCGAAACGAGAAGCGAAGGCCGGTTCGTCCAATACGGTAACCTTACCGCCGCCCGGCAGCGCAAATCCACCCTCGGCCGCCGGGACACCGGTAATCGCCGCAATCCTCTGGACGGTGGACGCATCGCCACAAAAAATCACTTCATCGAATGCAACCGCGCCGTTGGGATGTGTCATCAAAGTCGGTTGCCAGATTACTTCCGGGGTTTGGTGTTCTATGACGATGAACCGCCCTTCAGGATACTGATCGTCTTGGCTGAAGATATTGCGGAACCGAAACGCCCGTACGCCATCACCATAGGGCGCGTCCCGCTTCCTTTGCAGAGGAGGATCAAATCCGTCCGCGCGTTTCGCAAGCGCCGCATAGGCCGCGTCCGCATCCGAACAGCGCAGTGCGGTTATATGGATTCCTTCGAAACGATCCAGAAATGCCGTCCACGGATTATGATGTGCCGGATCCGTGATGCCGATGAGTTCGAGATAGCCTCGCGCGAACATGACGCAATGGTTGGACGTCGCCCATGGCGACATGATCCCACCGTCGGGTGTCGCACCCATTTGCGGGCTGCGCGGAGCCAACTGAAACCCTAACTTTCGCCAGCGTTCTTCACCCGCATCCAGGTCTCGCACCATGAAACCGACATGGTCGAGGGACAACCCGTCGTCGCCAGTCATTGCTTACCTTTCCCAAGAGTGTCGCAATGGAAGCGTACTACGAGAGCCGCCGACGCGCTACCGGTGCTGTTGTCCGATTGTGCGGAACATACTACTCAGTGCAGCGTTATCGGGCCGTGTAGCAAGTCGTCGACAAGTTGAAAGACGACCAAGGCCGCATCGTTGTGAAGGACGTCTGGATGCCGCATGCGATAGGCGGCAATCGCGGCAATGAACGCGGTATGATCGACGGCGCCCGCCTCTTTCTGCTCCTTGAAAGCGGATGCAATAGCGCGCAAATCCGCATCATGTGTTCTCAAATTTGGCATTGTTCCTCTCACCCAAATAACGAATGTTTATTGTGAGCACATAAAATCGATTTCGCGGCCTTTTTGCGTCACCCATACGGGTCATCGTGCTAAATTATATCGCCAACCACACAACCCATTGAAAACACTTCTCTAAAATCGATACACAATTGACGCCGCATACGAAAAGCGCCATTCTTCCGAACGTCTCTGAAGTGTCGGGAATGTTTAGTTTCAGGGCCAAACACGGAGGTCACGTTTGGTGGATTTTGCGGTATCCGCAACGATTTCGTCACGCACTTCGGCAAAATCACGTCGTCCGCCTACCGAAGGTAGGGGAATTTCGCGCCGTCATCTTCTCCTTGGTTGGACACCTGGTCCAATTCCTGACGCAATTCCGCTCGAAATTCGCGAAAGCCGCGAATTTCCATAAAGCTTTCGCAATCGGCGAAAACTTTCGATCCACTCATCCCATATTCGAAACCGTCACATTTACACACAGCCAATTTAGGATTATCAGTCACTTATGGCCGACTCGTTTTTAATTGATCCTGAATTCTGGACACCAACCACGATCACCATGATTGCCGTAGGCGGCGTGGGTGCGGTCATGGCCTTATGGTTCTTGATCAAGGTCCGCCGTAAGACTCAAATTCGCACACACCATTCGAACCGGCAGGCACAAATCGTCACGCGACATCAATCAGGATCACCGCTTCAGAAGGCGAAAGAGCAGCTCGCGGACCGGACTGAAATTTCGAACCGCGTTACCGCCGTCGATACGCTCAAGGAATTAGCCCGAAAATCACCGCAAAATTATTGGACGGTGATCGAAATTTTAACCGTCCATCTCCGTCGATACGCCCGCGCGCCGGTTCGCGCGGATGCCAGCAAACCCGGCGACCAAGAGCGTTCAAAGCTCCCGTCCGATATTCAGGCCATCATTTCGGTTTTTCTGCATCGTGATACGCAGCATGAGAGCCGAGACGCCGTGCTCGACCTTCGGAACATCGATTTGAGCCAAGCGGATTTGCGCGGAATATTTTTGCGTTACGCCGACCTGGAAGGCGCATCGCTTGTTGGTTCCGCGCTTCGGAACGCCAATTTGCGCGATGCCAATCTACGCGCGGCGCGTCTTGATGGCGCCAGCCTGCGCGGTGCTGACCTCCGTAGCGCTAATTTCAGTGAAGCTTCGCTACGCGACGCTGACTTGCGGTATTCGGACATGCGTAACGTTGTTCTCAACAATCTTACCGACCTCATTCACGCCGATCTCAGCGATGCGGATTTGCGCGAAGCGAGTTTAATCGATTCGGTATTGTGCGAGGCGAATTTAGCACGGGCGAGCCTACGTGGCGCGATACTTGAATTCGCGGATCTGCGCGGCGCCAGCCTGGACGAGGCGTATTTACGGGACGCGAATTTAGGCGGCGCGGATTTACGCCACGCGCGTATGAACAAGGCGGATTTGCGCGGTGCGATTCTAAACGACACCGATTTCAGACGGGCGGATTTACGAAACGTGAAATTCGACGGCGCTATCCTGCATGATGCGGATTTGTCGTTCGCGAATTTGAGCGGCGCCGATCTCCGTCAAGCGGACATCCAGAACACGGTTTTTCAAGGCGCTAAACTGATCGGTGCCCGCTTTCCCGAGGAAAAAGCCGAAACCGCCACCGCCGGGGGCAGCGAATAATACCGCACGGCTCTATACCGCTAACCGGAACGTATCCCCATCGCGAACGATATGCCCCGCCGTCGGAGAGGCGAAGTGTGTGCCGATGACGAGCACTGGTCCGTCGGCATATTTGTTCAATAGACCATGCCGTGTCTCGCGTGCCATATCCTGATCTGAATCAGCGCCGCTACACATATCCGGCATGGCGATCTGACAAGGGTGATGCATACAGTCTCCAGTAATCAAGGCCTCTTCGCCGCGCGAGGATATACGCACGCTGACATGTCCCGGTGTATGTCCTGGAGTCGATTCGAGCCAAACTTCGTCGCATATTTTGTGATCGGTTGAGACAAGATCTACCAGGCCGGCATCGAAAATCGGACGGACGGAATCACCCATGATGTCGTCGCCCCGACGGTTCTCGACATCTTCCGAACTCCAATGAGTCCACTCCTTTTCGCCGATCAAATAGCGCGCATTGTCGAAAGTGGGAACCCAACTGTCTTCGACACGCATCGTGTTCCAGCCGACATGATCGACATGCAGGTGAGTACATAGCACCGTGTCGATCGAATCGCGTGGATATCCAGCATTGGCGATATCTTCGAGAAAAGGGCCGTGCCGCATATTCCAGCCGGGAATGGCGCGCACCTTGTCATTGCCAAGGCAGGTGTCGACCATGATCCGGCGATCCTTCGTTTCGATAATCAAGGCGTGAATGCTCATGATCAGTCGGCCGTCCGGATCGGCGAAATGCGGCGAAAGCCATTCGATGGTTTGGATCAGCTCACGGGTCGCATCGGGCAGGATAAACCGGCTGCCACCTGTTGCCTCCAGCTCAATGACCTGCGTTATTTTGACGTCGCCGACCTGCCATTTGTTCATCGCGCCCTCTCTGCGTCATAGTTGCGCGGCCATTGAACACGCTGGCACACACTGGTTCAATGGAGGCCGCAAACGAGAGGTGGGATATGGATTACGGAACAATTGATGTGCGCCCGATTGCCGGCGCGCTCGGCGCGGAAGTCACCGGCGTCGACTTGACGGCGCTCGGCAATCAAGCCTTCAGCGAAATCCATCATGCCTTTTTGGCGCATCAGGTCCTTTATTTTCCAACTCAGCCGCTGGATGACGATCAGTTGGAGGAACTCACCTTACGCTTCGGACCCTTCGGCGAAACGCCCTTCGTCGAAGGCATGCCGGATCATCCCAACATTATTGAGGTCCGCAAGGATGCCGACGAGGTAGGGGCCATTAATTTCGGCGGTCGTTGGCATTCTGATTTCAGCTTCCAGGAAGCGCCACCCAGTGCGACTTTCCTCAGTTCCCGCGTCACGCCCCCGGCCGGTGGCGACACGATGTACGCCGACGGATATAGCGCATACGACGCGCTCTCACCCGGCATGAAGGAATTGCTTGATGGCCGCCGGGCCATGCACAGTGCAAAACGGTCCTACGGGTCTGGAGGCCGCTTCGCAAAGGACCCCAACGCGACACGCATGGTCGTCCGTGCCAGCGAGGAAGGTGACAAGGAACTGGCCCACCCCATCGTCCGCACCCATCCGGAGACCGGCCGCAGGGCGTTGTTCGTGAACGCGGTCTATACGACCCGGCTAGAAGGCATGACCGAAGCGGAAAGCGCGCCGATCCTAGACTATCTGAATGATCATGCAACGCGGCCGGAATTTACCTGCCGTATTCGCTGGGGTGAAAACGGGTTGGCGATTTGGGACAACCGCTGCACCCAGCACTACGCGGTCAACGACTATCACGGCCATGCCC
>JAJFJC010000267.1 GCA_021774385.1 Alphaproteobacteria bacterium
CGTCGGTCAAAGATATCCTGCACATCCACCAAGTCGTCAGGCATATATTCAGAAACAAATTGCAAGACAAGTTGTTTCCCTCGATCTAAGTCGTTTTTATGCGGAAGAGATATATACTTCCCAGGTTCATCGACACCCTCGGGAAGCGGTTCGGTATCGCCATATTCACTGTGCAAATGGATTTCACCCGTCTCTAAGGAAAGATACGCTTCGTGCTCCATTGGCGCTCCGAAACTTACAAAATTGAAACCCTCTTCGATGTTTTCGAATTTAAATGATCGTCCGATCATACATTGACCTCCCTTTTCGCCAGTAGATTGCGGCGGGACCAAGAAGAGCGGCCCTTTGGCACCAGAGTTGACGGATAGTTCCTTAACCAAAGAAACAAGAATATTCGTCGGCTTCTACGATTTGAAGAAATTCTTCAAGTGTATCTACTTCGGGCACAGGCTCGTACAGATGCCACTGTAGATCTGCACGCTGCCAATAGACTTTCCAGAGCAATTGTCGTTTCACATAGGTGGCTTTCGCTACAGCTTCCTCGATCTTCTTTTGAGGATCTTGCCAGCTTGGTCGTATTTCGAAAATTTCAACACTCTGACCTTCCACTCTAAAGCCAATATCCACTTTATCGCGGATATGCGGGGGTGGCCGATGACTTTCCACATAGGCGCCCACAACCTTTTCATACTTCTTTATCTCGAATTCGCTAAAGGCCATTTCTTTATCGCCGTATTGCTAAGGGTTACCTGTAAAAACAGTATATGTACTTTGAAGGTGGCAAAACAATCACTGACGAACCTCTCGTAGATTATGGGTGGCTGGACCAAGGGCCCTATGGCATGATCTTTTCACACCAATCAAATGAGGAGAAAACGTGACATGAGCACGACTAGTCAAAAAACCTATTTCCTTGCCACCAGAACTGGGCAGAGAAGCTACGGTATTGGCTTAGTCCGAAAGGATCACGTTGAGTGGGGTTACAAGATGCCTTACGCTAAAAATGAGCGGCCCGACTCAAAAATGAACTTCGCACGCTGCAAACGCACTGAAGTGGATTGGCTCGGACAAAAGACGTGTTTACCGAAAAGGATCTTGAAAGGGGTCTGGACCCTTGAGGAAAGTGTAGGAAGCAGCAATTGTTCGACAGCTAGTCTGACAAGTAATATTCAACCGTGGAAACGACCCGAACCTTTTTAATATGAGGATTATTTTTGTCGCGGGGGTAAATGCTGAATTGACCTTGAGATGCTCTTTTGATTTTGCCTAGTGCGCTTTGAGAATCGGAAGCAAATTTTTGGGCGACCTCTCTCGCCTTTCTCGTAGCTTCTTCAATCATGTCTGGCTTGACCTCGTTTAACCTGGTAAAAATGTATTCTGTTTGGGTCTGATAGTTACCAGCCGTAAACACGATTCCCTGTTTCCCCAGCGCAATTAACGAATTCATCACGGTTCTCACGCCCTGAACATTTTTTGAATACACCGTCACAGTTTGCAGAGCCGTGTACCGAAACCTCGGCTTCGCATTATTGCCATATTGTTGGGCCGATTTATCGGTAATGGCTGGAAAGGAAAACGAAATTTCATTTTCGTCTATTCCATGAGTTTCCAAAAATGATTGGATCCTTGATTTTACCGATTCGATTTTCACATACAATTTTTCAAGATCGTTGCTCGCCTCAGCGAATTGAATAGGCCAAATGACGATATTGGCTTCATGCTCCTGCTCAGACAATCCCTTGACCGTCACCGTCCGTTCATATTCTTTTACATCGAGTGCCGCTTGCCCTAAGAGGTAACCTAATGAAGTTAATCCCAAGATGACACAGGCTCCAAGGATCACTGCACTGCCTTTGTAAGGTTCTTTCACGATAATACCCTTTGTAACTGGTCAGGATCACTCCAACAATCAACAAGCATTTCTATTTTACAAGTTTGTGAGGGTTTCTGTTTGGGCAAGATTTATCACTGCAACGTTTGGGTATCGTCTTTGTCCCTTCAACCATAAGGGCACCGCATTTCTTGCCATTCCGAAGAAATTGGCATTTCTTTCCGGTCGGGCAGGTTTCAACATAAAAGTTGCACCCTGTGGCTGTGCATTTATAGATTGGACCAAATCGGCCTCGTGCTGGATCAAGCGTCCCCTTTCGACATTCAGGACATTTAATCCCTGTCGGTGCTAAATCACTCAATTTACACTCTTTCGCCATACATCACCCTACCATAAAGTTTTTTCATGTGCCTTATCAGAGCATCGAGGCTCCAACTTACATCATATAGCCTGAGGCAGACTGGGAAAAACATTTTTTTTCTTGAAGTTGTTATTTGTGTGAAGGCTGGACAAGGGCACGCAGGGTGAAACATAGACCAACAACAATCAGATCTTCTATTGGAGAGATCCATGTTAACGGTCGAGGAAAGTACACGCCAAAGCATCCGCAGTTGGGAAGCTGTAACCCGCGAAGCAAGGTCATGGTCATCCAACCAGCATAGCCTAGATTC
>JAJFJC010000268.1 GCA_021774385.1 Alphaproteobacteria bacterium
GTGTAAACCGTGTTGCTTATGGGCAGGTTAGCCCAACGGATCATCGGGCGCTTGACGCCTATTTGGCGCAATTGACAGGAACGCCGGTAACGACGCTAAGGCGTGCGGAACAGCAGGCCTATTGGATCAATCTCTATAATGCGCTGACAGTCAAAGTCATCTTGGAACATCAGCCGGTTACGTCGATCCGTGATATCAACATTTCGCCCGGTCTGTTCAGTACCGGTCCTTGGGATAAGAAGCTTGTGGAAATCCAAGGTGAAGCCATCAGCCTCAACGATATCGAACATCGCATCTTGAGACCGATATGGCGCGATCCGCGCATTCATTACGCCGTCAATTGTGCATCGATTGGCTGCCCGAATTTGCAGACAATAGCGTTTACAGAGGCCAATTCGCAGGATCTGCTGGAAAAATCCGCCCGCGATTATGTGAACGATCCCCGGGGTATTCGTCGGGAGGAAGGCCGGATCATCGTCTCTAGCATCTATGCTTGGTTTACGGACGATTTCGGCGGCGATGTTGCCGGCGTCCTTAGTCATCTACGGAAATATGCGGGCCCAAGGGTTGCCGCTTTGTTGGAGGACGTAGATGACAGAAATTTAAGGGATGCCTACGACTGGACTCTGAATGAAACCGGCGGCAGATAATTAGTCTTCCACCCCGTGCGCACTACCTAAGATCAATTCGCCGTCTTCGTACCAATTGTCGATCCGGTCGCGATAGAACGCCACGTAATTCTTAATCGCCTTCACTTCATCGCAGGGTGTCTCATAACTCCACATGACATCCTCAACAACGCGCTCACCGGCCGCTAAGGTCCAATAGGAGGCGTTCCCCTTGAACGGGCAGTGCGTCGAATGATCGGTGCTTTGAAACAGAGCCATTTTAACGTCGGCTTGAGGAAAATAATAAACCGGCTTGTGGTTCTGCTCACGCATGAGCAACACGTTTTTACAATCAACGACGATTAACCCGTTTACTTCGATCTGAATATGCTTGCTCGTAGGTAATATCTCGATCTCATAATCGGGATTCTTCGCGTAGCCTGGGCCGCTATTTTCACTTCGCGCTGTCTCCGTCATTGAACCGTCTCCCTTCTAAGTCACATTGTCACAGGACAGTGTATCCATACTTTGGCTACCGCGCGAACCGCGAGTACGGGTTCCCGGTTCAATTTTTCGGGATCAAGACACCTGTTTCGCTCGGCGTTCGGAGTCGTAAAGCCAGGCCAGTCGCGCCGGCGATACACCGAGAAAGTACAATGCGTGAATTTTCAACCATCCCCAAATAATGGCAATAGGATGCCGACCGGAAAACCGCCGAGACGACGTCACGAGCGGCGGTTCGTCCATGCAAACTGTTTTGCCATATCGCTCCATCCGGCGGACAAGGTCGAAATCCTCCATCAACTCAATGGGGCGGATCCCACCGATTTGATCAAAAACCGCACGACGCAGGAAAATACCGGAATCGCCATAGTAAATTCCGCGCGCGCGAATCCAGGCGTAGAATCCGTTGAGCCAGCGACTAAAAGGGTCAGCGCCGTCAAAGATCAATTTATGATTGCCGCCAACGGCCTGTGGGAGATTTTCTAGGGTGTCTTCGATACGCCGCAAACCGCCTTCGGGGAAACGACAGTCGGCATGGAGAAACAACAAGATATCGCCGGTCGCGGCCTCCGCGCCGCAGCGAAGCTGCACGCCCCGGCCCGACTGTGACGGCATGAAATGAACGCCATTCGACAACGCCACTTGTGGTGTTCCGTCCGTGCTACCGCCATCAACGACGATGATTTCGTGCATGTCGGACTCGGCGAGTAGCTGGTCGAGTAGCGATGCCAAATTCTCGGCTTCGTTCAGGGTTGGAATTACAATGGAAATCATGCGGCCATACCCGCTTCCGCCGCGCTGACCAGGCCCAACCTGATTAAGATGCGTCTATGGCGCGCCCACCGTTCATTCATCCACCGCTTTCCCAACGCAAGCCGAATGACGCCGGGAATATCATCGCTAACGGATCGCGCGCATTCCCGCCAAAGGCCTTCCAGCCAGTGGTAAATCGCAACCCGTTCTTCTTCGTCCAACATTCCTATTCGGGCGACTAAGGCGCGGCGCCCGAAAGCAATGTGGCGCGCTTCGTCGGGTGAGATACTCGCGTTGATTTGGCACAACAGATCGCAAGGGAACCAGCGGCCGAATTCCCGTTGTACCCGAAGGCCTTCTCCCTCGAGCAACAAATGCACGGCTATAATCGTGCCCAATGGCGAACCTTGCCAGACGAAACGTCCTGCCAAGGCGTCGGCGAGTGCGGGTTCCGCTTCGCCAACGGCGCCGAGCCGATCAAGGTATCGCCGATATAGCGCAATATGGCGGGTCTCGTCGGAGATTTGCCCTTGAAGAAATTCCCGTTCGACTGGATCGCTCGAACCCGCGCGCAAGTCGCGGCACATCCTAATCGTCGCGATTTCCTCGTGATATAGCTGACTGACCGCGGTGACGTACGCCCGATGAGACAGCCAGCGAGGTGGTCTCACGGCCAAGCCCCAGTCGATGGGAATTGTGTGTTCGATTCGGCGCGCGCCTGCATTTCTACACTACCTCCGCAGTAACATGACACGGTTCATGCAGTCATCTAACGACGAATTGGGAGAATTGGAGGGGTAAACTTAACGCATAACGACAAAGTGATTATTTCGTGCGTACCAGCCAGCGAATAAACCGGAGGAATCGAGGCGCGACTTAATGCAGGCCTTAATTCAAAATCAACGCAATTTCCGAGGCGCGGATTCTGAAAACCACTAATGCTCGGATACTTCCTCGAACAAATCACTAATTTTCTGTGCCAATTCCTTTTGGCGAAACGGCTTCTGAAGCAGCGTCCCGCCATTTTGAAAGCCTGCGCTGGATTGCGTGCCGTCTTCGGAATAACCGGACATAAACAAGATCTTCACTGACGGATAAAGACGACGGGTTTCTTTTGCTAACTCATTCCCACCCATCCCGCCGGGAAGAATGATGTCGGACAAAAGTAAATCCACCTCCGACATCGACAGAATATCAAGCGCGACGGCCGCGGTTTCCGCTTCCAATACCTTATAACCCAGATTTTCCAGCTGCGCCTTCGTAATGGCGCGGACATCGGGATCGTCTTCGACCACTAAAATTCTCTCACCTTTGATTTCTGTCCGTGGCGTTGTTGTCTCCCTTGTTTCAGACGATTCCACTTCTTGGCGCGCCCGCGGCAAGAAGACCATTATCGCCGCACCGCGCCCTTCTTCGCTATCGATCGAAACATATCCGCCTGATTGCTTCGCAAAGCCATAAACCATGCTCAAACCAAGGCCGCTGTGACCGACCATGCCCTTGTTCGTGAAAAATGGATCGAATAGCCGCTCCTTTACTTCGGGAGACATGCCAATACCGTCGTCGCTCACGACCAAACTGACATACTCGCCGGCAACGACATCGTCGATTTCGACTGCGTCTTCCTTGCTCAAGACAACATTCGCGGTCTCAATTGTTAGGTTCCCACCGCCCGGCATGGCATCACGGGAATTGATCGCAAGATTGAGAATAACGCTTTCAACCTGCGCCGGATCCGCCTCGCACGCCCATAGGTCATCCGCGGTCTTCAGTTGAATGGTGATCCCCTCCATCAAGGTCCGTCGTAGCAGGAACTCCATACCGGAAATTAGCGCGTTAATATCGATCGATTTAGGCTGCAACACTTGTTTTCGAGAGAACGCGAGAAGTCGTTGCGTCAATGTGGAGCCCCGCTCCACCGTTTCGATGACCTTGTTTATGAGATTGTTGGCGTCATCCTCTTTTGAAAAACGTTCAGCAAGAAACTCAAGGTTTCCTACGATTATCGCCAGAAGATTGTTGAAGTCATGCGCGACACCGCCAGTTAATTGTCCAACGGCTTCCATCTTCTGGGCTTGCACAAGTTGCGCCTCCGACTTTTTGCGGTCGGTGATATCCAAAATAGCGGCGGTACTTCTCAGGTATTTTCCGTTGTCGTCATAGGACGCCTTGACGAAACTCATCGAGTCAATGATTTCTCCAGACTTCGTCTTGTAGCGTTTTTCCAAGATGAACTGATCGATTTCCCCGCCAACTAATTTTTCGAGCATTGCCATGCTTTTGGGATAATCCTCGGGTAGGGTTATGTCCTCA
>JAJFJC010000269.1 GCA_021774385.1 Alphaproteobacteria bacterium
AACGCGAATATCGTCAACAATATCCAGTTCCGCGAAACCGGGGTTATCCTGAATGTCACGCCGCGGGTCAGCAGCGGCGGGCTGGTTACCCTCGATATCGAGCAGGAAGTCAGCAATGTTTCGCAGGCCGCCAATACCGGCCAGCTCACCCCAACCATCGCCCAGCGCAAGATTAAAAGTTCGATCGCCATCCAAAGCGGAACGACGGTGATCTTGGGCGGATTGATCCAGCAGGACAGGACAGAGACCGTTCAGGGTATCCCAATCTTGTCGCAACTGCCGATCATCGGACCGCTGTTCGGCAATAGAAATAATACGGACAGGCGTACAGAATTGATCGTATTGCTGACACCGCGCGTCATCCGCGACAATTCCGAGGCCGTGCGGATCACCGACGAAATCCGCCGCCGCATGCGCCGCTTCGCCGCCCCCCCCAAAGGGAAAAAGGTCAGCGCCACGCCGGCGGCGAAGTAAACCCGACACGTATTTGTTGGGAGTCCGGGGATCGGCCCACTGGAACTTTCCCTTAAATCAATTTGTCGTCGAGATGCGACACTCCATATGAACGTGCGCGAGGTAAACGAAGCCGCTGGCTTCGTCTTCCGAAGATTAAGAGTGGTAAAAATAGGCACGAAAAAGGGCCCGGTGTTTCCACCGGGCCCTAATTTTTGTGACGAGGCTTTAACCGCTTAAATCAAGCAGCCAGCTGCTTCCGACGACGGCGAACAACGCCGAGACCAATAAGGCCAACACTAAAAAGCGCCAGCGCGCCCGGCTCGGGCACCTCTTTTTCTGCTTCCGCTTCTACGCTGAAAATCGAAAGCTCAAACCCAGTCGTGGAAGAGAAGGTATCGTCGAACTCTGGAGCTAACGCTAGGCCTGCTAACTCGAAAAATCCCGAAATCCCCACTACATCACCGGCATCGACAAAGATATCAAAGAAGCCGTCTACACCAGGATTCAGTAAAAAAGGATCGGTCACCGGCAGAAAAAATGCATCCGCTTCAGCAAATGCGAACTCATCTCCCTCAATTTCCACAACACTTTGGGAAGAAGACTCACCACCATCTGGTCCAGCAGTCACATCACCACTGACTGTCAATTGAAATCTAATGGTTACAGCGGTAGCAGCACCAGGATCAAATGAATTATTATCAATCGTAATACCAAAATCAGCTGCTACAATAGCGCTAGCAATGTCTGCGTCCTCGAAAGTGCCCGGATCACCATCAGAATCGACCGCAGTGCCGCCTACGGTACCATCGGCGCCGAAACCATCACCGACTTCAGTTAGCGTGCCGCCACCAATCTTGGTGCCCGCAATATCAAGACCGAAACTACTCGTCAGGGACTCGGTCGCGTTGGGGGCAGCGGTAAAGCCGTCAATATCAAGTGTATCGGACAAGGTAAGATCGACGGACACAGCCAAGCCTGTCGAGAAATCGGTAATAGGCACCGCATTCGCGCCAGGCGCGGCGATTAGTGCGGTTAGGGCGCCGGCGGCGAGGAATGCCGAAAGCTTTTTCTTAAAGGTTGTCATATTTTTTAACTCCAAACTCCCCAAAAAAATTCTTCCCTACACCCCTCACAAATAATTTTTTTTATTGCACACATGTATTTCAATATTAAAGCAGGATTCGTGCCATATGGTATTTATTATTTAATATCAATGTCTTATCTGGTTTTTATGAAACAATTCGGCGTTAAACTGTAAAGAAATCCGACACCATTGCGTTCATTTCCACGGCCTGCGTTTATCCTTTCAGTATTTTTCCTTTATTTACAACAAGTTATGTAATTATTGCCAATCGTGGACAACTGTAAAGTATCTCGACAATGCGTGCCTTGGCCTAATTCTGCTCCAAATCGATCAGCGGTACCGACACAGGATTAAGGCACCAGCCATCGGCGATCTTCAGCACGGGAATATCGCGCGCTATTTCCGCGCCGACGAGCGTCAAACGCACCGCGCCCACGACCGCGATTGGAACGCCGTCAGCGTCGCTCGACGACTTTTCGCTGCCCGCGAGATTGGCGGTTTCGACAGTTTCGATTAGCAAGGATTTGATGAGCGGGTTCGTCGTTTCCGATTTTTCCCCGGGACCCGCCAGCGCCGTCATGATATCGGAATCCGCGATGCTGTTCCGCAGCGCACCTAAAATCCCCCCGTCGGAGATATTAGGTGTCGGCGACGCCACCGGCGTCTGATCGGATGCCCCGCTGGTGGATTTTTCCGACGCCGCCGCGATCGGTCCATCGAAGGTGTCATGGACACTCGCGAGATAGGCGATATCGTACCGCCGGCCAATCGCCTCGACATCCGCGCCTGACGCGATCAAGCCCATCGTCTGCCCCTCGGCCAAGGCCATGCCCCGCAACCGGTCGAGACAAACATGACCCGCGAGCGCTTCGTCGTCCCCGGTGGATAAGGCCGCTACGAATCCGTCGACCCTATCTCCCAGTGTCGCGGGTGCCGGATCGCCAGCAGTAGTCTCCGCCGCCGCTTCCTTAATAGCCGGACCGGTACCGTCACCATTCGCGGCCAATGCGCCGCCCGAAATCCCTAGCGCAAAAGCGGAAACCGCCAGCGTTATCGGGAGTATTCTTAGCATTTGCATATTCATTCTCCCTTAAAATGGAATTCCGCCGCCCTCGCCCGAACCCAGTGGATCGGTACCGTTGGCAACCTCGTCACCATCGTTTTCACCATCACCATCGGTGTCCGGATTCGCGGGGTCGGTACCAGCCGCCTGTTCTCCCAGCAGGTCCAGCCCGTCGCCATCGGCATCGGCATCGGTATCGTCCGCGGTCAGGGGATCGAGCCCGTTGAAGACCTCGAACCCATCAAGCAGACCATCGCCGTCGGTATCCCGATTGGCGGGATCGGTCCCTGCCGTGGCTTCCAAGGGGTCGGTCAGCCCGTCACCATCCGTATCAGCTGTCAGACGGCGGACGAAGATCTGATTATCTCTGTCCACGCGTTCGTCCGGCCACAACACATAGGTGACGGCGCCATTGGTAACAATCCGCGACCGCCAACGTTGTGCCACGTCACCATTCGCTGTCTCGCCTTCGGAAATCGAAACCGCGTCGCCAAGTGGAATACCGTCGGCCGTAAAGCGGCGCAGCAGCAATTCGGCATCGTCACCACTACGGCCTTGAACGTCTGCAAAGACGACGAGGATCGTATCCGCGCCATCGACCATCATGTCGGGATGGAATGACATGAAATTGTCAAGGAATGATGCAGGACGATCCTCCAACTCGGGATGAATTGTAATCGTGCCCAAATCCGGGTCTGGCGTGAAGCGCGTGAGGAATACCTCTTCGCCGCCGCCGGTGTCAAACCTCGGATCTTGATGGGAAATAATCACATCACCGCCCGAAAGAACTGCAATTTCCGGATACCGATTTCTTTCGCAACAATCGGTGACCGACGTCGGACCGACCAGAATACTACCGGTGGGATCGACCATCATATACAGAACCTCGTCTTCATCGTCCTCGATCGCGGCTATGTGCAGGTTACCATCAGCATCAATATCAATAGATGGCTGGCGTCCATTGTCATCGTGCGAGCCGGGATTTAACGACACTTGCGTTCCAGCCGTACCATCGACCGCGATCGGCATGAAGGCAACCGAGTCATCGGATAGATCGTTCCATATGACAAATACGCCGCCATCAGTTCCCAAATCGCCCGCTATTGCCGGGTGGTTTTGTCTCGGGTCTATATCGTCCAACGGGAATTCAGAAATCTGAGATTCCGCCTTCGCGATAAATCCGACAATACCGTCAGCACTAGTGCCGTCCTTAAGCACATGCAGGGCGGGATCGAGTATGGTGTGCATGATCCCGTCGCAACAGTCGCGTTGCCACACGACATGGAACCGTCCATCGCTGGCCATCGCAATCCGCGGCCATTTTCCTTGGAACTCACCGGGTGCGGAAACGAAGGTCTGTCCAATCAGCTCGTCGCCATCCGGGGAGATCATCTTATAGACGATAGAGCCGACACCTTCATCGCGCCAAACGGCGTGGAGATTACCGTCGCCATCGACTACTGCGTCGGGTTGCCCGGAGTCCGAGGTGCCGCTGTCGGAGAGTTGTATTGGCGCCACATCGTCCGTGGGGTCTAGCGGGTCGGTGCCATCAAACGTGAACTCCGTACCATCGGACACGCCGCCACCGTCGGTATCTCTGAGAAGCGGATCGGTAAGGAAAACGGTTACTTCATCACCGTCACCCAAGCCATCGCCATCGGTATCAACGTTCAACGGGTCGGTACCACCGGCGAATTCATCGCCATTCGTTAGACCGTCACCGTCAATATCCAACAAAGCGTCCGCGGGATCTAAGGGATCGAGGCCATTCGCTACCTCGAAACCGTCCGGCATCAAGTCGCCATCCGTATCGGCGTTCAACGGATCGGTACCGTGCGTGTTCACTTCGGCACCGTCAAAGAGGCCGTCGTCATCAGAGTCCGGATCGAACAGACCGGTGCCCTCGGCAACTTCGTCGCCATCGTTGAGGCCATCGCCATCGGTGTCGGGGTTATTCACATTGGACCCGAGGTCGAATTCCTCCTTATTTGTCAAGCCGTCGCCGTCGTTATCCAAGAGCGCGTCGGCGGGATCAGTTGGATCGAGCCCGTTCACCACTTCGAAACCGTCCGGTATCAGGTCGCCATCCGTATCGTCGCTCAACGGATCGCTGCCGTGCGTGTTCACTTCGGCACCGTCGGTGAGACCGTCGCCATCCGTATCCGGATTGAACGGGTCGGTACCTAAGGCTACTTCGTCGCCGTCGCTAAGGCCATCGCCATCGGTATCTGGGTTTGTCGGATCGGTGCCCAGGGCAACTTCGTCGCCATTGTTGATACCGTCCCCATCGAAATCACCCAAAAGGTCCGGCACCAGAGGATCGTCCGCCGCCAGGACTTCCAGCAAGTCTGGAATGCCGTCGCCATCCGTATCCGGATTGGTCGGATCGGTGCCGATTGCAAGTTCAGTGCTATCCGGCAAACCATCACCGTCGGTATCGGTATCGGTACCGACCGGCAGCCGGCGCGCGAACACCTGATTGTCACGGTTGATACGTTCGTCGGCCCACATCGCAAAGCTGGCCGTCCCGTTGGTCGCAACCCGCGGCCGCGTGCGGCGCGGAATGTCGTCATTCATGGTTTGGGTTCCCGAGACGGAGAAGGTTCCGCCCACCGGAACGCCGTCGACGTCCAGAGTGCGCAGTGTCAAATCGGTATCACTGCTGCCACTCCGTCCCTCACGATTGCCGTAAACAATGCGAATCGTGCCGTCGGTTTTGACCAATACATCGGGATGAGTGGAACGCTGATCGTCGTCACCCGATATGAGACTGTGCGTCAAAGCCGGATCGAGCGTCACCGTCCCCAAAACCGGATCGGCCGTGAAACGCGTCACGAAGACGTCATCGCCGAAGGCGCCAGTGTTGCCATTGTCCTGATAGACAACGATCACGTCACCGCCCGGCAACACTCGTACTTCCGGGAACCTGCTCTTTCCGGCATCGAAAATCGTTGCCGGCCCAACAAGGAGGGTACCGAGCGGATCGACCATCATATAATGGACTTCGTCGGAATTGATCGTCGCAATATGCAGATTTCCGGTGGCATCGATATCAATCGATGGATGCCGTTGCTGGTTAAACAGCCCCGGGTTCAGCGCAACCTGGGTCCCGATCGTGCCGTCGGACGCGATCGGTAGGAAAGCAAGCGTACTGGTCGTCCGGTTGTTCCAAATCGCAAAGACACCGCCCCCGACAGGGTCGGCAACAATATCAGGATGATTCTGTTTATTTATCGCGTCGGCGGAGATAACCGCTTCCGCCTTTGCGACGAAACCAAGCACACCGTCGGCACTGCTACCGTCTTGCGCCGCCGTGGACGGGTCAAGAAGGGTATGCACGATGCCAACGCCATTTCGCTCCGGCTTCCAGATGACGTGCAATCGTCCATCGCTGGCCAGGGCAATACGTGGCCAACGCGCACTCCCGGAACTGACTTCGCTCAATCCGGAGATTGTTGTCTCGTCGATCAGTACGGCACCGGCTGGCGACACCATCTTGTAAAGGATCAGATCACTAGCGTCGTCGACCCACACCACGTGGAGATTACCGGCGGCATCGACTTCGCCGTCCGGCTGGCCGGAATCCGTCGTTCCGCTATTGGATATCTGGACAAAGGCCAGATCGTCCGCGCCGACGAGCGGGTCCGTCCCATCCGAAAGGACTTCATTGCCATCGGGGGCGCCACCGCCGTCCGTATCGGCAAGTAGCGGATTAGTGCCCAATGTAACTTCGGCGCCATCTCCGAGCCCATCGCCATCGGTGTCGGATTTCGTCTGATCGGTGCCAAGAGCAAGTTCCTCGCCATCGGTCAAGCCGTCGTTGTCGAAATCGGTATCTATATTCGCCACCAGCGGATCGAGACCGTTCTGCACCTCAAACCCGTCATTGAAACCATCGCCGTCCGTATCTGGATTGGCAGGGTCGGTGAGGAGCGCGACTTCTTCACTGTCGAAGAGACCGTCGCCGTCGGTGTCGACCGGCAAGCGATTGACGAAGATTTGGTTGACGCCGTTCAAGCGCTCGTCCGCCCAAAGCGCATAACCTTCGATACCATTCGTAGCCAGACGCCACCGCTTTCTTTTACCCCGCGTATTCGGGATTTCATCGTTCGCGGTTTCGCCTTCGGTTATCGAAGTTGGGGCATTCAGTTCCGCCCCTTCCGAGGTAAACCGGCGCAAGAGCACCTCCGCGTCGGCACGCCCAGGGCTACTGATACCATTGTTGGTCTGATTCCCGTACAGCACCGATATCGTTCCAGCACTATCGACCATCATGTCGGGATGGAAGGACATATCGCCGTCGGCTCCGGAAACGATCTGATTGAACATGGTCGGATGGAAGCTCACCGTTCCGGCAACCGGATCGGGCGTGAAGCGCGTCACGAAGCTTTCTTCGCTTCGGCTGCCACCGGTGGTCCTATCCTGGAAGCTCACGACCACGTCGCCACCCGGTATCGTCTTGATTTCGGGATAGCGCGCGCGACCGTTTGTCGACGCCGAGGAAACTTGCACCGGTCCGATTTGAGAATCGCCTAGCGGATCGACCATGAAATAGTGGATTTGATCGTTACCGCCAGCCGATGGACGCATGCTAACAGCGATATGAACATTGCCGTCGCCGTCGACATCGACCGAAGTGAGTCTCTGCCTGAAGAACGATTCACCCGCAATCGCTGTTTGCTCGCCAAACGTCCCGTCCACACCGACTGGCAAGAACGCGAGTGAATCGTTGTTATCGTTGCTCCAAACAACGAATACACCGCCGCTTGGGTCCGCGGCTATTGACGGATGGTTTTGTCGCGCGCCTTCACTAGTGGAGATCACGCGATCGGGCACGGCAAAGAAGAGCGCAACGGCGTCCGCATCACTGCCGTCCTGCGGTGTTTCACTTGGATCGAGCACGGTATGGACGATGCCGGTGCAGCAACTAGCCTGCCACACCACTTGAATCCGTCCGTCACTGGCGACCACCACGCGTGGGTGGCGCAATCTGCCCGACGGCGCCTCAGCCCCGCGGCCGGAGATTACCGTCTCGTCGATCAAGGTCGCGCCATCGCGGCTCATCATTTTGTAAATGATCGATTCGGTCCCATCTTGTCTCACCCATACGGCATGCAGATTGCCTAGAGCATCGACCGCGCCGTCCGGTTGGCCTGCGATACCGTTGCCGCCGAAGGAGAGTTGGAATGGTCCCACGTCGTCGCTGGGATCCAACGGGTTGGTGCTATCGTCAAGCACCTCGCGGCCGTCCGTTGCCCCGCCGCCATCCGTATCCGCGAGAAGCGGATCGGTACCGTGCGTGTTTACTTCGTCGCCATCACTAAGGGCGTCGCCATCAGTATCCGCAATAGTCGGATCGGTGCCGGCGGCCTGTTCCTCGGTGCCGTCATTCAGCCCGTCACCGTCGCTATCCGGATTGTTTGGATCGGTGCCCGCGGTCTGCTCTTCCAAATTGTCGAGGCCATCGGTGTCGGGATCTAGACTGTCATCGCCGCCGACAAGCGGATCAAAACCGTTCGCGACCTCGAAACCGTCACTTAGCCCGTCGCCATCGGTATCTGGATTTGTCGGATCGGTGCCCAGGGCAACTTCGTCGCCATCACTGAGTCCGTCGCCATCGGTGTCCGGATTGCTCGGATCGGTGCCGGCAGCCGTTTCCTCGGTACCGTCATTCAGCCCGTCGCCGTCGCTATCCGGATTGTTTGGATCGGTACCGGCGGTCTGCTCGCCCAGATTGTCGAGGCCATCGCTATCAGGATCTTCGCTTTCCTCACCGCCGACAAGCGGATCGAAGCCGTTCGCGATTTCGAAGCCGTCATTCAGCCCATCGCCATCGGTATCTGGGTTTAAGTGATCGGTACCCGCCGCGTTTTCGGCGGCATTCGAGACACCATCGCCGTCGGAATCCGGGTTAATCGCACGCAACACGACCTGATGGAAGCCCGACGTGGTGTCACGTTCCGTATAGCTGACATAAGTGGTCGGACCGTGAATCGCCAGGAATGGCCGCGGATGCCTGTCAAAGGCGTCTCTGCTTGATGCATTCTGATCGATCGTTGCATTCCGCTCGGGCGTCACCGTGGTTCCGTCCCGGGCAATCGTCGTGTGAATGACGTGGCTATTGCTAAAGAATCGATCGTGAAAATAGACCGCCTGAATATTACCGTCGGGATCGAGTACGCCATGGGGATGCCGCGACCGAATATTGTCATGCGGTGATACCGCCCGTAAGGCGGTCACGATCGTAGCCTGGTCGGCAACATCACCGTCTTGGTCGTCAAGCGCCGGGTCGATCAGCATTACGCCGGTTTCCGCCACACTCGAGAAACCGACGACACCCGTGCGCGCTTCCTGGAACACGATGCCCACGATGCCATCGGACGCAACACTGATTTCTCCATAACGGGAATGGCGCGAATTGTTTATCGTCACCTGCGTCGGCGCGATAAGAACGTCGCCGCTATCGGCCGCCCGCATCGTATAGAATATTTCGGAATTGTTTTGCGTACCCCCATCGCGTTCCGATGAGAAGGCGATATGCGCGTTGTTCTGCGCATCGACCGCGATGGTCGGCCCCGATCCTCGGCGCTGATCGGAAAGCTGCAACACATCCAGTTCTAGCGGGCCAACCGCAACCACGCCGGTCTCATCGAGCCGGAGGTAGGATTGGCCACGCGCATTACTGGTATCTATATGATCCCAAACGATGTGCGCATGCGATCGGCTGTCAACCGCGATCCGCGGGTGCACGTCTCTTGTCGAATCTTCCGGTGACAATACCGTTTCGGGAACCACCCTGAGCACGTTGATATCAGCAGTCGCCGGCGTGACGCCGTCGGCCAGATAGGGAGCGATACGAATGTAGAACACTTCCCGCTTGCTCGGGCTCGGTGTACCGGCCGACCATATGACGTGGACGTTGTTATCCGGACCGATCGATAGGGCGGGGAAATGGGCATCCGAGTTGCTTATGTTGGTCGATATCGCGACATCGTCGATCAGCGTCGAGCCGTCCGGCGCGAGCATGGAGTAACGAATGCCGTCGCGGTTGAAATCTTCGACCCAAACGACGTGAATATTACCGTTGGAATCCACGGCGGGCATGCCTTGGTCACTTTGATTTGGACCGTTAACAAATTTGAAGACCCGCGCGTCATCACCGATGAACAACGGATCGGTAAGGTCGGTCAGGATTTCCTCGCTGTCGCTGCGGCCGCCATTGTCCGTATCTTTTTCGAGTGGATTCGTACCATGCGTCTGGACTTCAGCGCCATCGGTAAGACCATCATTGTCGGTATCCCGGTCAGTTGGATCCGTACCGGCGGTAACTTCATCGGGATCCAGCAGCCCATCGCTATCCGTGTCGTCGGTCAAGGAGCTGGAGCCGGCGGCCTGTTCTTCCAAGTGAGTCAAACCGTCATTGTCCGGGTCGGCGTCGACGTCCGTGTCCGGGTCCTTCGGGTCGAGGTTATTCGCCACTTCGAAGCCGTCATTCAGGCCATCGTCATCGGTATCAGGATCGGCCGGGTTGGTTGTGAGCGTCAACTCGATCTCGGTATCGAGACCATCGCCATCGGGATCAACCAGACCGGAACCAAGCGATGATAGCTTCGCGTCCAAACTGGTGCCAATTTGCGTGGCAACGCCGGTAATTTCATCGACTTCCATCAGGACCGAGAAACATTCCGTCCCGCAATTCGTGCTCGACGTAAAGGCAATGAAAATTCGTCCCCCGCTATCGATGGCGATCGTATTCGTACGACGGTTGGACGGGATGCCGGCAGGTGTGAACTCCCGAAAGATCTGTGGATCATCCGGGTCGGAGACATCCATGACCCGGATGACGCCCGATACGTTGATACTCCAAAGCTCATTGTTTTTTGGATGGAAAGCTAAATCGGCGAAGCGAGCGCCCACATGTTGCGTTTCGCTCTTGGCAACTACGGTCCCGCCAACCGGAATCGAAGCCGTGACGAGATCGAAATCCGCCTGGGTAAGCCGCAGGATACGATCTGAGTTATTAGAGAATTGACCAGCCGCGACAAAAATATTGCCACTCAGATCATGAGCCAGGCCAGTCATCGAGAGCCGGCGCAGTGTGCCACCCGGCTCCGCCACGGAGGCCGACTTGATAACCAATCCGTCGCCCGGCTGGAGCTCTTCAAGCGTACCGTTCGCAACGCGTTCGCGCGCGTCGAGAATGAACAGCCGGCCTTCCGGGTTCACACTGATATCGGAGACACTGTTATTGGCGGTAATCACGGGCGCCGCAAAAAAGCTCGACGTTCCCGTGTCCGGATCGATCACGAACATCGACTGTTCCGTCGCACCAACGGAATTTCTGAACGATGTGCCGCCAAACATGCGGCCACCGACAGGCGGATCGTCCGTGCCATCTTTCGGGTCTGTGCCGAAGTCGATCTCTTCACCATCGGTACGGCCGCCGTCATCGGTATCGCGGTCAAGCGGATCCGTTTCGTGGACATTTACTTCGTCACCGTCATTCAAACCGTCATTATCGCTGTCATCGTCTGTCGGATTCGTCCCGAGAGCCACTTCCGGTCCGTCTTCAATACCGTCGGCGTCGGTGTCCGGATTGTTGGGATCAGTTCCTTCTTGAACTTCTTCGGCGTTCGTCAGTTGATCGTTGTCGGGATCCAGCGACGCGTCGTCCACGAGAGGATCGAGGCCGCTCGCGACTTCATTACCGTCGTTGATTCCATCACCATCCGTATCCGGATCGAGCGGATCGGTTGGAAGGACATTCAGCAGATCGCTGATTGAATTAACTTCGTCGCCGTCCTGCAGGCCGTCGCCGTCACTGTCCGGATTGCTGATTTGGGTCCCGGCCAGGGCCTCGTCGGTATTGCTCAAGCCATCATTATCACGATCGAATGCACCATCGGCCGCGTTCAATGGATTGAGCCCATTGCTCCTTTCCAGACCGTCGGGAATTTGATCGCCGTCGGTGTCGGGGTTGGTCGGGTCGGTGCCGAGCGACTCGGCTTCGAACCCATCGTTCAATCCGTCGCCATCCGTATCAGGGTTGTTTGGATCGGTGCCAAGCGCAACCTCTTCCTCATCCGACAGGCCATCATTGTCGGCGTCGTAAGTGTATGGCAAGCCATTGGTCGCCAGACCGTCGACGACGACGACTAGATCGCCGGAACCGGCGTTGGATGGCGCGCGCGCGAAAACCGTATCCTTATCGCCACAGCACAAAAACGTGCCATTGACGCCATTAAAGATTATTTGCGTATTCGTACTATTCTGGACTGTCTGGAAGAACCGCCCTGTAATCGTCACGAACTGGTTCGGGCTCAACTCAATCGTAGGCGAAATACGCACCAGTTTTGGTAAATTCAGCGCTGGCAGAACGGTTACCGCGACAGGGTCGGCAGCCGCCTCGTTGTTGCCGAAGTCGCGCGCGGTCGCCGAAACGGTCACATCCAAACTTGTCAACAATTCAGGCAACGCAAACAGCGCATTGAAAGGTGCGGACGTATCGGTAATCGATTCGTCGATCGTGCCATCACCGGACAGGACGCGGAACGTCACCGCGGCGACACCGTTATTGTCACTGGCATCGGCGGACGCAACCAGCGCGTTGGCGCCGAACTGTACGACCGTCGGTAGAATTTCCACCAACTGGCCGACATCCTGGATATCCGTGAAGACGCCACCCGTCGCATCGGAAATATTTTGCAACGCCGTCGGGTTCGCCCCCACGCCGACCGCAAAAGTATTAATGATGACACCGGATTCGACGGAGCGAATGGTTTCCGCTGTCGGCACCGCATCCGGATCGCCATCGGACATGAAGACCTGCACCGGCGTCGCGCCACGCCGTGCCCGTCCGCTCATCAACTCGTTATTGGCGGACAGCATCGCCGAGATGAAGTTCGTCGATCCACCTGGACCCGTGGTCAAGATGGCGTCGAGCGCGTCGCGGACCAGTCCGAAATCGCTGGTAAGGCCTCGGAGTAAGTTAGCGCTGTTACCGAAGCTGACCACGCCTACGCGCGTTGTGTCCGGATTTAGAATATCGAGCAACGCCTTTGCAGCAAATATTTCAGCTTCGAGAATGCTGTCCAAGGTTAAGTCGCCATCTATATCCGAACCGGAACTTGTACTTGTGCTGCCGGACCGGTCGATCACGAGCATCACGTCGCTTTCACCAACGGAGATTGCCGACCCGGCCGCCGGCGCGGTCAGCGCGACTGTCGGCGGCACGGCATCGTCGCGCCTTATAATCTCGACAGTTGCCGAATCACCGGTTTGACCCAACGTATCGACCGCGACGGCGCGCAACCGGACGGTACTACCGTCCACGCCGGGACCAACGGTAACATCGGCCTCAAATGGCGACGTCGTATCTTGGTCAAAGAAGACATCATCAACAAAGAATTCAACCCGCACCACGCCAACATCGTCAGTCGCCGTGGCCTTAACCGCGACGGTTTCGCCTTCCAGCACCTCAATGCCACCCGCTGGTTCGGTCAGCGTCACAACCGGCGCTTCGTCGTCGATGACTTCCAAGACCACCGCCGGCGCATCTGTCGTCTGTCCCTTACTGTCGCGGGCGCGGACGATAAATGTCGTACTCGTGCCGGTCAGGTCTTCCAGCAACGGAATTGTCGTCTGGAACACGAAGGGAGAGGAGAAATCGGTCTGGATTATGGTACCGTCGCGTACCAGCTCAACCCGAAGTCCGGCGACAGCGGCACGGTCGTCGCTCGCATCCGCCCTAAACGAGATCGCCGTTCCTTCAATGATCGACGAGCCCGACGTCGGGGCCTCGACCAGATCTATAACTGGCGGCTGATCGCGCACGATCGTCAGATCAATCGTCGACTCGGCTTCGTTGCCCGCGTTGTCGAACGCGGTGGCGATGAAGACGAGCGGCTCTGAATTGGGGTCGGAAGCCGGCGTTTGACTAGCGTCATTGAAATTGTTCGGCACGAAGAAATTCGTGACATCGACACCGCTAAATGTGTTGAAAAAGCGCGTTCTGAACAACGTTCCGTTCGCCCGGTATTCAACCCTGTTTACGGTACCCGTTACCGTTGGGACATCCGTAAAGGCAAAATCGGTCACATCGGTGCGCAACGTTACAAAAGAGCCCTCGATATTGCCGTTCGAATCCGTTCGCGTCAGCGAAATTGTCGGCGGGATTTCGTCGGCCACGACAGTGCCCGTCACCGAAGCGGACGTTGTCACGTTGCCACCTGTATCTCTCGCAACAGCGGTGAGCGAGACCGGGCCCGGCGCAAATGGCAGGGGCAGCGAAATTAGGAAGGGTTCCGATCCATCCGTCGCCAAGAGAACCGGCGGCGGCGGATTGACCGGATCGGTCACGTCTTGCGCGAAAAACTGCACCGTACTGACCCGTCCGGGCAAGGCGTCGAACGCACTCGCCTGTATGGTCAAGGGTTGGCTTTGGAAAATCCTGAAACCGTCTGCTGGCGTTAACAGCGATACGGAAGGCGGTGTGTCCGCCGGCACCGTAACCTCAACGGAAACGACCTCAAGATCGGTCGCCACCTGGCCCGTGGCGTCAATGAAAAACGCACCATTCTGCGGGTTGAAGACGCGAATTTTAAATTGCCCAACCGGTACGTTCGGAATGCGCAATTCGCCTTGAAAATTCGTCCGCCCGGCAAATACGAAGGAGTTGCTGATCGGCTGCCGCTGAATATGGACGACCATGTTGTTCGGAAGCTCTCCGTCCGCGCGTAGTGCGGTCAAATCGACCGTCCCAACACCAATCAATGTAATCGTCGGCGTGCTGTCCACATCCTCGACAACCGTGACCGGAACCGTCGTCCGTAATCCTGTTTTGGGCTCTGTGGCCTCAAGATTAAATGTCCCGACCGGGCTTTCCAAGAAGCGGAAAACGCCCCCGGAGTCAGTGCGCGTTTCACGTGTAAAGTCTGGTCCAAGAAAGCGCACACGTACGTTTACCGCGGGATTGCCGCTACCGGTAACGACGTTGCCCACGATGCCCCCGGATCCTTCGATTGTGATATCCCGCTCAATCAATCCGGTGGGCAGAATTACCGGCACCTCGGCTGTCGCGCTGCCCGCCAAACCGACCGTATTCGCCGGCGTCGCAATCATCGTATAGAAGCCAGGCCCTAAGCCGGTGGCGCCATAAGAACCGTCCACTCCGATGCTTACATTCAGCGCGTTTGGTAACGCGCCCCCGGTGAACTCGACCGTTCCGCCGCTTACGACGGTGCCATCGGTCCGGCGCACCACGCCTTGAATGATAGCAGCATTGTTGAAATCGATTTCCTTATCGCCGACACCGAAATCCGTCCCTTCCGGAACGGTTTCATCTGCCGGGTCGGGGAAGCCGCCGATGCTTTGCGGTGAAACCAGCCCGGTCAACGGATGTACGGCCGAGACGACGAATCCGGCTCGCGGAACCGCGATCGTGGAACCGCTGTTATTGAAGCGCGAATTCAGGTTGTACGCGCCATCCGAACGGCTTCGGCCGGCGGAGAATATCCGTTGAAAGAACGGACTCGTGCTTTGATAAGTAACGGCGGAGTTCCCTATACCCGTCCGCACCACCGGATCGACCGTCACCGGGTCTCCGTCGGGAAGTGTCACGACATCATTGACCGAGCCTTCAATTCGACCATCGAGTGCCGGCAGTGCCGCCAACGGACTCGAGCCCGCGATATCGAAGTTAACGATCTGACCGGCTTCGTCGATGCTCATACCAGCCAGTAATTCCGGAGGTAGTTCTACGAGGCGCTCGGCGGAGTCGGTCGCTGCCTGGTTGCCGGTTTGCTGCAAGAGAACATGAAGCAGAACGATCGTCTCTCCAGGTTGCACGGTCAGACCAGTCCACTCCGTTTGCTGCAGACCCATACCGTTCGCCAGGTCGAGCTGAAATCCAGCGGCCGTGGCCGGCGACGCCGCACCCGGACCGGAGAAAACAACCGCCGTCGACGGCGAGTTATTCTGTTGGAACGCCGAGGCGTCGATGTCATCGTCGATAACCGCCCAGAAGTCAGCCGAAGCCCCCGCACGTGTCAACTGCGTGTCGCCGCTTGACGTCCCAATGACACGCGGTGTCAATACTGTCTGAAAACCACCCAGAACGAGGGAAAGCAATCGGTGATGGGTATCGACCCGGATATCGACGGGAACCGCTTCACGAGGTACCGCCCCGTCAAACTCGGGATTGTGCAAAATTTCGAGGTAACGCGCGAAATACCCTCGTCCCGGCCCACCGGGCACGAATATTTTTCGCGTGATCTGGAGGCCGGATTGTCCTGTCGCCTCCAAAGCCATTTCGCGGTTATCGTCTTCAAGTGCCGCCGCGGTCGCGACAAACAGAGTCGGACCTGCGCCATCGTCGAAAATCAACCGCGCACCGCCGCGCTGATCTTGACTACCATTACCGCGGAACACGCTCCGTGTACCGTCACGCAATTCACCGGTATTTTGGATCTGGTAAACATGGTTGTTGGCGTCATAAAGCACGCCTCCGCTCAAGGTACTGATCACCAAACCGGCGCCGCCACCCGCGCCGCCACCGCCACCGGAAGGCGGTAATACAACACGGTTCTTAATAATATCGACCACGACATTTACGGTTTGCCCATCGGCGCCCATGGCCGAAGAGGCCGAACCTGAACCGCTGCTGTTTGACGCGGAAACGGCGAACGCACCTTCAATAACGTTGTCGAACCGGAAATTGCCGTCGGAATCCGATCCCGTCGACAAAGTCGCGAAACCGTTTAGCGACGGATTGAGCGAAACACTGGCAACCGCGGGCGATCCATCAGGATTGTTCACGACACCAAGTACCGTGCCACGGTTGCGCAGGAGGATGTCTTGGACGACTTCGTCACCATCGCCGGCGAGAACGAGGCCGCCAATACTGCGGTGCAAGCCGCCGAGCGCATCACGCGCTTCAAGCGTAAACGGACCCCGGCTAATGGGAACCATATCGAAGCGGAACGTCCCGTCCGCCGCCGTCGTGCGTGGCAGATTCAGCGGCCGCAAGGTCACCCGAATATTCGGCGCCGGCGTGACACCATCCGCCAGGAACACCGTGCCGATGATATTACCGGCGGGTTCGAGTTCAACGGTGACGTCGACGATTTCCCCGGGCTCGACGTTCGACGACAGGGCGCCGCCAAGCAGTTCCGACGAATCGATCGCATTAATTGTAAACGGCCCGGCGAGAACGTCCTTAAAGGTAAAAAGACCGTTTTCATCGGTCACGCCACTGATCCGTCCACCGAAAATGGTGCCGCCATTGAAGGTGACCTGTGCACCGGGAACGATATTCCCCGCGGCATTTTCAACCGTTGCGTTGATCGTGCCGAGGCCGTTCATAGTGATGTCAATCACCGTATCGGCATCAGGTACCGAAATGATTGCCGTCGCGCGCGCGCGGTCACCATTCGGCCTGGTAATATTCACCGTATAGGTACGAAGCGGCAGATTATCGAACCTGAAGGTACCGTCAGCCTGACCAGCGGCTGTCCGTCCGCCAACTGTCGCGGTGAACCCGTCCGCAACCGGAGTCACACCATCCGCAAGGAAGACTGTACCGACAAGGTTCCCCGCCGGTTGCAGGGTCACTGTCACATCGGCGACATCGTCATTGAAATTGACCGATCCATTAGATTGGCCACCAAGCCCGGTCGTCGAGGCGTTTACGGTAACGTTGCCGATGAAAACACCTTCGAATACGTAAGTGCCGTCGGGGGCGGTCGTCGTCGAACCAGAGCCACCGAAAATGCTGAAGCTGCGGAAGGAAACGTCCGCACCCGGCTGCGGGATACCCGTCGCACTTTCGACCACGCCGGTAACGGCGCCGCGCCCGAGATAGCGCACGTCAGCGACGGAGGATTGGTTCGAGCGCGTGATCGCCGTACTGGTACGACCCTTGTCGCCCGACGCCGAATCCGAAGCGTCGACCCCGTAAATGCCAAGCGGCAGGAAGTCAGCGCGGAAATCACCTAAATTATCGGTCGTCAATGAACGCGATACGGGTCCTGCAATCGCGACATCCTTGCCAGGCCCAACGCGCACGCCGTCCCGGTCGAACACCGTACCGAATACCGCACCAAGCGGCGCCAATGTGAGATCCTGTCCTAACGAATCGTCAACCGCAAGCGTCGCGCTCACGCGCGCCTTAAGGCCACTTATCCGATCAATAGCACTAATTGTAACATCGCCGGCCTGGATTTGGTCGACCTGATAAAAGCCTGTTCCGTCGGTAAATACGGTTCGCGTGGAATTTTGAGATTCGACGTCAACCCGCGCTCCCGCGACAGTCGACCCGTCCGGCGCGAACACCGTACCCGCGACTCTCTGCTTAACCTCGGCAACCGTAATATCACCGGTATCCGTATCCCCACCGGAAACAGGTTCGACGAAATTCGAAATCCCTTCAAGAATGTCGCCGCCGATAACCGCCCGCGCAAAGACCTCTAAGAGGTCGAAATCGCCAAATGGCGTTTGGAACAACGGTACGTTCGGTATCACGAAGAAGCCGAACTGATCGGAGGTGCTCGTGAAAATGCCGGAAACCGTTGCCGAAACAAAGGGTAGCGCGCCACCACCCGCATCAATCGTGCGTCCAATAACGGTTGTTGTCGGGTCCGCGGTAAGAGGATCAAATCCAGCATTCAATTCGTCACCGTCCAGAACGCCGTCACCATCGGTATCGGGATTGTTCGGATCGGTACCCAGGACGATTTCGTTGCCGTCATCCAGGCCGTCACCATCGGTATCCGGATTGAGGCCATCCGTGCCGGCTTCGGTCTCTTCCTTATCGTTCAGACCATCGCCGTCGGTATCCGCTATAAACGCGCTCGTACCGACCTGGAATTCTTCAAGATTGGTAAGTCCATCGCCATCGAAATCGATACCGGCATCGCTCGGGTCGTTCGGATTCAAGCCGTTCGCCAGTTCGTACTCATCCGTCATGCCGTCGCCGTCGGCATCGTTCGGAATCAACGATGTGACGGTAAGCGTGGTGATAACGCCTTCAAGCCGCGCCGAAATATTAGCAATACCGCGACCTTGCGCTGTCAGAAGACCGCTTTCGCTTACCGAAACAATTCCGGGGTTAGTGCTGGTATAGACAACGCCCGGATGAGGCTGGAAAAGGAACCGGGAATCGCCATCTCCATCGACATCGAGACGCGTGCGGTTACAAACAAAACCAGCCGGGTATTCGGCGGGATCAATCGTATCACAGGGGAACGCCACCAATTCCTGCCGGACAACCGCATCGCGCGTATTAAACAATGTGTTGCCTTCGGCGTCTTCGGCGAAGGGCAACAGATATTCCCTATTGCCGGCAGCATCCGTGGGCTGCGGGACGAGCG
Organism: Alphaproteobacteria bacterium; assembly: GCA_021774385.1. Taxonomy (GTDB): domain Bacteria; phylum Pseudomonadota; class Alphaproteobacteria; order UBA8366. Next base: position 18,971 of record JAJFJC010000269.1, read on the forward strand.
GATCGCAGGTACTCAATATTGGCCTGCCGCTCGTTGGATCCGAAGGATCGTTTAAAACCTCGTCGCACGTCGTCACATCGACGGTAATCGGTTCTTGAATGGTCCGCGTGATATCCGTGAGGATAAACAAATCGCCATCAATGCCGTCGCCGTCGATATCCGTACCCGGATCATACGGTGGAATGGGCGCGTTAAAAGCCGGATTAGCAGAAGTCGTTCGCGAAAGATCGACCGAACTGCCGTCTGGCCTCTGACCGACCAAGGAAAGCTGGTGGGTTTCTCCAAATTGGGTAAACAAGGTTTGCGGTTCGACAAACTCTATGACGGTCGGTACGAGATCGAACTCGCCCAGCGTGACCCTACCGACCTCGGTCGCACCGTCCGGTTCCAAGTTGATAAGGCTGGATTGACCCTGCTCGTCTTCCGTGCCATCCCCAGCACAAATTGCGCGAACCCGAAGCGGAACGTTGCCAGGTGGAATGGGAACGTTGCCAATCGCAAACGTACCGTCAGGATTTACCTGAGCCGTACGATTATTGATTGTCACGAGGCAATTTTCGTCCAGCCCGAAACTCTGTGCAGACGCACTCGAAACTTCGAAACCTGCCACCGCGACCGCGAACAGCCCACCAGACATTATCGCGCGCGTTAAACTCCGCCGCGTCCTGAGGGACCAACTTTCCGCCGTTCGGTCAATCATGCTGCCCATCACCGGATAACCCTTTCGATTCGGGACGTTCCCGCGTTGAAGTAGAGAACAACAGGGTCATTCTCTAATTCTTGCGTTATATTCCAACGCAGGTCCGAAAACTTAAAAGTAACTGGTATTTCTTTACTCGTTATAACTTTAGATTTATTATTTGGATCTTGAATACTTGTAGTATAAGTTAAAATTATATACTTTCGCGCTATTATCCAACGCTTTATCAATACACTAGATTTAGAAATTGTATTCTTCCACTCTTCTAATAAATCTTCCTTAGTCTTACCCGCCGCTTCCAGCTGTTTGAGAATTGCCGGACGTTCCGCCGCGGTCCACGTATCCAACCACCAATCAAAATCAAGGTTTTTCATCGCCGAAATATGCGAGATCAATATATTCTCGGCGATCATTTGCCGTCCTTCCGGCTTCACTCTCAATTTCTTGACGAGAACCGGAGGATCATAAACGCGCTCGCGATAAGGATAATTTACCGTCAGAACGAAGCGCTTCTGTTCAGGCGCCGTTCTTTCAAATTTCACGGCAACCGATTTGCCATCGGATGTCGCGGTATTACCCGCGGGTGCACTTACGACGAAGACGCCGAACGCGGCTAGAGTGAACATGCTGGCGCGAAGCGCACTCTTACACGTTGGGGCGAAGGAATTGAATTTCCGTACTGCCATATCTATTGCACCGTTGCTTCAAACTCGGTCTCGCCTGTCACCCAAGGCGACAGGGATGGGAATGGATCTTTCCGCAGCGCTTGAGTCGCCAGCCATCGGCCAGACTCGTTTTCCAGGATCAAGGGCATTTCCATATCAACTACCAAAGTACCGTCCTGCGCGACTAGCTTGTAGGTTAAGATCGTATAGGGACCCGTATCGATACGGCGCAACAAGAGCGGTCTCGATACGCGAAATGCCGCGCGCCACCGTTGTGTTATATCTTTAGGACTATGCCCGCTCGCCGTGTTGTAGGCTTCGGTTTCCGCCCAAGCAGCTTCCGTCCAGGTCTTCGCGAACCAATCAAGGTCTTCGTTGAACATCGCCGAAAATTGCGCCACCGTTGCTGTCTCCGGTGTCGTGTGGGATGTCGTATTTTGCGGAATTGGTTCGATCCGTACCGACGGCGCATAGGTGGATTCGACATAATTATAGGTGTCAACAGTCGTAATCACCTTGTCCACCGGCGGTTTGGTGGGAAACACTGGCTTCGCCCAGGACAAACTGTCCGGTGGCGCGAAACCTGGTTTCCCGTCCACGGGTGACACGGCTTGCGCCACAGCTTGGTCTGACATGGGTAGCAGGAGCGCAAACGCCGCAACGCCTACCCCGTACCGAAAAAGCCTCCAGGAAATACTGTACCGTGACATGCTTTCACCTACTTCGGTAAATCAATCGAATTTGGGAATTGCCTCGGGTTGATGATTACGATCTCGAAAGCAAAATTCGTTTCTATGATCGTGCCCGAAAACAACATGAGCGAGAATTTCGCTTTTAACCCACTGAAGCCAAGCGGTGCCTCGATCTTATCGCACTGGACCGCGACTTGTGCGCTGAGACCCGCACTTGCCGAAACCGTCGCCAAGATAGCGAAACAGGGCTGATCTTCGTTCGGACCGCAAATCGGGGGAAGCAAGGAGTTTACGACCCCGGCGTCGCCGCCAACCGTAATGCCAATGGCTGCCTTGAAACCGCCGCCCCAACAAATGTCATCCTCGCACTCACGCGTTTCCCGCTTTGCGCTGAGTTCCATACCGGCCGTGAACTGAATGAACAGGCCATATTGGAAACCCACGACTCGGCCCAAGATCCGTTTTTGAATTTTCTTGGCATAGGGAAGCGGTGGTCGAATTCGGCCACTGTCATAATCCGGTTTGATTTTGAGCACGCCTTCGATCGTATCCTTTTTCGTGAACCGATCTTTCTGCTCGCAACAAACCATCTGCTTCTTAAAGGCAAGTTCCCCGTCAATTTCCGGGATCGGCGGAATGCCCGCATCCAGGAAGTCCGCGACCCGATTGAACGTGCCGATCACCAAATTAATTGCACGCAAGTTAAACGTGACCGAAGATTCCGGATCATCGTCCTTTTTCTTGCCCTTACAAACACCGCTCTCGCATTTGTCGGGATCAGTGCAGAACAAGCCGTCATCGCAGGAGCTGTTTTCGGGTTTCAATGTGCCACCAACACATTTCCCGGTCTTACACTTCCCGCCGTCGCGACAAGCATTCGGTCCCGGCCCATCTTCACTGCCGCAATTGCCATTCTCATTGGTCGGCACATGGTTACATTTGCAAGGCTTCTTCGACTTGCTGTCCGACGTACAGGAATTTTTGTCGTTACATTGCAGCGTGCAGTTTTTCGGCCTGGGCGGCGGGCGGGGCGTGCCCCAGCCGGACTTGGTGATGCCGAAACCAGGATCGGAAACGATCGACGAAGCGTCCTCACTGACACGCCCAATACCGACCGAAACAAAGGTTTCTAGGTCGTGATCAAAAGAGAGCAATTCCACGACGGTACCCGCCGCCAACCCTTCGGCATTCGGCAGTTTGATCGCCACCGGTGGATCGAAATGGACATTTGCCGGTTGCAGCGTCCACACTACCGCCGGCGAAGTGCCATCGGGCGGCGGCATCGGAACCCGGTCCGTGTGGACCTGATTGACGCTCATGAAACCGACTTTTTCACCACTGGGGAATGTCGCGGAATTTGCGAATATCGTGAATTCCACGCCGTCCACGCCCTCCATCGTGAGCACCACGTCCTCATCGCCACCAACGAGTTGCGCGTTATCGGGGTTGAGGATCGGAATGGATATCGGCATCCCAAGGCTGTTTTCCACGCCCGGGAAGGTCGTCAAGGAGAATGCAAGGAAGGTGAAAATCTCGGGCCTTGTCGTGGTCGTGCCGTCGACAAGTAAATGAACCTGACCGATGGGAATGTCGATTAACTGGAAGCGGCCCACTTCATCGGTGAAGGTGGTTAGTTCCGTATTGTCGTCACCAATCACCTGTACCTTGGCATTGGGTATCGGCACGTCTGAGTTGTCGACAACGACACCGACAAGTGTTGTTGGTGCCAGCTCATCCGACGTCTTACCCGACGAAACGAATGCCACGAGATCGTCCGGCAGCGCCGCTACGGTCGCAATAACCTGATTGTTGTTGATCCCGTCTTGCGGCCCGAGAGTAAAGGACGTCGCCGCCCGACCGTCTGAATTTGTCGGCACGACCACTACCGGCAAACCACCGATATTGCCATCACCTTCAGCGACCGCGAAAGTTACGTCGACACCACCCAGCGGATTGCCGCCGAAATCGGTGACGAGTACCGACAGCGGAGAGGGCAGTGGGCTGCCCGTGATGCCGGTCTGATTCTCACCGCTAACCGCACTGATGCGAGCCGCCTCTCCAGGGTCGGCGGAAAGACAGAAGACCAATTCACCAACAAAACCCGGCGCACTGACAGACACCATGTTGTTGCCGACACCAGAACGCGAACCAAGTGTAAAAAATGTGCTGGCGCGGCCAAATTCATCCGTATTCACGGTGACTTGGCGTCCTTCCTGCGGAAATGCCGTCAAGGAACCATCGTTGGCGATTGTTGAAAACGTTATCGGCAGGTCAGGAATAACTTGGCCATTGGCATCCACCACTTCCACGACCAGCGGTTCTGGAAGCGACGCGCCGATACCACCCGACTGATTGTTGCCCGAAATTAAAACTATCTTCTGTTGACCGAGACCATCGCGGACTTCGACATCGATGCTGGCTTCGCTTTCGTTGCCGGAGGCATCGCGGGCAACGACGGAGATTTGGTTGGCACCCCTTACGAGCAGAAGGTCGCGGACCTCGAAACTACGATTTAATACGCGGGCGGGAACGCCGTTAACGGTAACATCGACATCGTCGCCGTTGACAGTACCGGTAACAATATCGTTGACGTTGCCAACGACCGTCACCTGAGTGGAGGTAAGAATAGCGCCTAAGGAAGGTGCAAGGATCGATACTGTCGGTGGCGTCGTGTCCAGGGTAACTTCGACCGTGTCAATGCCGATTAAGCCATCCGCCGTCGCAACCGCGACGAGGGTATTCACCCCCTCGACAAGCGGTACAACCGCCTCGAAGTTGTTATCGCCATCAACCGTCGCGGCCACGCCATTTACGGTAACGGTCGACGCGCGATCGACGTTACCGGTAACGGTAACGGAATTCTGGCTGAGGATCGTTAAAGGCTCCGGTGAACTGATCGATACCACCGGGACCTCGTCTTCACCCCCCGCGCCACCATCGTCGACAACGACCGCGACGGCGTCGCTGCCGGAATTGCCGGCATTATCGAGCGCGTCCGCGATTATCTCGTTTAAAGCCGTCAACGTCACGTTGTTGGCCGTAAAGGCGCCGTCGGTAACAGTCGCCGTGACACCGTTCACGACTACCGATTGAACACCATTGGTGTCGGAAACCGTGCCCGTAACGTTTACGACGTTACTCGGTACCGTCTGACCATCGCTAGGACTGACGATTGCCACCGCGGGTTCTGTCGTATCGCTTACCACATTGACGCTGGCCGTACCTGCATTACCGGCCGGATCCGTCGCGGTCGCGGTCAGTGTGTTGGCGCCTTCAGTCAACGGTACAGCGTTTGCTGTAAATAGTCCGTCGGCGACCGTTGCCGCGACACCGTTCACCGTAATGGTCGCCGTGTCGTCGTCCGTCGTGCCGGTTACCTCAACATTATCCGCCCCGATAAGCGCGTTCGCCAAGGGACTGGTAATCGTTATTACTGGAGGATCGGTGTCGGCGACTTCGAAATCGCCGGAGGTAGTAAACTGAAACAATCGCGTATCGACACGCGTTCGCCGACCGGCCTGAACAACAAACTCTGTCGAGCTATTTACGGTTTCCCCCGCACCGACATCCCCAATCGGCAAATTCGCTTCAAGAACTGTTATACCGCTTTGGCTGGTGCTGAATTCGACAGCGACATTCGTCGCGTTGTTGGCGCTCTGGTTCTCGACACTCAGGCGGTAGCGGTATTGGTACCCAATTCTGCCAACACGCGAGCGTCCGACCAACACAACCCCAGTCGGGTCAACAACAAGGTCTTCGGTTTGCGCCCTTGCATCGGTCGCGCTGCCCAGACACAGAACCGTCGCCACCGCGGCCAGCAGACATAAGAAAGTGAGAAATTGGCCCGCGCGTGCTATCCTCAATCTCGCCTTCATGCTGCCAGACTCCTCAAAGCATTCCGCTTCTTCTGCATGGCGCCCTAAAGCACCGTTTAGACAGGTGTTTGGCTTAATATGGCAATTCTGCACGACTTAGTGGGACCATGTCGTACAGTTTGAAGTGCGAAAACTACCGCACCTCAGCCAACTCCCGTCCGTTAAAATTCGGCGAGATGTTGTGATGCAAAGGACCTAGCGCGGTCATGGCATGACATACGGGACCCAACTTGTAGGTCCCGCAGAAGCCAACTTCCGCAAATTTCCGGCAATTATTTAACCAGCTACAGGTCACAGGTTGCTCCCCAACAACTCAACCAGTTCGCCCGTGGCCCCCATTTCACCCCTGCGCCAGTTCGTAATCTTTACGAACTCTTAATCATCTTGCGCGAACCGAAGCCACAACGCAAGGCTCTCATAAATTCCGTCCAAATTGGTATCCAAATTTTTCCAACTGCAATCAATCAAAGGTAGGTACCACGGAAATACAATCGCCTTTCTTCACGCCCCAAATCGAGTTAGTTACTAAAATTCTCGAGGCGCTTGCCCATTATCTGTGCAATTATCAAGCCATAATCACTTTATAGTGTGATTACAGTATATTAGTAGGGATTCGGTAAACGGTCTGCACGAGCAAGGAAGCCAACCCGCCGTTAAAGTAGCCCGGTTTGTAAAAAATTCCGACGCTTGAAAGATATTTCGGAGCAAAAATTTTATGGTTAATGGTTATTAACTATTTTATTTCAAATCCTTACAGGAACTCATATCCGCGGCTCCATATATGTAAAGAATTCCGACACTCAGAATTGGAGGCTATCCAATTTTTCGGCATTTAGGTAACAGCCTTGTGTTCTTAAGAATTGGTTTTAATAGATTAAAATCCTTAAAGGGGTAATATAGTATGGCGTAAAATTTAACGACACAACGTAGCTTGTGCAATTTCATTCACGGTAACAATACCCTCACATAGGATTGTTCACGGCTTCTCAAACTTCTATCATTCCGTTATATTTGAAAACTTATCAATCAGTGTTTCCATTTAAGAATCATAAAAAATGTCTGGATTTCTTAATTAACTCGCGGATAGTTAGAAGGAATATCATGTATTCTCAACGCGGTTTATCGCGACCAAGGTTAAATATGGCATTTCTGAAACATTCGTGCGGACTGACGTTTCGATTCGCTCCTTTATTTGGTATTACTGTCTTGCTGTGCCTAATATTTTCAGCAGATGCTAATGCGCAAAGGCAAACTCGCTCGTTCCTGAATGGAAAGCTTCTTATACAAAAGTGCAATGAGCCGGATAAGAAGTTCTGCGATGGCTATTTCGCCGGAATCGTCGACGTTATTTTCGCGGGTCAGGCAATAAACAACTTTCGCCCCTGCATTCCGGAGGGTGCAACGGTCGAGGAATTACGGAAAATCACCTTACGATTCCTTAGCAATAACCCGACCTATCTTCAATTCGCGGCACCGGGTTTAATAGCCGGCGCGTTGGCCGTTCGGTATCCCTGCCCCTAGGGCGGGTATCATACTTTCTCGACATTCTTCGCAACAACGCGTAAAGTTTGTGCCGGTGTGTGCTAGAGATTGTGGGTGACAAAAACCATCAACTCTCGTATTGCCGTTGGGGCTTCAACTCTCGTATTGCCGTTGGGGCTGTGGAAATAAATTTAACGGGATCTGCCATGAAGCATTTTCTTCAGCACTCAATATATCTTTTCGCGGCATTCGCCATTGTCAGCAGTAGCACGCTATTTGCGGCGGGAACCTCGCGCGCCGCGGAAACCGTTGTCGTACCTAAAATAAGTACCGCTGCAAAAAAGAAAACGACGTCACGCGAACAGCGCCGCACATTCGAAAAGATTATCCGCGAGTATATTTTGAACCACCCGGAAGTCGTAACGCAGGCGATTCAGCTTTCACGCGCGCGGCAAGAAGCCCGTGAACGACGAGGCCTTCAACAAGCAATAACAACCAGAAGCAACCAACTGGTAAACGACCCCGATGCACCGATTAGGGGCAATCCAAACGGTGATGTAACGATAGTCGAATTTTTGGATTATCGCTGCGGATACTGTCGGCGTGCACATCCGATCGTAAACGCCCTGCTCGAAAAAGACGATAAAGTCCGCATTATCTATAAAGACATTCCGATCTTGGGTGACGAATCGATGTTGTCGGCGCGCGCCGCGCTTGCCGCGCAGAAACAAGGCAAATACATGGAATTCCACGATGCCTTGTTTGTGAGGCAATCTCGCATGTCATTTACAGAGTCCAATTTGCTTGATTTAGCCGCGGAATTAGAGCTCGATGCAAACCAAATGAAAGTGGACATGTACGGCGACGACGTAACTGAACAAATTGCCAAAAATCTCCGTCTAGCTTCCAGCCTCAGTATTTCGGGAACGCCGTCATTTATTGTCGGCGATAAAATCGTTCCGGGTCTCGCGAGTTATCAGCAATTCACCGATATGATAGCGGAAATACGCGGTGCCTATGCCAATGCCGGCGTTAAAAAATAACCCATGATTACGGCGATTTACGGATAATTAGTAGCGATCTCACTCTAACTCGGCCCACTACGCGGCCTGTAGAACTACGATCCGTCCCCCACCACCACAGGCCCGTTACCGCGGACCGATGGTGAACCATCATCGTCCAATCAAGATAAAATCCATAAGACAAGCAGAACGGCGCGACAGTGGTATCGAGTGATGCACATGCCCTCCGTGCGATAGCGCCGTTATAATCCGCGAGTTTTTCCACCGTACCTTCGATGCACATAATCCGATAAGGCACAAAGCATCTCCGGCCCGTGATATCGGTAACAAGCGGCTGGAAACTCTTCAGAGTGTCGCACGATGAATGAAGCCCGCCTGGATACCGCCGCGCGTTTTGAAAAATTCTCTAACTCCCCCTATCGCGCGGAAATAGCCTAAAGACTTGTTCGATAGGAACGAACAATGGTCCAGCGCTTTATCAAGATTTCGGTCGGCCCGAATACACAGTGCGTGTCCAAAAGCGTGAACACAATTGCCCTGTTTGTAAGTTTTTGACAATTTTTCGTTTGCGCAAATTTTCGGAACTTGCATCCAAAGCAGCTCCAATGGCTTGTTACGAAGCGCCTCACGAACGACGTCGTGCATACATCCGCCTGTGCACCGTTACCGTTGGTGCGAAGCGCCGCCTTCAACCGAAGACCAATAAATTCGAACATGGTTCACGCGGTTTGGAGCGCACGAATTTGAGCATAGGATGGGTACGGCACGGTGAAGATGATGTCGGTCAAGGCGGTCAGGGAGGGTTTGGGATAAACTTTGCCGCGCAGATCAAACCGGTGGAAACGCGCCATGCTTTCTTAAGCTATGGGGATGATGGTGCAATGCGCCACCTCAGCACGGATTGTTAAGAGATGGACATTCAGACCGCCACGTTTATTGCCGTACTTTTTTTTGCCGTGTCCGCCCTCTACTCCTCCGTCGGTCAGGGTGGTGCAACGGGCTATATTGCCATTATGGGCCTTGTCGGCATACCGACGGAAATCATCCGGCCGGTGGCACTAACCCTCAATATCGTCGGGTCCGGAATTACAACATTCCGCTTCGCAAGAGCGGGTCACTTCAATTGGCTCGCCGCAATTCCTCTTGTAGCCACATCGATACCGCTGGCGTTTATTGGCGGAACGGTAACCTTGCCTGCCAATATTTTTCGGCCACTGCTTGGTGTACTGCTCTTAGTCTCCGCTGCTTACTTAATTTGGCAAAGCATATATAAACAGCGTTTTCCCGAAGACAAAAATCCTCACGTTCCCCTTTTGGGTGGCCTCTCGGCAGGTGGCGTGATTGGGTTTCTATCCGGCCTGTTCGGCATTGGCGGTGGGGTGCTACTGAGCCCTCTCCTGTTGATCGCCCGTTGGGTAAGCGTGCGGCAAACCGCCGCGATTGCCGCGCTCTTCATTCTCGTCAACTCATCCGCCGGACTAGCGGGGACAATTGTCACGGTTCAAGAACTCCCGGTGGTTCTACCGATTTGGGCCGGTTCCGTGCTGTTCGGCGCCTGGATTGGATCCGGCATGGGGGCGCAAGGGCTCTCGCCACGAATACTGATTTGGTTGCTAGCTGCAGCACTGATCATTGCTGGCCTAAAATTTATCTTAATTTAAAAGATACGGCACGAACCGAACCGCCATTTCTCGTCACGTGTCTAACCTCGCCTCGATTGGCTTTCCTTAACTCAATCGATAGCATTGCCGGCAACCGTCTGCCCAAGGTGAAACAAGATTGCAAAGGAACAGCGATGCCGGATTCGGAAGACCTTGTAATCGTCGACAGGAACGGTCCTCTCGCGATTGTAACTATGAACCGGCCCCATGCGCTAAATGCCCTATCGAGGAAACTGCGCGCGGCGTTGGCAAAAACAATAAACCTGTTGGATCACGATCCCGACATACGCGTTTTGATTTTAACCGGTGCCGGCAATCGCGCTTTTTCCGCCGGCCTCGACCTTAAGGAACTTGGCGCCGATAAAAAGGCACTCGGGTCCGTCGGCGAAAGAAATATCAACGAAGATCCGCTTAAAGCTATAGAAGCCTGTCGTCATCCCGTTATCGCCGCGATCAACGGGGTCGCGGTAACCGGCGGCTTCGAACTGGCGCTGGGTTGCGATATTCTATTGGCTTCGGCTGCCGCGCGTTTCGCCGATACCCACATCCGTGTGGGCGTTATGCCCGGCTGGGGGCTTTCGCAGAAATTAGCGAGAATTATCGGACCTTCGCGCGCCAAGGAATTATCCTTCTCCGGCCGCTTCATCGATGCCGAGACGGCCGCGGCATGGGGTTTGGTCAGCCGAGTTGTCGCACCGGAACAATTGCTTGATGACGCAACCGCGCTCGCCACCGACATCGCCGCGGCGGACCCGGTGTTTTTGCAAAACCTAAAATGCCTCATAGACGACGGATTGGACGGAACAATGGCCGAAGGCAGGGCACTGGAACGCGCCCGGTCTGCCGATTGGAACAGGGCGCAAACACCGCAGGCACTGGAGGCACGCCTCGGCCAGGTTTTCGCCCGTGGCCGCGCAAACGCACCCAAAGGTGCGGTATGATCAAGCGGCGCCTATACGACGAAGAACATGAAATTTTTCGGGAAACGGTCCGTCGCTGGGCCGAGAAAGAAGTGTTCCCGCACGGCGAACTCTGGCGTGAGAACGGCGTTGTCAGCCGCGACATCTGGCGCAGCGCCGGTGCCCAGGGGTTCCTGTGCATGTATGCCGGCGAGAAATATGGCGGCCTAGGCATCGACGATTTCCGCTATGACATGATCCTGTCCGAGGAAATTGCCCCACGAGAGCCAGGGCTGTTTATCCCCTTGCACAACCGGATCGTCGGTCCCTATCTGCAGAAATTCGGTACCGACGCCCAACGGGATCGTTTTATGCCGGGCATCGTCTCAGGCGAAACCGTACTTGCGATCGCAATGACCGAGCCTGGAACCGGCTCCGACCTCGCGGGTATCAAGACACGAGCCGAGGATCGTGGAGATCATTGGCTTCTAAACGGGTCGAAGACCTACATTTCAAATGGCTTCCTCGCTGGGCTGTTCGTCGTCGCCGCGCGCACGAACCCCGATGCGTCCCATGCCATGGGGCTTTTCCTCGTCGAGGGTGGCACGCCGGGTTTTGAACGAGGACGGAAACTCAAAAAACTTGGGCTGCATTCACAGGATACGACGGAACTGTTTTTTGAAGACGTTAAAATTCCAAAAGAAAATATCCTTGGCCACCCCGAGGAAGGCTTCAAGCTGATGATGACCAACCTCGCCGAGGAACGGCTGATGGGGTCCGTTGGCTTCCTCGCCCATGCCGAGCACGGATTTGGCATCACGATGGAATTCATTGCAAACCGCCGGGCCTTCGGCCGCGCGATCGGCACTTTCCAAAATTCCCGTTTCAAGATGGCCGAAATGCGCACCCAACTCGACGCCGCCTGGTCGTTTGTTGATCACTGCGCGCGGGAACATATGAATGGTGATCTAACGGGGGAGATGGCTGCGGAGGCAAAGCTCTTCGTTTCGGAAATCGAAGGCCGCGTCTCGGACGAATGCCTGCAACTTCATGGTGGCGCGGGCTATATGGAAGAGTACGAAATTTCCCGCATTTTCGCGGATGCGCGTATCAGTCGTATCTATGCCGGATCATCCGAAATCATGAAGGAAATTATCGGCCGCGCGCTCGGGCTCGACGACCGTAAGCGAAATTAACCGACCGAAATCGCTCCGCCCTTAGTCTTTTTGTAGGGAGGCTTAGCGTAGTTCTCCGCGCTACTCGTCCAATGTACCAGACAGGCGTTCCACGGCATCCGCATAGTCCTGCATGAAGTCGTAGACGACCGATCGTGCGGATTGCTCCGTATTCATCAACCCGACGGCCTGCCCTACATAATATGTCGCCAGCGCCTTCGCACCATCATGTCCGCCCTCGGCGAGCTTGTCGATTTTCACCATGGCCGGTTTGCTCAACACCATTTGCAACGGCATCGGCAACGGGTCCGGTGCGTTCGGTGCGGACCAAGCATCGGTCCAAGCGGATTGCAATTGCCGCGTCGGCTTACCGGTCCGACTTCGGGACCGCACCGTATTGCGCGAGTGCGCGGCAAGCATTTTTTCCTTCACGGTCGGCGTCGTTTCCGCCTCCGCTGTCGTAAGCCAGACGGAGCCTGTCCAAGCGCCCGCCGCCCCCATCGCCATGCACGCCGCCATCTGCCGGCCAGTTGCGATGCCACCGGCGGCCAAAATGTCGATTTCCGGATAGGTTTCCATGGCGCGGAGCACCTCGGGAACGAGAACCATCGTCGAAACCTCACCACAGTGCCCGCCGGCTTCCGTCCCCGATACGATCAGGATGTCAACGCCCGCTTCCGCATGCTTGATCGCGTGCTCCTTGGCACCCGTGAGGGCGCCGACAGCAACACCCGCGGCCTTGGCACGCTCCATCATCGCCGCCGGCGGCACCCCCAACGCATTGACGATCATCTTTATGGGGTGTGCGAATGCAACATCGAGAACTTTCGCCGCGCCCTCTTCACGCAAATTATTACCAAAGTTCTCGTGCAGTTTATGTTCCCATAAATCCGATACGTCGAGCCCGTTCTTTTCGAGAAGGTTCGCGACATACTTGCGGTGTTCTGGCGGAATTCGAGCCTCGATCTCAGTCGTGGAAATCGAAGTCTCCTTGCTGTCCATCTTATTGGGTACGAGAAGGTCTACTCCATACGGCTTACCCTTCACCCGTTCGTCGATCCAGGATAGCTCAATCTCCAGCGTCTCCGGCGTATGACCGACCGCGCCCAAGACACCAAAGCCCCCCGCATTTGTGACCTCCGCAACGACGTCGCGGCAGTGACTGAAGGCGAATAAAGGAAACTCAATTCCCAATTTGTCGCAAAGCGCTGATTTCATGACTTACTCCATTCGTGACCGCGAAGGTACAGAACCGCTTCGCATTATTCCTATTTCCAAGTCTATATTACCGAGCGTAGCGTCACTTTTCATCAACCGGATCAAGTTGGCGGTCGCGGCAACGATAGAAAACATTTCCTGCCAGCGTGTGTCCCGCTACAATTGAGCTTTACAAAACGGGGCATGGGATGCCTGAACACATTTCCATTAAACCAATCGCAGGATCCTGCGGCGCCGAGATCGACGGCGTTGATTTGTCCAAACCATTGGACGCGCAAACAATCGATGAAGTTCAGCAAGCATTTCTTGATCACCTGGTAATTTTCTTTCGCAACCAAAATCTGACTCCCGATCACCTTAAAGCCTTTGGTCAACGGTTCGGGGAACTCCGCGTTAGCGACCAATATCAACCGCTTGATGGACATCCTGAAATCTTGGAGATCGTTAAGGAACCGGAAGCCACGGATATTGTCGGCAACCTTTGGCATTGCGACGAAAGCTTTCTGGAAAGACCGGCTCTCGGCTCGGTCCTCCATATGATCGAATGCCCGGACCATGGCGGCGACACGATGTTCGCCAATCAGTACGCCGCGTTTGACGCCCTATCCCCGGGAATGCAGGGCATGTTGTCATCGATGCGCGCTGTGTATTCAGACGGCACCTTGCAAGAACGTAACAAGGGCCGCTCATTGAAGGTGCATCCCGACGCGGCCAATCGTCCCCGCTACGAAGCCGTCCATCCCGTCGTGCGCACCCATGCGCAAACCGGCCGCAAGAGCCTGTTCGTGCATCGCCCCTATACGGTGCGCTTCGAAGACATGACAACGGAAGAAAGTCAGCCGCTACTGGATTTTCTCTACGCCCACGCGGCCCGGCCGGAATTCACCTGCCGGTTCCGCTGGAATGCTGGTTCAGTCGCATTCTGGGACAATCGGTGTGCTCAGCATTATGCCCTCAACGACTATTCGGGCGTGCGGCGTTACGGCCACCGCGTCACGGTTATAGGCGATATCCCAAAGTAACAGCGACCGTTTATTCCGGAGCAGCGCGTGCAAGGAAATCCCACACACCACATGTTCTATGCCAGCGAAGCGCGTATTTCCTATTTCGAGTGGGGTGACGCGGATGCGCCTGTCATTCTGATGGCGCATGCAACCGGGTTTCATGCGCGCGTTTGGGACAAAACCATTGCCGCGCTGCCGGAAGGGTTTCGGGTCATCGCCATAGAACTTCGCGGACATGGCCGCAGCGAGTTTGAAAAGCCGCTCCAATCGTGGCGCATCATCGCGCAAGATATCCGTGAACTGATCGAAGCGCTGTCGTTGAAAGACATTATCGGTGTTGGGCATTCGATGGGTGGCCATTGCATGACCCAAACGGCGTTCGATTTGCCAGCTGTTTTCAAACGCCTTGTTCTTGTTGACCCGGTCCTGAGCCGGCCGGACATCTACGCGCAAAACCGGTATGCGGACCTCAAGGGCCCAGAAGAACATCCCGTCGCCAATCGACGTAACCGTTGGTCGTCCTGGCAAGACATGTTCGACACCTTCAAGGACCGGCACCCCTATTCGCTATGGCGTCCCGAGGTTCTGGAAGACTATTGCCGTTATGGGCTTTTGCCCCGTGCCGATGGCGACGGCTTTGCGCTTGCCTGTCCTCCAATCGTCGAGGCGTCCGTCTATTTCAATCAGCGCCATACAAATATCTACGCACTGATCGAGCAGATCGAGACACCGGTCGTTATCCTGCGTGCAATGCGGCGCACCGAGGAAGAATGGAAAGTGACGAACTTCACGAAATCACCGACCTGGGAACAATTGGCGGCACAGTTCAAAAATGGCCGTGACGTTTACCTGCCCGATTTCACCCATTTCATTCCCATGCAGGACCCGGCACTGGTAGCGCGATTTATTGGGAATGAGAAAGCGCAGCTAAAAGCGATCGAAGGGGGTGCCGACGAACGCACCGATGGTCAGCATGTGACTCCGTTCTCTCAGGAGCGTTAGGCAATTAATGCATGTCCATGGAAACTAATTTAGACCTCCCCTTTAGTGTCAAAACACAAACGCTTGCGCCGGCACTGGGCGTTGAGATAAGTGGGATCAACCTCGACGCGCCGATTTCCCTCGATCATATCGAGGCATTGCGGACCCTATATCATCGATACCATCTTCTGCTGATTAAAGCGCCGAGCCTTACCGGTGACGCTCAAGCAAGATTTGCCGATATCTTTGGCGTTACCAGTCTGCGCGAGCGAAACAAGAAAAAGGTCGAAAGCAACGACAATCAATTCGTTTCCAACGTCCGCGCCGACGGCATCTTTGGGAAAGGCGAGTTGGATTACCACATCGATCAGCTCTTTCTTGAAGAACCCCTGAAAGCGCTCATCCTATATGCCGTTGAGATGCCCGAGCACGGCGGCGATACGATATTCGTCAACGCCGAAGCCGCTTACGAGTCCATGCCGGAGGGCCTGAAACGACGGATCGACGGACTTCGGTGCCTGCACGCCCGCGCCTACGACACCAAAACAACGGACGATTGGAACGTTGTTGAATCATCGAAGGACTCGCCAAGCTGGATACACCCGATGGTGCATACCGACCTAAACACCGGAAAGCGGGCGCTCTGGGTAAACAAAATCACAACACTCGGTGTCGACGGCATGGCGCCCGAAGAAAGCGACGCCCTCATAAACGAGGTACGGGATTATCTCTACGATCCAGCGCTTGCCTATTGCCATAGTTGGACACCAGGTGATCTTATTCTTTGGAACAACCTCGTCTTGCAGCACGCGCGCGCGCCCTTTGCACCCACCGCACGGCGAACGCTTAGGCGTACGGCTATATTGTAGGCGGTCGGAGTAAAGCATGAATTCAGAAACAGAAGTTCGCCCGTCGCCGGTCTGCGATGCCGTTACGCTCGAGGTGGTGCGCGGCGCCCTGCGGGCCAGTCAAAGCGAGATGGAAGCCCTAATCGAACGCACCGCGATGTCGGCCTTCATACGGGAAAAAAAGGACTTCTTCGTCGCATTGTTCGATGCATCGGGTGACATGATCGTCGGCGCGTACCGCCCGACCTTTGGCGACCCGGTTCGCCCTCTGTTCGAACATTACCCGGTTGAGGACATGCGGCCCGGCGACCTCTATTGGTACAACGATTGTTATGGCTCCAAAGGGTCGGTGTCCCATTCTCCCGACCAGGTCTTCGTCGCACCGGTGTTCGTAGACGGTGAATTGCTCGCCTTCGCCCAAAGCTGGGCGCATTTCGCGGATATCGGTGGCATGCGGCCGGGTTCGATTTCGCCAGATTGCACGGACATCTTCCAGGAAGGGATTATCATCCCACCGGTTAGACTCGCGCGCGAAGGTGTCCTGAACGAGGAATTGCTTCGTATTTTCTACCGAAACTCGCGGTTTCCCGACATTTCCCAAGGAGACACGCGTGCCTGTTTCGCGGCCGTTCGGCTCGGCGAGCGACGTCTCATCGAGCTAGCGGAACGGTTTCAAAAGGACGTCGTGACCGACGCTTTCCGCCAGCTTGGCGAGCGCTCCGAGCGGACCGCGACGGAACGCCTGCGCGAAACGTTCGCGCCAGGACGATACCGCTTCACGGACGCGCTCGATCATGATGGTCAGGGCAATGGGCCGTATAAACTCAGCCTTGAACTTAGCGTCGATGACAATGGCGTGGTCCTCGACTTCTCGGATAGCGACGATCAAGCGCCGGGGCCCATCAACTATCTGGTTAATCCGGCGGTACCGCGCGCCATGATCGCCATGTATTTGTTGGCGGGAGACCCCACCTTACTACTGAATGCGGGGGCGGGACGCGCTATCGACAAGGTTATCCTGCGCGAGGGCAGCGTCTTGCAACCGCGTTGGCCGGCGCCGTTGGGGCAACGCGGCCTCACCATGATGCGGCTGCTCAGCGCCAGCATG
>JAJFJC010000270.1 GCA_021774385.1 Alphaproteobacteria bacterium
ATAACCCATCCCGCAAGCAGCGCGCCGACCAACTGCCCCGACCGCGAACCAAGATTTAGCAAACCGAGACCCGCAACGACCTGCTGCCCGCCGACGATGTCATAGGCATAGCTGACGCGCACGGGTTGATGCATTGCCCTCAAACTGCCCAAAGCAAGGGTAAAAGTGACGAGCAGCCAAAGTTCAAGAATGCCCACACTCAGCAGCATGGCAAAGCCGAGATGACATAGGATGAGTGCCAGTTCTATGCGCCGTAGGAGTATCCGGCGATCCATCCAATCCGCGACGGCGCCTGACAACATGCCGAACACGAACATGGGCAGAAAATAGACCGCGAGAAGAATACCAACCCACGCCGTCGACTGAGTAACTTGAAAAACCAACAGACCAAGCACGACATGCTCGCCACTCATGCCCTGCTGGTTGCAGGCCGCGCCAATCCATAAGCGGCGATAGTCGGGATATTCGAACGCGGGAACCTTGATCATGAGACTTTATTACAAGGCGCAATGCGCCGCGTATCGAAAAACAATTCGCGCGGATCGCCCCATTCCGACCAGCGCATCAAATTCTCTCTCCAACGCTAATTTTCATTACGCCGAAGACAGGTTATCATGGGTTGATTGATTCGCGCGCTTCCGCATGGCATTAGGTGTACGAGACTAATCGCAAGCACATAATTTCATGGGTACCGATTTGAAACAATTAAGCATCATTGTGGTTTGTGCATTTATCTTTACGGCTGTGGAAGCCAATGCCGGCAAACCCGTGGCCCTAGCGCTCGATGTTTCCGGTCCGACGACACCGGCAGTCGAACCTTTTTCCGAACTGGAATCAAAAAGCCCCATCGAACTTGGACCCGACACGACCATTGAGTTCCTGCACTACGCGACCTGCCAAGCCGTTACGGTACAGGGCGGCCGCTTGAACTTCACCAACCAGCGTTACCTGTTCAAAGGCGGAAAAATCGTCGAAAAAAAGCGCGCGGAATGTCCGAAGCAGGTCGCCTTGAGCGGAGCATCACAAATTGGCGGCGTCGTTCTACGCGGCCCAGAAAAGAAAAAGGTTCGCGGCACCACTCGGCCCTCCTTCGTCATTGTCGGCGCACAAGCGAATAGTTTTGTTTCAATTGAATTTTCCGAGAATGGCACACCCTTGCTTCAGTCAAAACTTGACGGCCGAATCTTCCATTTTCCAGGTTCCGCGGCGGCACTGGAGAAAGGTAAAACATATCAGGTGACCTTGACCCCCCGGGGTGCGGGGGAACGGCAAAAGTTTAATTTGAAGGCTCAGTTCAGCCCAAAAAAGAACGCGCTGACCCTGATCCGCGTTGATTAGTGGATAGAACGGGTTCAGGGTGCGGCTCACCAAAGGAATCGCGTCTCTCGTCAGCACGACCTGCGCTGTCGTCGCCATTTTATTGTCCCTCGCGGATGCCGCACCCGTCTGGCTTGACGGATTTTTGTTCGACAGCGCCCTGGCAACACGTAGCCGGTTGATTGAATTTCCAAGGGAAGCAGCACATATCGCCGTGGTCGCCGTCGACCCGAAAAGCTTGGAGGCGCCGGAACTGGCGTCGATTCCACGCACATTTTTCGGTCCCATTTGGGGTCGGCTTATTACCGACCTCACCGCCGCCGGGGCGCGCGTCGTGGCCTTCGATTTTCTCTTGTCCTACAGCGCCAACAGCTTTCAAAAGGGATATGACCGTCCCTTCATGGCGGCCTTGTACCGAAATCGAGAACGGATCGTCCTGGGAAGGTCTTCGCGCACTTCGCCGGCACGCAACTACCTCGCTGCCTTAAGGAACGATCCCGCCACACTCGGCTTCACGGAAGTATTCGCCGAAGCCGATAAAGTGCATCGCAGAATTCAAACCACATTGCCAATCAGTGAAAATGAATCAGTGTCGACGTTATTGGGGTCCGCTTTGTCCCGCGCCGGCGCCAAACAATTGCCGGCCAGTATCATTCTTGCGCCGGAAGACCACCCCGAAACCGTGATTCCGGCCTACGGCCTCGCGGCCGTGCTTCGATGCGCGGAGGCGGATCCGGAAGCGCTGAAAACAGCGTTCGGCGGCCGTGTTGTGTTCATCGGCTCGACCATGCCAGAGGAAGACCGCAAGGTGACCTCTTCCCGCTTCATGACACCGCGACGGACATTGCCGGACCCGGTCTCGACCTGTGGACTACGCCAGTTGCCAGCGTCGGTGGCGGACGCGAACGACGTACCCGGTGTTTTTCTGCATGCCGTGGCGGGTGAGGCGATCCTTGGCGACCGCATGGTACTGCCAACCGAGGCCCATTGGACTGCGGTGATATCGGGAGTCGCCGCGCTTTCCGGCGCCGTGCTGGGATTTCTGTTGTCACCTATTTGGGCCGTGCTGGCGGTTGTCCTGATTGGCGTATCCCTTTGGGGTGCCGAAATCGCCTTGCTAATCGCGGGTTGGTGGCTACCGGCCGGACTCAGCATCCTCTCGGTCGCGGGTGCCGCGGTCATCGCCTATGTCGTGCGCTTTGTTTTGGAAGAAGGCAAACGCCGGCGAATTCAGAAGGCGTTTGGATACTACCTCGCGCCCTCCCTGGTCGACCGCATGGTGGAGAGCGCGGAAGATCTCCAACTTGGTGGTGAAAAACGCGACGTTACGATTATGTTCGCCGATCTTTCGGGCTTTACCGCGCTTTCCGGTCTTGTCGGACCGGAAGAACTCGTTTCGCGAACAAATGCCTATCTGACTCTAATCACGGACGAAGTCGAAGCGACGGGCGGCTATGTCGACAAATTCATCGGCGACGCGGTCATGGCGATTTGGAACGCCCCCGTCGTGGTGGATGATCACGCCGGGCGCGCCGTTGCCGCGGCAATTCGAATTAGCGAATCCATCGCCCAGCAAAAAGCGGCCGCGACCGCGGCGGGCGAGCATGGCTTCGCGGTCAAGATCGGTGTCAATAGCGGCGACGCGGTGGTCGGCAATGTCGGTTCGGAAAAGCGTTTCAATTACACCGCCGTTGGCGAAGCCGTGAATATCGCGGCCCGGCTCGAAGGGTTACCCGGCGTGTATGATTGTTGGATCATTCTCGGCGCATCGACGGCGGAACGAGTGGGCGAGCGATATAAGCTTCGCGAATTGGATATGGTCGCCGTAAAGGGTAAGTCGGAACCGCTCCGAATTTTCGAACCCCTCGAGGTATCGCATGGGGATATCCAGCAACGTTATGCGGCGGCATTGGCACTCTATCGCGCCCGTGAATTCAAGGATGCGATCTCGATCTGGGAAACGATAAGCGACGGTCCCTCCCGTATCATGGCCGACCGGGCTCGGGCTGTTCTACAATCACCGCCGCCAGCGGATTGGGATGGCGTTTGGAGAATGACGACGAAATAATCCACCTCAGCCGACCGTGCCGGCATCCTCTCGGATAAGATCCGATGCCTTTTCCGCGATCATGATGGTTGGCGCGTTGGTGTTGCCGGAAACGACATTAGGCATAATGGAGGCATCGACGACACGCAATCCCGCGACTCCGTAGACCCGCAGCCGCTCGTCCACCACCGCCCCGATGTCTTCCTTCGGTCCCATTTTGCAGGTACTGGTCGGATGATAAATGGTAGTACCAATCTGACGCGCGGCATCGAGAAGCGCTTCGTCGGACTGAAATTCGATACCCGGGACAAGTTCCTCGGCGATCAAGCCCGTCATCGATTCGCTACCGGCAATTTTTCGTGACAGCTTCATACCGGCGATTGCGGCTTCCTGATCCGTCCTCGTGGACAGGTAATTTGGCAGGATCGCCGGCGCGGAAAGCGGGTCGGCCGACTTTAACCGTATTTCGCCACGACTTTCGGGACGAAGCTGACAGGTCGACGAGGTGAAGGCGGAATATTTATGTAAGCCATCGCCGGGTTTATCGGCGCTGAGCGGCTGCATGTGGAATTGCAAGTCGGGTATATCCAGTTCCGGCCGCGAACGGCAAAAGATACAGACTTGGCTCGCCGCCAAGGTCATCGGCCCGCGCCGCCGCAGCATGTAGTCGAGCCCAATCCGCATTTTTCCGGCCAGCGAATGCACCTGGTCATTCAGGGATATCGGCTTGTTGATTCTGTATACGGCGCGGATTTGCAGATGATCCTGCAAATTCGCGCCAACACCGGGCAACGTCTTCGTGATGGGAATGCCGAATTCGGACAGTTGCAGCCCCGGGCCGATGCCGGAATGCATCAGAAGCTGAGGTGACCCGATCGCGCCGGCCGAAAGAATCACTTCGCCTCGAGCGTCGAATCGACGTGCCTTCCCCGCGACCACCGCATCCACGCCGTGGGCCCTACCATCCCTGACTAGAACCCGCGTGGTGTGTGCTTTGGTAACAATATCAAAGTTCTTTCGGCCTCGTGCCGGATTGAGATAACCAACCGCCGTGCTCCAACGCCGACCATGGCGCACCGTCTGTTGAAAATAGCCGACGCCTTCCTGTTCGGCGCCATTGACATCATCGTTGCGCGGTATGCCCACTTCCATCGCGCCCGCGATGAAACGGTCGCTCAACTCGCTCTGATAAGCCGAATCGCTGACCGCGAGCGGACCCTCTGCGCCATGATAGTCATCCGCGCCGCGTTCCTGGCTCTCGGCACGCTTGAAGTAAGGCAAGACATCGTCATAGGACCAGCCCGCGTTACCCAACTGCCGCCATTGATCGTAGTCCATGCGATTGCCGCGGATGTAAAGCAGCCCATTGATCGAACTCGACCCGCCAAGCACTTTACCGCGCGGCCACTGCAGGGAACGACCGTCAAGGCCCGGGTCCGGTTCAGTTTCGAAGCACCAGTCAAATTTGGGATTGTGCATCGTCTTAAAATACCCGACTGGAATATGAATCCACGGATACCAATCGCGTCCGCCGGCCTCAAGCAACAACACCCGCATCCGACCATCCGCCGATAGTCGATTCGCCAGCACGCATCCCGCCGACCCCGCACCAACAATAATGTAATCGTAAGTATCCGACGGCATTTCAATCGCCCCTACGCCAATCGAGCGAACGTCGCATCCACATCGCCGATGCGCAAGCGTTGCAGAGCAAGGGATCCGTTTAAGAAATCAAGTTCTCGGCACGTCTGACATGCGAGTTGCACCTCGTTTCGACACTTCCAATTTCGGCGAGTATCGCAAAATAGCTGAAACGCTGGGCCCTTCCGTCAAATTGGGCGGAAGTCTAATCGCAAGGTTAACTGTTGGAGGCAGCGTTATTTGAAGCGAACTTTGACGATTTCATAATCTTTTTGGCCCCTTGGCGTCACGACCTCGACAGATTCGCCTACCGATTTACCGATTAACGCGCGTGCGATGGGCGCGGCAATCGAAAGTCGTCCGGCGGCGATGTCGGCTTCGTGTTCGCCAACGATTTGGTATGTCGTTTCTTCGTCGGTTTCTTCGTCGGCAATTGTCACGGTTGCGCCGAATTGAACTTTTTTTCCGCTCAATTTGGCGACGTCAATGACTTCGGCGCGGCTAATCTTGTCCTCGATTTCCGCGATTCTGCCCTCGATGAAGCTTTGTCGGTCGCGCGCCGCGTGATATTCGGCATTCTCCGAAAGATCACCGTGTTCGCGCGCTTCAGCGATTGCCTTGATCACCGCGGGCCGGTCGTTTGACTTCAGGGACTGGATCTCGGACTTCAGGTTTTCGTAACCACCTGTTGTCATAGGAACTTTTTCCATCACACTCACTCAATGTTCTACAAACAAAATTTTCGTCAGGGGAACGCCCTTCGGCGCATCGTCCGTCCGATTCGGTATTTGGTCAACATATTGGGAAAGAGTTAAACCGACAAAACGACCTGAAAACTAAAATGCGCTCTTAAAATAGGATTGCAGAGGCGCAACATCAAGGGAGTCGGACTTAAGCGCTTGAATTGCCCGTGTCGCCGCACGTGCGCCGGAGACCGTGGTGTAATATGGAATCGAACGCATCAGCGCCGTCCGGCGTAAACTGAAACTGTCCTCCATCGCCTTGCGCCCCTCCGTGGTATTGAAAATCAAATCTATTTCACCATCGATCATGGCGTCGACGATATGCGGTGGTCCTTCCAGGACCTTGTTGACCTGACGTACTTCCAAGCCTCTTGCGACGAGGTATCGGGCGGTGCCGCCGGTCGCAACAATTTTAAAACCCATGGCCGTTAGTTCCTGCGCCAGAGGTCCCATGGCCTCCTTATCTTCATCACGCACCGAAATGAAGACGGCGCCTTTATGTGGCAAAACCACGCCGCTACCAAGTTGCGCTTTGGCAAAGGCGCGCGCGAAGTCTCGGTCAAGCCCCATGACTTCACCAGTGGATTTCATCTCCGGGCCCAGCATGACATCGACGCCAGGGAACCGCGCGAAGGGAAACACCGCCTCCTTGACCGCGACATGGTGGCCGACGACACCGCCATCGAGCACAAAATCGGCTAACTTCTCACCTGCCATGATTCGAGCCGCGATCTTTGCGATGGGTACACCGGTGGCCTTGGCGACAAACGGAACCGTTCGGCTCGCGCGCGGATTAACCTCGATGATGTAAACATCGCCATCCTTGATCGCATATTGAACATTCATGA
Organism: Alphaproteobacteria bacterium; assembly: GCA_021774385.1. Classification (GTDB taxonomy): domain Bacteria; phylum Pseudomonadota; class Alphaproteobacteria; order UBA8366. The sequence goes on from JAJFJC010000270.1 coordinate 6,597, forward strand.
GACCGACTACGCCGAGGCCGAGAGCAAGCGCTTCCGTCTGGCGCCGGATTTCCGCGATAACGTCGTCCGAGAGCGAATAAGGCGGCAATGAACAAGCGCTGTCACCGGAGTGAATTCCCGCTTCTTCAATATGTTCCATGATACCCGCGACATGGACCACCGCACCGTCACAAAGCGCATCGACATCGATCTCGATCGCATCGCGTAAAAATCTATCAATAAGGACGGGGTGATTGCCCGACAACTGGACCGCTGTCGCCATATAACGTTGAAGAGCATGTACGTCATGTACGCGTTCCATCGCGCGTCCGCCGAGCACGTAGGAAGGGCGAATTAGCACGGGATACCCAACCCTATCCGCGATCGCTTCCGCCTGTGCGACGGAAAATGCGATACCGTTGGGCGGTTGCCGCAGGTCGAGATCCTTCAGGAGTTGCTGAAATCGTTCCCGATCCTCGGCCAGATCAATCGCGTCGGGTGCGGTACCGAGAATGGGGATGCCCGCCGCTTCCAATCCAGCCGCGAGTTTGAGCGGCGTTTGCCCGCCGAATTGAACGATAACGCCGTGCCGCGTTCCTTTCTGCTCCTCGGTGCGGAGTATCGACAAAACATCTTCGATGGTCAGCGGCTCGAAATAGAGCCGATCGGAGGTATCGTAATCGGTCGAAACCGTCTCCGGATTGCAGTTGACCATAATGGTTTCGTATCCGGCCTCCGCCAGCGCGAATACCGCATGCACGCAGCAATAGTCAAACTCGATCCCTTGCCCAATTCGGTTCGGTCCACCGCCGAGGATCACCACCTTGTTGCGTTCGGACACGTCCGCTTCGCATTCGGCGGGTTCGCTGCCATCGCCTTCATAGGTCGAATACATATAGGGCGTCAGGGACGGAAACTCGGCCGCGCAGGTATCGATCCGTTTGAATGCGGGAATAACGTTGAGTCCACGTCTCATATCGGCGACGGCCGCCTCCGTCTTGCCCGTTAGTTCGCCGAGACGGGCGTCGGAAAATCCAAGAGACTTCAGCCGGAGCAATCCCAAATGGTCCTCGGGAAGGCCACTCTCCCGCACGGTTTCCTCGACACGTACGATTTCGGCCACCTGCTCCAAGAACCAGGGGTCGATTTTGCAGGCGCTGTGAACCTCTTCGACCGACAGTCCATGCCGGAACGCCTGCGCGACAATGAGCAGTCGACCGGGAACGGGTTTAGCCAGCGCGGCGCGGACCGCATCGCGGTCGCCATCCGCCGCATCCTCAATGGCGACCTCATTGAATCCCGTTAGATCGGTCTCCATGGAGCGGAGGGCCTTCTGAACGCTTTCCGCGAACGTGCGGCCTATCGACATGCCTTCGCCGACGGATTTCATCGAGGTTGTCAGCGTGGCTTCCGCGCCCGCAAATTTTTCAAACGTAAACCGAGGAATTTTGGTGACGACATAATCAATTGTCGGTTCGAAACTGGCCGGTGTGATCTTCGTAATATCGTTATCGATTTCATCGAGCGTGTAACCGATCGCCAGCAACGTCGCGACCTTCGCGATTGGAAAACCGGTAGCCTTCGAGGCGAGCGCCGAAGAGCGTGAAACACGCGGGTTCATTTCGATGACAACCAGTCGGCCATCTTCCGGATTGACCGCGAATTGCACGTTCGATCCGCCCGTATCGACCCCGATCTCGCGCAAGCACGCGATCGAGGCGTTGCGCATGATCTGGTATTCCTTGTCGGTCAGGGTCAATGCGGGGGCGACCGTTATGGAGTCACCGGTATGAATGCCCATCGGATCGATGTTCTCAATCGAGCAGACAATAATACAGTTGTCCGCGCGGTCGCGCACAACTTCCATCTCGAATTCTTTCCAGCCCAGCACGGACTCTTCGACCAGCACTTCGTTCGTCGGCGAAGCGCGCAATCCGCCATCGATGAGCTGCATGAATTCGACGCTGTTATAAGCGATACCGCCGCCGGTTCCGCCTAAGGTAAAAGACGGCCGAATAATCGCGGGAAGGCCAATTTCTCCGAGCGCTTCATACGCTGTATCCATATCGCCCACGAGGCGTGAGCGCGGACATTCCAGCCCGATCGATTCCATCGCCACACGAAACTTCTGGCGGTCTTCCGCCTTTTCAATAACATCACCCTTGGCGGCAATCATCTCGACACCGAATTCGGCGAGAACCCCCTGGCGATCCAGCTCGAGCGCGGTGTTGAGGCCTGTCTGTCCTCCCATGGTCGGCAGCACCGCGTCAGGCCGTTCGCGTTCGATGATCTTACGCACGGTATCGGGTGTCACGGGCTCAATATAGGTCGCATCGGCGAGACCCGGATCTGTCATAATCGTTGCCGGGTTGGAGTTGGCCAGGATGACGCGATAGCCCTCTTCCTTGAGAACCTTGCAGGCCTGCGTTCCCGAATAGTCGAACTCGCAGGCCTGGCCGATAATAATCGGCCCGGCGCCGATGATGAGAATGGATTCGATGTCGGTGCGTTTAGGCATTGTTTTCCATCATCGCCACGAAGCGATCGAACAGATAGTGGCTGTCTTGTGGTCCGGGCGAAGCCTCGGGGTGATGCTGTACGCCAAAGACGGGACGATCGGTGGCACGAATGCCTTCCGGCGTGCCGTCGAACAGCGATTGATGCGTAAGGACAACATTGTCAGGTAGCGATTCCGGAATAACGACGAAACCGTGATTCTGGCTGGTGATCTCCACCTTCCCTGTTTCCATATCCTTGACCGGATGGTTCGCGCCGCGATGGCCGTGATGCATTTTCTCGGTGCGGGCGCCAAGCGCCAGCGCAAGAATCTGATAACCGAGGCAAATGCCAAATACCGGTATGTTCGTTTCGATGACCGCCTTAACCATCGGTATGGCATAAACGCCCGTTGCGGCCGGGTCTCCGGGACCATTGGAAAGGAAAACGCCATCTGGTTTATGGCTCAATATTTCGTCGGCCGTCGCACTCGCTGGAACGACCGTGACCTTGCACCCCAATTCGGCGAGACAGCGCAGAATGTTGCGTTTAGCGCCGAAATCGACCGCGACAACGTGGAAGCGGGGTTCTTCCTGTTGGCCGTAACCCTTCCCCAAAGCCCACGCGGATTCTTGCCAGGCATAGGATTGCGTGCAACTGACCTCTTTCGCCAAATCCATTCCATCTAGGCCGGGCCATACCGCGGCCTCGGCACCATGAGCAGCAATGTCGAAGACGCGATTTGGATCGTGCATAACGACGCCGTGCGGCGCCCCTAAATCGCGAATACGCCGGGTCAAACGACGCGTATCGACGCCCGTAACGCCGACAAGGCCATGATTCCGGAGCCATTCATCAAGATGCTGAACGGCACGGAAGTTCGATGGGTTTGTGATATCCGCTCGTATGACGCAGCCGCGCGCCGCCGGCGTGACGGTTTCGATGTCTTCCGGATTGGTGCCGACATTGCCGATATGCGGAAAGGTGAATGTAATGATCTGTCCCGCGTAAGACGGATCGGTCATGATTTCCTGATATCCCGTGATCGAGGTATTGAAACAAACCTCGCCGACGGTATGTCCGGTGGCGCCGATGCCGCGTCCCCAAAAGACGCTTCCATCGGACAGAATCAACGCCGCCGTCGACCCATCGGGCGGCGTAGCAGGCGTCGTCGTCGTATTCGGCATGCGCGGATCGCACTCATAGAGGTTGGCAGCGTGCACGTTACTGATTCGCCAATACAATTTGCCGAACCGCGCGGACGTGCCCTAGTCAAACGTCGGTGAATTGTCGGTGTTCTAAGCAAATCACGTGCCAGGGTCAAGCGATTTTATCTATTTTTTTCCTTTCTTTTCAATAGATTATAAAATTCCATAAAGTTGCTATCCCGTTTCGGATCGGGTACCGTTTCGCGCGGTCCCCTTAATCGGCCGAACTCAGAGGACAAAATGTTGCGGAATGCCTTAAGCGAATCGCTCAAGGAGGCCATGCGAGCTAAAGATAAGCGCGCGACGTCGACGTTGCGGCTCGTGCTTGCCGCGCTCAAGGATCGCGACATTGCGGCTCGTGCCGATGGCGAGAGACCCGAACTCGGAGACACCGAGATTCTTTCGATGCTGGAAACAATGGTCAAACAGCGGCGCGAAAGCATCAAGATGTATGAAAAAGGTGGTCGGCCCGAACTCGCCGAGCAGGAACAAGATGAAATCGGTATAATCGAACGATTCTTGCCCAAACAGCTTGAAGATTCGGAAATAGAAAAGGCTGTCACGGCAGCGGTAGACGAAGTCGGCGCCGACAGCCTGAAACAGATGGGAAAAGTGATGGCGGTGTTGCGTCAGAACCATGCCGGTCAGATGGATTTCGGTAAAGCGGGCGCCATCGCGAAGCGGCAGTTGTCCTGAATTCGCGAGAGCATCTGAATTAAGGCCGAAGATAGATTTTCGTTGGTGAGTTGGACCCGGAATTATGGCATTCCCCAACAGGCTCTTGGAAGATATTCGCGCACGTATAGCGTTGGCGGACATTGTTGGAAAACGCGTTAAACTGACCCGCAAGGGGCGCGAGCATTCCGGCCTTTGCCCCTTTCACAATGAAAAGACGCCGTCGTTTACGGTCAGCGAGGACAAAGGCTTCTACCACTGTTTTGGCTGCGGCGCGCATGGAGACGTAATCTCCTTCGTCATGAATACGGAAGGGTTGTCTTTTCCGGAGACGGTCGAGCGTTTGGCGGCGGATGCGGGGCTTGAAGTGCCGGTTGAAACCCCCGAAGCCCGTGAAGAGGCGAAGCGGCGTGCCGATCTCTACGATGTTGTCGAAGCGGCCTGCGTCTGGTTCGAAAAACAGCTCGCAACGGCGGCAGGCGCCATGGCGCTCGACTATTTGCGCGGCAGAGGCTTGCGGGACGAGACGATTAAGCGGTTCCGATTGGGCTATGCGACCGACGGCGGTAGCGGCCTGGCGGTCGCGCTGAAGGCAATGGGTGCCGACGAAGCGCAGTTGATCGAATCGGGCCTGTTGCGGCGACCGGATGATGGCCGCGCGCCATATCCGTTTTTTCGCGATCGCGTCATGTTTCCAATTGCCGACCGGCGTGGCCGGATCATTGCATTCGGCGGCCGATTGATGGGCGAAGCCAAGGCGGCGAAATACGTCAATTCACCAGACACGCCGCTCTTTGATAAAGGGCGGAATTTGTACAATTTCGGCGCGGCGCGGCAAGCAAGCTTCGAATCGGGCCGTCTTGTCGTCGCTGAAGGGTATATGGATGTCATTGCCCTGTCTCAAGCCGGTATCGAAGATGCCGTTGCGCCCCTTGGCACTGCGATGACAGAGGATCAAATCCGCGCGGTATGGCGTCTGGCCCAGGAACCGACGCTCTGCTTCGACGGCGATACGGCCGGGCAGCGCGCGGCGGCCCGTGCGGCGGAAAGGGTGCTGCCCCTTCTCGAACCTGGAAAATCGCTGCGCTTTGCCCTGCTGCCGCCGGGAGAAGACCCGGATAGTTTAATCGCGCGTCAGGGCACGGCCGCCATGCGGCAAATCCTGGAAGCGGCCCAACCGCTATCCGACGTGATTTGGCAGATGGAAGTTGGCGCCGCGCCCATTGATACACCGGAAAGGCGCGCCGATCTGCAAGCCCGTTTAGAGCGGCGGGTGAACGAAATTGGCGATGCAACCGTCCGCGAACACTACCGTAGCGCGGTTCGCGACAGGCTGTGGGCGTCCTTTCGTTCCAGCGGCGGGAAGGCGCGTGGTAAGCGTTCCCCGCAGGGCAATTCCGGATCGCATATCCGCAATCAAATGCGCCAGCAAAGCCGTCGTGCACAACAAGCAATCCTTGCCGCCTTGATCCATCACCCGCGATTGCGGGACGAATTCGATGAAGCACTCGACGCGGTTGAGTTTGAGCCCGATCTTGACAAACTGCGCCAGCAACTCCAAAACCTGTTTGCTAAGAGCGCACACCTTGATATTGAGGGCATTCGGGCCCATTTCACGGTAGGCGGTGATATCGCGCTTTTGGAAGGGTTGCTTGAAAAGCAAGTTCTCGTTTTAGCACCGTTTGCGGATCCGAGAGCGGCGATCGAAGAGGCCCGGCGCGGGTTGGGTCATTTGATCGACAGGCGCGTACATGAGCGTTTGCGACAGGAAGTCGTGGAGCTTGGGCGATCGGCGGCGGCATCCGCCGATGAAGCAGGATTGGCGCGGGCCTTGGCGGCAAAGCGGGATGCAATTGAAAGTGATCGGCAACTGGCGGATATTGACGAATAATTATAGTTACCGTTTTTAAACGATCTCCGCTTTAAATTGCGGCCTCACCGGGCGCTTACGCGTCGGAGAACACCGGAGACGAAACCGAATGGCTACAAAAGCAGCGACGGCGCAAGTTCAAGCAAATGACAATACAGAGGCGGCTCCGGATGGTCCGTTGATGGACGGTGTTGCACAGGAAGTCAAAAAGCTGCTCGCCAAGGGCAAGGAGCGCGGCTACATCACGATTGATGAGCTGAACGCGATTCTTCCGCAGGATCAGGTCTCCTCCGAGCAAATCGAAGACACGATGACAATGTTGTCTGAAATGGGCATCAACGTGATCGATGGCGAGGAAAACGAGGAAACGCCCGAACGCGCGGCCGAAGAGGCACCGGCGGCGGCCGGCAATCTTGCCGATGAGGATATCGGGCGCACGGACGACCCGGTGCGCATGTATTTGCGCGAGATGGGTAGTGTTGAGTTGCTGTCGCGCGAAGGCGAAATCGCGATCGCCAAACGGATCGAGGCGGGGCGCGAGAAAATGATCGGCGCGCTGTGCGAAAGTCCGTTGACCATGCAAGCGATCACGCACTGGCATGACGCGCTTGTTGAGGGCCGCATGCTGCTGCGTGATGTCATTGATCTGGATGCGACATTCGGCGGCACGCCCGAGGGGGCGGCCCAAGCGCCACAGACCGCCAATTCGATGAACGAAGAGGAAAAGTCTGAAGACGAGGAAGCGAAAGACGAGGAAACGAAAGACGAAGACCTCAACGAAGAAGAGGATGAAGAGGACGACGAGGATGATGAAGAAGAAGCATCGCTCTCTTTAGCGGCAATGGAGCAGGCGTTAAAACCGGACGTTCTCGATAAATTCGAAAAGATTTCTTCCACCTATATCAAGCTGCATCGCGCTCAAGATAAGCGGATGGCGACCTTGCAGAAAGGTGAGGCCGTCTCCAAATCGACCGAGCGAACTTATGAGCGGCACCGCAAGGAGTTGCTTGAAAATATGGAAGAGGTGCGTCTGAACAACGCCAAAATCGAACAGCTCGTTCATCAACTCTACGCCTACAGCAAAAAGCTAACGGGTCTTGAAGGCCGGCTGATGCGCCTGTCCGTCAATTGCGGCGTCAAGCGGGAAGATTTCCTCGGCCGCTATTTCGGTCACGAGCTCGATCCGCATTGGCTGAATGCCGTCGCCCGCGTTAAGGCGAAAGGCTGGAAGGAATTCGCTAAGAAGCACAAGGACGAGATCAAGGACTTGCGCAGCGAAGTCGGCAATATCGCGAACGAGGCGCGGATGCCGATGAGTGAATTCCGCCGCATCGTACAGACCGTGCAGCAGGGCGAACGAGAAGCCGGTCGTGCGAAGAAGGAAATGGTCGAGGCGAATTTGCGCCTCGTCATCTCCATCGCCAAGAAATACACCAACCGCGGCCTACAATTCCTCGACCTGATTCAGGAAGGCAATATCGGACTGATGAAGGCGGTCGATAAATTTGAATACCGCCGCGGCTATAAGTTCTCGACCTACGCCACTTGGTGGATCCGTCAGGCGATCACCCGTTCGATTGCTGACCAAGCGCGCACCATCCGGATTCCCGTGCACATGATCGAGACGATCAACAAGCTGGTCCGCACCTCGCGCCAGATGTTGCATGAGATCGGCCGCGAGCCGACGCCGGAAGAATTGGCGGTTAAGCTTGGCATGCCGTTGGAAAAGGTCCGCAAGGTTCTCAAGATCGCCAAGGAGCCGATCAGCCTCGAGACGCCGATTGGCGACGAGGAAGACAGTCATCTCGGCGATTTCATCGAGGATAAGAACGCAATACTGCCCTCCGACGCCGCAATTCAAGCCAATCTGCGCGAAACCACCACCCGCGTGCTGGCCAGCCTAACGGCGCGCGAGGAACGGGTATTGCGCATGCGCTTCGGCATTGGCATGAACACCGACCACACGCTGGAGGAAGTCGGCCAGCAATTCTCGGTCACGCGCGAGCGCATCCGCCAAATCGAGGCCAAGGCACTGCGCAAACTCAAACACCCGAGCCGGAGCCGCAAACTCCGCAGCTTCCTCGACTACTAACGTCTCTCGGGCTTACCTGCAGCCGCTTGGATTTTGCGCTAAGCTGTGATTGGCACACGAACTAAATGAAACTGGTGTGGTTTAGAAACAACACACTAGAGGTCATACGGCCTTAGCGTAGTCGATATTCGTTCGCCCCATATCACACCACCATCGTTGGTATCAGACAGTTCGATCGAGACAGCGATAGTCTTTTCCGATACTTCGATTGAACCTGGCAGGCAGTAGCGTACGTTAAGCGTTTTACCGATCTGCAGTAGGCCAGGGCCCGGCGCCTCGTAGTTGAAAGGGCAGAACGACGATGGACGGTTTAGAATTGTCCGTCGCACCCGTATCTTTAAATACCGCTGAACCGTCTCCAATTGGGTCGTTTACCTCAATTGCATTCTGAATCGCGACAACAGGTGCTCTGGGGCTGGTCGACACGGGTGCAACAAATCGAAAGCCGCGGCCATAAATCGTTCGGATCAAGCTCAAAACCATTGAATATGTATCTCATGGCGGGAAAATTATCTCAAAAACCGTCCATTCAACTAGAATTCTTCATAAGTTCGTCATGTATGCCGCCCGTGAATAGCCTATAATTTGAAAAGTGTGTGCCAATTATTAGGGGGTAAGGCAATGACTTCTCAAGATAACGGACGAACCACAAACGGTCGCGGACAGCTGTATGAAAGTGTTTTGGACACGATCGGCAATACGCCCTGTATCCGTATCAATAATTTGGCGCCGGAAGGCGTACGGCTGTATGTGAAGGCGGAATTTTTCAATCCCGCCGCATCGGTGAAGGATCGGTTGGCTGTATCGATCATTGAGGAAGCGGAACGTGCCGGTGAGCTTAAACCCGGCCAGACGGTCGTTGAAGCGACCAGTGGCAATACGGGTATAGGATTGGCCATGGTCTGCGCGGCCAAAGGATATCCCTTGGTCGTAACGATGGCGGACAGTTTTTCGATTGAGCGACGGCGGCTGATGCGCATCCTAGGCGCCAAGGTCGTGCTGACGCCGAGGGCGGAAAAGGGCTTTGGCATGTACCGCAAGGCGGTGGAGCTGGCCGAAGCCAATGGCTGGTATCTAGCCCGGCAGTTCGAAACCGACTACAACGCGAAGATCCATGAAAACACGACGGCACGGGAGATCCTCGCCGACTTCGACGGTGACCGGCTGGACTATTTCGTTACCGGTTACGGTACCGGCGGCACGGTGACCGGCGTTGCACGCGTCCTCCGTAAGGAGCGCCCGGACACTAAAGTCATCCTCAGTGAACCGGCCAACGCGGCCCTAATTGGCAGCGGTGTCGGGCAAGAGCGAGGTGCCGGTGGTGCTCCCGCCAGCAGCCACCCGGCCTTCGAGCCGCATCCGATCCAGGGTTGGACGCCTGATTTCATACCGCTCGTGTTGCAGGAATTGCTTGATGCCGGACATTATGACGAATTGGTCGCGATACCGGGGCCGGTCGGTATTGACT
>JAJFJC010000028.1 GCA_021774385.1 Alphaproteobacteria bacterium
CATCTGTCGAATCCATGCCGTCCGTCATATCGGCTCTTCATTTCCGTGGGGAGCGTCAAGATATTCCTTCGACTGCATTTCCATCAACCGGCTAACGGTACGTTCGAACTCAAACGCGTGTCGCCCTTCCTTATACAGTTCGACCGGCGGCACATCGGCGGCCATGATCAGGTTTGATTTATGTTCATAAAGTTCGTCGATCAGGAGCATGAACCGTTTTGCTTCATTGCGGCGGGCTTCCGGTAATTGCGGCACGCCGTCCAGAATGATCGTGTGATATCGTTCCGCTATGGCGATATAGTCGCCCGCCCCCCGAGCCTCTTCGCACAGTTCGGCGAATGAAAACCAAGCCACGCCACGTGCCGCGCGCGATACGGCGATTGTCCGTCCCTTAACCTCAAGTTCATCCGGTGCGGCGACCGCGCCTTCCGTTAGTTCGGCAAAGTCCTTTTCCAGCGCCCCCGTTGTCTCCGCGCCGAGGGGCGACAAATAAACCTCCATGTTCATCAAACGCTCATATCGATAGTCGGTTGGCGACGCCAGATGCAAAACATCGAGTTTTTGTTTGATCAGTTCGATAAATGGCAGAAAAAGCTCTCGGTTGAGACCGTCCTTGTAAAGCATGTCAGGACCAAAATTCGACGTCGACACGACAACGACGCCACGTTCGAATAGGGCCTCGAACAACCGCCCCAGGATCATCGCGTCGGCGATGTCGACAACATGAAACTCATCGAAACAGAGCAACCATGCCGTACGCGCGATATCGTTCGCGATCGGCACGATCGGATCATCTTCGCGGGCATCTTTTTCCAGTTGGCGCCACGCATGCAATTTCTCCTGAACCTCGATCATGAATTCATGAAAATGCACCCGGCGCTTCTGTTCTACGATCGATTTTTCGAAAAACAAATCCATCAGCATGGATTTACCGCGACCGACGCCGCCGAAGATATAAAGCCCCATCGGTGGGTCGGCGATACGCCGCGCCAACCCGAGGCGCGCTTTCCAACCGGTCAGGCCAGCGGTCGGATCGTATCCTTTCAGACCATTGTGCAGACTTTGGAGCTTCTCCGCCGCCAGCTCTTGAATCGTATCGGCTTTCAGCTCACCGCTTCGGCGCAATTCCCGATAAGCGAAAAGGGGGCCATCGGGCATCGCTAAAATCCACCGCTCACAGGCAAAATCGCGCCAATTGTAAAGCTGGCCTCATCGCAAAGAAGCCATCGGATCGCCGCCGCCATTTCCGCCGGTTCGCCCGCCCTGCCAAGCGGAATAAGGGGCGATAACCGGTCAATTCGTCCGGGCTCACCCGATTCCGCATGTAACTCCGTCGCCGTCAATCCGGGCGCCACTGCATTCACGCGAATCCCTTCTCCCGCGACTTCCGCCGCGAGACCAACCGTCATGGTGTTCACCGCCCCTTTCGTCGCCGCGTAATGCACCCACTCGCCAGCCGAACCGCGCACCGCCGCGGTCGAAGACACGTTTACGATAGCGCCGCCCATGCCGCCGTGGGCCGTGGACATGCGCTTGACCGCTTCGCGGCAGCACAGCATGGGACCGATGAAATTGACGGCCGATACCTGGTGCAAGGTTTCCGCCGTCACGTCTTCCACCCGCGCGAATCCACCCGTTATACCGGCATTGTTGACGAGCGCGGTCAGCGTACCGAGCTCACGGTCCACCGTCTCGAACAGCCGTACGATATCCGCTTCGTTCGCGTTATTCGCGGCAACCGCAAGACCACGCTGTCCGGTCCGGCGAATATCGGCCAAGACGGATTGGGCCGCGGCGTCATTCGAAAGGTAGGATATCGCCACGTCGAATCCGGCTTCCGCCAACATTCGCGCCGTGGTCGCGCCGATCCCCCGGCTTCCAGCGGTAATAAGCGCAATTTTCTTTGTCATTTCCTTCGTCTCTACTCCGCCGCGTGCGCATTGCGGCGGTCACGGGTTTCCATGTCGCGCCGGAAGGCGACCGTCGTATCGTATTCATCATACTCGACATCTTGCCAGCGTAGCGGCTGCCCTTCGGCGATCGAAGCTTTGAGTTTCATGCCATGCGCCAGACCGATCGGCAAACCGCCCAGCGCCAATGAATCTTCAGCGCGCATAATTTTCCCCCAAACGGTATGGCCGCCTTCGCCGTCAAGCATTTCGCCTGCCTTAAGATTCCGTTTCGCGATCGCGACGACATCGCCTCGCCACCCGGTTGCAGCCCCCGTCGCTTCTCCGCGCAACGCGGCGCTGGCGACGGAAATGCCCAGTTCCAGGCCAATCAGATGAAAGGGTTTATACATCGCGCTATAGCGGCCCGTATCATCGGTAACCAAACCATATTCGGCGAAGCAGCGCTCGACATAGTCGCTCGGCGCTTCGAAGGTCACATAAACGCCCCAGCGCAAATCGCCAACCACACCACGGCCATCCCGCTCCTCGCTCGAAATGACCTCGACCGTGCCTTTATCCGCGAGCACGCCGCCATCGATGCGCGGGCGCAGAATATGCGCCAGATCCTGTACGCCACACGCCGGAAAGGCGAGCCCATCACTTGGGGCGATCAAACCCGTCGCATTGGCTACCGCCGCCATCTCGATTCCCGATTTCGTGCCGTCTAGGAATGAGTTGAACATTTGCGGGTTCATGCCGCCTTCCACGGCTTGCTCAGCCGTAAGGCCGTAATAATCCCAGACGGTATCCGGTGTCGACGCATGAAAAGCTGGCTGGTATTTGGTCCCTTTGCCGGCACAGACGACTTCGAAGCCGCAACTGCGGGCCCAATCCACCATCTCGCAAATCAACGCCGGCTGATCGCCATAAGCCATGCTGTAGACGATCCCCGCGGCCGCGGCTCGTTCCGCCAGCAAAGGCCCGGCCAGCACGTCGGCTTCCACATTGACCATGATGATATGCGTTCCCTGTTCGCAAGCGAGCAAGGCATGGCGCACGCCAGCGGCCGGACTGCCCGTGGAATCGACAACGACGTCCACGTTGGCAATCAAGGCTTCCGCATCGTCGGTGATGAACGTCGTGCCCGCGCGACGCGCCTCATCGAATGACGCGGCGGCAAATTGCGATTCCGGCCACCCGACACGCGCCAGCGCGGTGCGCGCGCGATCGGGCGCCAGATCCGCAATCCCAAGCACTTGGATTCCCGCCGTACGCGGCGCCTGCGAAAGATACATCGATCCGAATTTTCCGGCGCCAATCACGCCAACCCGGACTGGATTATCCTCGGCGGCGCGGCGTGTCAGCATTCCATGCAGGTTCATCGGCGGCTTCCTTAGCGTCAACTTCGCGGGCAAAGTCCCAAATTCACAGCCAACTGGCAAGCGCTGTTCGCGACACCCGCCTTGTTCTGTCTTACCCGGAACGATATTTTCAATCAGGCTGGATTCGCGGGAGGGCGCATGGCTATCGAGCTGTCATCAAATCAGATATTGGACCTATGGCGGGGCGCTCTGGTGGAAAGCTTGCGGCGCGATGCGCCCGATCTTACATCGCGCCAATTGGCGGTCCTGCTGACAGTCTACCTGACACCTCAACCGCACACCGTGCGCGGTCTCGCGACGGTGTTGAATGTTTCAAAGCCAGCCATTACCCGCGCGCTTGACCGCTTGAGCGGTTACGACATGGTCCGCCGCAAAACCGACGACACCGACCGACGGTCCGTGCTGGTACAGCGCACGGTAAAAGGGTCCGTCTATCTTTCGGATTTTGGCGAGCTCATTCAGAAGTCACTATCCGAGGCACAGGATAGCAATTAGGTAGCGTTATTTTTGTTCGCTGGGATACCAGCAGAAATCAATCATCAGGCAACCCGTTTTGCTGTGCACAGGGCCATGCATGACCCCCGGTTCCCGCGCAGCATACGCGCCGGTTTTGACCAATTTCTCACCGTCCGAGCCGTCATGCACGGTCATCTCACCATCCAAAATGTAAATTTCTTCCCAATAATCATGCGCGTGCGCCTCAGGCGTTTTTGACCCTGGCGCCATACGCAGCAAGCGCGTGCGGCTACCGCGCTTGGCATCCGTGTCAAGATTACTGGAAAGAACTTTTACGGAGATACCCTGATTGCCGTCACCGCGTGTCTCGAAGCCTGTCTCCAAATCAACGGCGCCGAAGAACATATTTTTGCGGGGGTTTTTCATAACTCTGTCCGACTTGGTCAATATCCAAGCGCGCGATCGACAACATTCAGGGGCACCTCGCCGGCTTCGATGCGGCGGATATTCATGGCGACCTGCTCGATGGCTGATTTCTGCTGCGTAACGCTGGCGATATGCGGCGTGATCGTAACCTTGGGGTGAGTCCAAAACGGGCTCTCCGCGGGGAGCGGTTCCGTCTGGAATACGTCGAGCGTCGCGCCGGCAAGCTGGCCGGACGCGAGCGCATCCAGAATATCGTCTTCAATCTGATGACCGCCACGACCGGCATTGATGAGACACGCACCATGCGGCAGCTCCGCGAAAAGCTCGGCGTTCAAGATTCCCACCGTCGCCGGCGTCAGGGGCAGCAGGCACACCAGAATTTCGGTGCGGGCAAGAAACGCCGCCAACTCATCGGAACCGTGGAAGGAGGCAACGCCCTCCATATTCTTCGGCGTCCGCGACCAGCAGGCGAGATCAAACCCGAGCGCGCTCAATATTTTGGCGGAGGCTTGTGCGAGGACGCCGAACCCTAAAAAACCCACGCGGCGGCTCGGCGCCGTCGGGGTGATCAATTCGTGCCACACGCGGTCGCGCTGTTGCGCCTCCAATGCCGGCCCTTCGCGATGGAACCGCAATACATGCATGGTCACATATTCGATCATGCCCTGCGTCAATTCCGGTTCGACCATGCGGACGATGGGCACGCCATCGGGCAAATCCGGATCCTTGAGCAGGTGATCGACACCCGCGCCGATCGAGAAAATACATTTCAAATTAGCAAAGGTCCGTAATGCACCCGGCGGCGGCGCCCAGACAAATGCATACTCAATTGATTCCGGATCGCCGGGCTTATCCCAATCGCGGCATTCGAGGTCCGGCAGGGCATCGCCGACAACATCGCGCCACGATCGCAAATGTTCCAAATCCGGTTTGATGATCAAGGCCATGCCGTATCTCTCTTCCCGCCGCCTACATGTTGACGACGCCGCTGGCGACCGCCTGTTCGTCGAATTCGAGATCGAAAGCGGCCGCCATCAGCGCCTTTGTATAGGGCTCACGGGGATTCTCGAAGATCGCTTCGGTAGCGCCCTGCTCGACGACTTTTCCATCCTTCATGACGATGACATGATCGGAAAGCGCACGCACGACTTTTAGATCATGGCTGATGAACAAATAGGCGAGCCCGTATTTGCGTTGCAGCGCATTCAGCAAATCGACGATCTGCGCCTGGACCGACATGTCGAGCGCCGATGTCGGCTCGTCCAGCACGATGAAGCGCGGTTTCAAGACGATCGCGCGGGCGATCGCAATCCGCTGGCGCTGGCCGCCGGAAAATTCATGCGGATAGCGGAACCGGCTTTCCGGCTCCAGGTCAACCTCCCGCAAGGCTTCGACGACTTGTGCATCCCGTGCCGCTTCATCCCCGTCCGGGTCATGAATTTTGATCCCTTCGGCAATTATCTCACCGATTGACATGCGCGGCGAAAGCGACCCGTATGGGTCTTGGAAAACGACCTGCATCTGACGGCGCAAGGGCCGAAGGTCGGACTCCGAAAGGCCCTGAATATCCTGCCCCTCGAAGCGGATATTTCCTTTGGACTGTTCCAGTCGCAACAACGCCATGCCGAGAGTCGTTTTTCCCGAACCCGACTCGCCAACGACACCGACGGTTTGCCCCTCGTGAACGGTAACCGTGATCCCGTCGACCGCGCGCACGTGATCGACCGTGCGGCGGAGCAAGCCTTTCTTGATCGGGAACCAGACCTTGATGTCATCGCCCTCGATAACCAGCGGTGCGTCGGCTTCCGGTGTCGTTTTGGTGCCCTTGGGCTCGGCAGCGAGGAGGCGTTGGGTATAGTCGTGTTCCGGCGCCGAGAAGAGTTGCGTCGTCTCCTTCGCCTCGACGATTTCTCCTTCACGCATCACGCAGACGCGGTCCGCGATCTTCCGCACGATACCCAGGTCATGGGTGATAAACAGCATCGCCATGCCGAATTCGGCCTGGAGATCCTTCAGCAATTTCAGGATCTGCGCTTGGATGGTCACGTCAAGCGCAGTAGTCGGCTCATCCGCGATCAATAGATCCGGTTCGTTTGCCAGCGCCATTGCGATCATCACCCGTTGGCGCTGGCCACCCGACAATTCGTGCGGATAGGCAGTCAGACGCTGTTCCGCATTGGCAACGCCCACCAAATGTAGGAGTTCCAGTGAACGCGAACGCGCCGCACTTTCGGACATACCCTTGTGCAGCACCAAGGTTTCGGAAATTTGCTTTTGTACAATGTGCAAAGGGTTTAGCGAGGACATCGGTTCTTGAAAAATCATCGAAACCCGGTTGCCGCGAATCTTGCGCAGCGCCACCTCGCCGGCACCCACCACCTCGGCCCCCTGGAATTGGATCGATCCGCTTGGATGCCGGGCGACCGGGTAGGGCAACAATTGCAAGATCGATAGCGCCGTCACCGATTTTCCGGAGCCGGATTCACCGACCAGCGCCAACGTCTCACCCGCGTGAATGTCGAACGAAACGTGGCGCACCGCGTCGACCGCCCCGTCGGGGGTGTCGAACGTGACCGAGAGATCGTCAACCGTCAGGAGCTTTTCCGCGGACATATCCGCTCCTATCTTTGTGCCTTGCGGGGATCGAAGGCATCGCGCACCGCTTCGCCAACGAATACTAGTAATGTCAGCATCACGCTGATAATGATGAAGCCGGCGATACCAAGCCAGGGCGCTTGAAGATTATCCTTACCCTGTTTTAGCAATTCGCCCAGCGACGGCGACCCCGGCGGCAAGCCAAAACCGAGAAAATCCAGCGAAGTTAGCGTCACCAGCGCACCCGATGTTATGAACGGCAGGAAGGTCAACGTCGCCACCATCGCATTTGGCAACACATGCCGGAACATGATTTTGCGGTCGGTCACTCCAAGAGCGCGAGCCGCCTTGACGTATTCGAAGTTCCGCGCCCGCAACACCTCGGCGCGCACCAGGCTAACCAGGGCCGTCCAGCTGAACAGAAGCATCAATCCAAGCAGCCACCAGAAATTCGGCGTCACGATGCTGGCAAGAATTATGAGAATGAACAACACCGGCATGCCGCCCCAAATTTCGATGACGCGCTGACCCAATAGATCCAACAGCCCGCCAAAATATCCCTGCAAGGCCCCCACCGAAATGCCGACGACCGAGCTGAGCACGGTGAGGATCAATCCGAAGGCAACCGAAATCCGGAAGCCATAGATCATCCGCGCCAAAACGTCGCGCGCTTGATCATCGGTCCCCAGCCAATTGCGTGCCGTGGGTGGCGAGGGCGCCGGCACTCCCAAATCGGTAATGTTCGTGTCATAGCGGAACCGGATCAGTGGCCACAATATCCAGCCCTTCTTCTCGACCTGCTCCACCACAAAAGGATCGGTGTAATCCGCTTCGGTTGGGAACTCGCCGCCAAAATCGGTCTCGGCATAGGAGAACAGGAACGGGGCGTAGAGCCCACCATCGTATCCGATCAAAACCGGCCGATCGTTGGCGATCAGTTCCGCGAACAGCGTAGCTATGAACAAGACGAGGAAAATCCACAGCGACCAGAACCCGCGGCGATTGGCCTTGAAATTCGTGATGCGGCGGCGAGTCAGCGGCCGAATCGCCACACCCAGGAACCGATCCTGCTTAACCGCCACGGTCATCCGCGGCGGCTTTCGAAATCGATCCGGGGGTCAATCAGCATATACATCACATCGCTGACGATCCCCATGACGAGGCCCAGCAAGGTAAAGAAATACAGCGTCGCGAACATCACCGGATAATCACGGTTGATCACCGCCTCGAATCCCAGAAGACCCAGACCATCGAGCGAGAATATGATCTCGATCAGCAAGGTGCTTGTGAACAAAATGCCGATAAAGGCGGACGGAAACCCGGCGATGACGATGAGCATGGCGTTACGGAAAACATGACCATAGAGGACACGCTGCTCGGTGAGCCCCTTGGCGCGCGCCGTGACGACGAACTGCTTGTTGATTTCCTCCAGAAACGAGTTCTTCGTTAGTAGTGTCAAGGTCGCAAAGGACCCAATCAGCATCGCCGATAAGGGCAACGCCAGATGCCAAAAATAGTCGGCGATGCGGCCCGGCCAGGAGAGCGCCTCCCAATTGTCGGACGTCAATCCACGTAGCGGGAACCAATCGAAATATTGGCCACCGGCAAATAATACGATCAGCAGAATCGCAAACAAGAACGACGGTACCGCATTGCCGACAATGACGACCATGCTCGTCCAGACATCGAACCGTGACCCGTCACGCACCGCCTTAGCGATGCCGAGCGGGATCGACAAAAAATAGACCAGCAAAGTCGTCCAAGGGCCGAGCGAGATCGATACCGGCATTTTCTCCAGAACCAGATTGATCACGGTCTCGTCGCGGAAATAGCTGCGTCCGAAATCAAATGTGATGTAGTTGCCAAGCATAAGGATAAACCGCTCCAGCGGCGGTTTATCGAACCCGAATTGCTTTTCGATTTCGGCAATGAATGCAGGGTCGAGACCTTGCGCGCCGCGGTAGGTACTCTCGGTGCTTTGTCCGTTGCCACCACCCGGACGGGGTTGTCCGCTGCCGCCGACTTCCGAGCCGGCCTGACCGCCAATCCGGGCGGTCGCGCCAACCGCGGTGCCTTCTATTTCCGCCAGCAATTGCTCGACCGGACCGCCCGGCGCGAATTGCACAATCGCGAAGTTGATTGCCATGATCGCTACAAGCGTGGGTACGATCAGCAACAGACGGCGGATGATATAAGGCAGCATCGGCGCGCGGAATTAGTTGTTCTTCTTCGCCGACCGGCGATAACGGGATAGTTTTTCGTCCTTGGCCGGGTCAATCCACCACGCCATGAACTGCGTACCCTGATCCGGCGTCACGGCGGGTTGGCCAAAACGGTTCCAGAACACCAACCGGTCATAGGGGATGTGCCAATGTGGTACAACGAGATGATGCCATTGGAGCACCGTATCCAGCGCCCGCACTCTGGTGATAAGGCTCTTTCGGTCAGGCGCGGAAATGACCAAATCGATTAATTCATCTAACACGGGATCCTTGATGCCAGAGAGATTCCGACTGGCTTTCCTGACTGCAGCTTCACTCCCCCAGTAGTCGCGTTGCTCGTTCCCGGGAGAGGCCGATTGCCCCCAACCGGTCGATACCATGTCGAAATCGAAATTATCGATCCGTTCTTTGTATTGCGCAGACTCCACGGTCCGCACCCGCGCCTCGATCCCCAGCCGTTTCAAGTTTCGGACATAAGGTAGCGCAATCCTTTCGAACAACGGACTGACCAACAGAATTTCAAATGTCATCGCTTCGCCGGATTTGGCATTCGTCAGTTTTTTGGATTTTGGATCAACGACCCAACCCGCTTCCTTAAGCAACCCGAGCGCCGCCCTTAAACTTCGGCGCATATTGCCCGACCCATCCGTCTTTGGCGGCTCGAACGACTTGGCGAAGACTTCATCGGGAACGCGGCCGCGATACTTCTCCAATATTGCCAGCACGTCGCCCTTGGGAACACCAACGGACGCCAACTCCGAATTGTCGAAGTAGCTGCGCGTTCGCACATACTGACCATAGAACAGCGCCTTGTTCGACCATTCGAAATCAAAAGCATAGGAAAGCGCTTGGCGCATGCGAGGGTCAGCGAATTTTGCTCGGCGCTGGTTCATCGCGAAACCCTGCATGCCGGCAGGACGATTATGTTCAAAGGTTTTTTTCACGACCATGCCATCGCGCAAGGCAGGGATTTCGTAGGCGGTCGCCCATACCTTTGACGTATTCTCGGCGCGATAGTCGAATGCGCCGGATTTGAACGCCTCTACCGAAACCGTCGTGTCCCGGTAGTAGTCGTAGCGTATCCGCTGATAGTTCCAAAATCCCTTCTGAGTCGGATGATCCGCGCCCCAATAGTCCGGGACCCGTTCATAAACGACGTGGCGGTTCGGTTCAAAACCAGCGATCCGATAAGGGCCGCTACCGAGTGGCGCTTCAAGAAGAGTCGCCTCGAAATCGCGGCCTTCCCAATAATGTTTCGGCAAAACGGGTAGTTGCCCAACAATCAAAGGGAGTTCACGATTGACTCCTCCTGTGAAATTGAACCTTACAGACCGTTCACCAGTGCGGATTGGATCCTGGACGTTCGCATAGTAATAGCGGAAAAATGGCCGGCCCTTCTTTTTCAGCATCGAGAAGGTCCAGATAACATCGTCGACCGTGACCGGCTTCCCATCATGCCAACGCGCGTCTTTGCGCAACGTAAAGGCGACCCAGGACCGGTCTTCCGGCGTCTCCACTGTCTCCGCCAGCAATCCGTATTCGGAAAATGCTTCGTCCGCCGAGTTTATCATTAACGTCTCGAATATGAGCCCGATACCCGCCGCGGGCCGACCTTTAACAACGTAGGGATTGAACGTGTCGTAACCGCCATTCGCCGCCAGCCGCACTTCGCCGCCCTTGGGTGCATCGGGGTTTACATAGGCGAAATTCTTGAAGCCTGCCGGATACTTCAGGTCGCCATGCATCGCGATGCCATGGCTAGGCTGTGCGGCAAGGGGCTGCGCTGTGAACAGCGCGGCGCCGAAAGCGAGGACGGTTCCGAGGATGCGGATCACGGACGGCTCCTTATCGGTTCGAAATACGAGGACGGCGTTAAGAAAGTGTAGCGGGGAATATGGCAATTATTTGATGCTTCCATCCGGTCGTTTCCAGTTGGAAATTTGGGTTCCATTCAACTGTTCTACAGCAAAATCAGCTCGAGGCGGCAATGGGCGCAAGAATTTTTCAGGAAACTTCATGCGTTTGTGATCACCGCCATACACCAGCCTGGCTTTATGCGTTGAGAAGCGCCAACACCGAATCGTGTATGCCGCCGCCGCATGACGCGACCACCCGCCCTTCAAAATCCGTCGTCAAAGTCTCCCCCTTCCAGTCAGTTATGATGCCGCCGGCACCCTCGACCACGGGCACCAACGCCGCGACATCCCAAAGATTCAGTGTCGCCTCGACGATCACATCGACATGACCGGATGCAAGCAAACCAAACGCGTAACAATCCGCCCCATACCGGGTAAACATGACTTGCTCTCGTACGCGTACGAACGCTTCGTACGCCACGGGATCGGAAAAATATTCCGGCGCCGTTGTATAGAGCCGCGCCGCGCCCAATGTCGAACAATCGCTTACCTTGACGGGGGCGCCGTTGAACGTCGTTGCGCGGCCCGAAATACCAAGCCATCGCTCGCCGCTGATCGGTTGATCAATCACTCCGAGAACGAACCGCTTCTCGACGGCAAGACCAATCAAGGTTCCAAAGACAGGCGTCCCCGTGGCGAACGCCTTGGTGCCATCAATCGGATCGAGAATCCAAAACGGCCCGATCCCGTCGATGTCTCCGCCCAATTCCTCGCCAACAATACCGTGTTCGGGAAGGGTTTCTTCAAGGATTTGCCGCAATGCTGTTTCAATTTCACGGTCGGCACGGGTTACCGGACTGGCGTCCGCCTTAGTCTCGACGGCGATATCGGAACGGAAGTAACGCCGGGCGATCGGCCGGGCGACATCCGCCAACTGCGTCGCAACCGCGACATAGTCGTTCAGGCCATCAACGCGCATCGCCGCAACGAAAACTTTCGAAACGAGCGGTGCCGCTCAAGGCAACGCGACCGGCGAATCGCTCTTATCGCGCATGAAGCGGATCACGTTAGCGCGGTCTTGTGCCTTCTTAAGGCCGGTGAAACTCATCTTCGTGCCTTTCATGAAGGCCTTCGGCTTGTAAAGGAAGGCGTTTAAATCGGCAAAACTCCATTTACCGCCCATACCCTTAATAACGGCCGAGTATTTATACCCGGATACCGCTGCGCGGGCGCCACCGACAATATTCCAAAGGTTGGGACCCACCTTATTTGGGCCGCCTTTCTTAACACTGTGGCAGGCCGCGCATTTTTTGAACGACTTTTCACCCGCGGCGGCGTCGGCGGATGCAAGCATTCCCGCGACCGGTTCCGGACCGGCGGGTGCCGCCGCGACAGCCTTCTCCATTGGTGCGTCGCCACCAATGGCATAGGCCGGTTTGTCCAGCATCTTGGGGTGATAGGCCAAATCCGCGATGAACCCGGCAACCATTGCAATAAGTCCGGCGGTCAGAACCGACCCAATAACCTTATTTATAAAGAGCGGATCACCATTCATGCCACATCCCCCGATCTCGACCAACGTCGACGCCTATTGCCCCTCATGACGCTATAACCGCAACCAAAACAAACCGGCCATCTTGCAAAATTTGCCCGCGTCACCTCTGCAAGCGGTATAGTCTCAGTTATCGCGAAATGCAAATATCGGCAAGGGTATTCCCACGGTCGCTATATCTAGGCAAACCATTAATTTCTAACCCTGGCTCGTCAATGTCCCTTCCCTTGAATCCAATCGTCCTGATCCCCGCGCGCCTCGATTCCACACGATTGCCGGGCAAGCCTTTGGCCGACATTCAGGGATATCCCATGATCGTTCAGGTCCTTCACCGCGCGCGGGAAGCGGATATCGGCCCCGTGGTGATCGCCGCCGCGGACCGCGAAATCGTGGATACCGTAAGCGATGCGGGTGGCCACGCAATCCTGACCGACCCCACGCATCCATCCGGGTCGGACCGGATATTCGAAGCGTTGACGCGTTTCGATCCGGACGGGAAACACGATGCGATCGTCAATGTCCAAGGCGATCTGCCGACGATCGACCCGCGGACGGTCCGCACTGCTTTCGATGTTCTTGCCGACGAACATGTCGACATCGCAACACTCGGCGCGGAAATAACCGACCCGGCCGAGCGGATGGACCCCAACGTCGTGAAGGCGGTCATCGCGCTCAAAGCAACCGATTCGGTTGCGCGCGCGCTGTATTTCACGCGCGCAACGGCGCCCTGGGGCGAGGGACCACTGTACCATCATATCGGTCTTTACGCCTATCGACGCGCGGCGCTGGAGCGTTTCGTGGCACTGCCGCCCGGATTATTGGAACGGCGCGAGCGGCTTGAACAATTACGGGCCCTTGAAGCCGGGATGCGGATAGACGTCGCGCTCGTTGACACGATTCCGTTAGGTGTCGATACTCCCGCCGATTTGGCTCGGGCGCGGGAGATTTTGGCGCCCTAACAACAAGAATGGCAAGATAATGGCATCAGACGACAACAACCTCATTGCGTATCAGGGGCAACCCGGCGCCAACTCGGATATGGCGTGCCGCGCCGTTCACCCGGACATGGAACCACTGCCCTGTCCATCGTTCGAAGATGTCTTCGCAGCGGTTCGAGACGATGCAGCGCGCCTGGCGATGATTCCGATAGAAAATTCGGCCGCCGGTCGGGTTGCCGACATTCACCATCTATTACCAGAGTCCGAACTCCATATTATCGCGGAACATTTTCAACCGGTGCATCACCACCTTCTCGGTATCAAGGGCACGAAAATCGAGAATTTGAGCATTGTCCGCAGTCATCATCAGGCGCTCTCGCAATGCCGCGATACGCTACGCATGCTTGGACTGACGCCGGAAGTCCATGCCGACACGGCGGGGGCGGCGAAAGACCTTGCCGCCAAACCCAACCCAACGGAAGGCGCCATCGCCTCCGATCTCGCGGCGGAAATCTACGACCTCGATATTCTGCGCCAGAATATGGAAGACCATACGCACAATACGACACGATTCATCATCATGGCCAAGGACCCCATCGACCCCGACGCCGACAGCGGTCCCGTCATGACATCGTTCGTGTTCCAGGTCCGCAACGTGCCCGCCGCGCTGTACAAGGCCATGGGCGGATTCGCAACGAACGGCGTCAACATGACCAAGTTGGAATCCTACATGGTCAACGGTGAATTTTCAGCGACCCAGTTCTATGCCGATATTGAAGGCCACCCGAGTCATACCAATGTTCGGTTGGCGCTAGAGGAACTCGGCTTTTTCAGCCGTGCCGTCAAGGTACTCGGTGTTTACCCAGCCAATCGGAGCGGGTACGAAAATTAACGAAACCGGACCAGACGCAAAGGAAAGAGCCGCGCATCGCGGCCTGCTTTGCTTTGCCGCCGGTATCGTTTGTTTCGTTGTCGGCGCCACGCTCGTCACTGCCCGGGTTGAACTCCCCGAATTTTCCATCACGATCGGCAAGGTGATTTTCCTGGGTTGGCCGCTCCTTACGCTCGCGGCCGCGGCGTTGCGCTTTTGGGGTCTCGGTGCTCGGGATTGGTTATTCTGGACAGCGCTCGCCGTTCTTTTGATACCGGCGGCGATGGTCGGTTTGGTATTTTATTGGTAGCGATCCAAACGTAACGCTTACTGTTTCATCCAATCTTCGATAAGCCGGCGCGAAATCGAGTCGCTTCGCGGCAAGCGAAATACATCGTTTTCCGGCGACTGAAGAAGGTTGTCACGCGTAAACCAGCGCGCATCCTCCAATTCCTCCCGATTGACATTCAAGGTCGTGCCGGTCGCACGCGCCGTGAAACCCAACATAATCGAGGATGGAAAAGGCCAGGGTTGGGAGGAGTGATAGTGTATGTCGGTGATCTCGACACCCGCCTCCTCGAATATTTCGCGCGCGACGGCGTCCTCCAAACTTTCGCCAGGCTCTACAAATCCCGCCAATACCGAATTCTGGCCCGAAGGCCAGTTTTTCTGCCGGCCTAGTATCAATCGGTCTCCACCATCATGAACCAGCATGATAACCGCCGGATCGAGACGTGGAAAATGCTGTGCCGCACAGTCCGCATTGGTGCATTTTCGCATATGGCCAGAGTCCTGACTGACCGTCGCGCTTCCGCAAACGCCACAGAACTGATGCCGCAGATGCCATTGGATAGTCGCCCGAGCATAAACCAGCAACGCACCTTCATGGTGCGCAAGCAATTGTCCGACGCCCCGCATATCCCGAAATTGGCCGTGTTCCGCGAGCGGTGGGTCGTCATGGGCGGAAAAATCGGCGGCGAAATGCGGTATTTCTTCCACCAGGCCAAGAAACACGACCGTTCCTGCCCCCATCAGAAGGCCACGGTTCGCTTCAACGACAACCCCAATTGGCGGATTCCCTGGCATAACAAGGTTTTGCGACCGCCAAACCGGTACGATCCGCGCGGTACGATCTTCGATCTGCTGTTTGATCCACTGCGCGTCGGCACGCAGGTGCGCGGCACGGTCAATACCGCCCGACGCGTAAAAATTTGGCGTTTTCATGGTCGGGAATTTGCCATGCTATCAATTTTCGCGCAAATGAGTCGTGACTCCTCTTGCCCGACAGGGGCGGAGTCCTGATATACTCCAATTGGAAGGCTGGCGTGCGGACGAGGTCCTCGCCAACCCGGTCAGGTCCGGAAGGAAGCAGCCGTAACGAGTTCGCCGCGGGTCGCGAGTCCAGTCTTCCACTTTTATTTGTTCGGGCCAGCGCCCTGACAGCCAGCTAGCGACGGCGAGCGTTTCCTGACGATATGAGTGATAGTTCCAATTCCACCGGATACCGCGTCCTGGCACGCAAGTATCGACCGCGTGGGTTCGATGAATTAATCGGTCAGGAAGCCCTGGTCCGTACGCTTTCGAACGCAATCGCGACGAACCGGATCGCCCATGCCTTCGTCCTAACCGGCGTACGCGGCGTCGGCAAGACAACCACGGCGCGAATCATTGCCCGTGCCCTCAACTGTATCGGCCCCGATGGTAGTGGCGGCCCGACCGTCGAGCCCTGCGGCGTATGCCAAAATTGCCAATCGATTGCCGAAGACCGCCATGTCGACGTCATCGAAATGGATGCGGCAAGCAGAACGGGTATCGATGATATTCGCGAGCTGATTGAAGGGGTCCGCTACAAGCCGGTCTCGGCGCGCTACAAAGTCTATATCATCGATGAAGTCCACATGCTGTCGCGGCAGGCCTTCAATGGTTTGCTTAAGACGCTGGAGGAACCGCCGGATCACGTAATTTTCGTCTTCGCGACAACCGAGATCCGAAAAGTCCCGGTCACCGTGCTATCGCGGTGCCAAAGGTTCGATTTGCGCCGGATTGAGCGCGATCAACTGGCCGACCATTTTCGAATGGTGGCGGGAAAAGAAACCGTCACAATCGACGATGAAGCGGTCGAGATCATTGCCCGCGCGGCGGACGGCTCCGTCCGCGACGGGTTGTCGCTGCTCGATCAAGCAATCGCCCTGTCCGGTGGCGGGATCACCGCAGCGCAGGTCCGTGACATGCTCGGGCTCGCCGACCGGGGCGCCATCTTCGATCTTTTCGACGCCACCATGTCCGGCAACATTGCCACGGCGTTGGAACGTTTTCGCGGCATGTATCGCGACGGCGTCGACCCCATCGTCGTATTGCAGGATCTCCTGGACCTCACGCACTGGCTAACCCGCGTTAAGATCGCACCGGATTTGGTGAACGAACCCGGCGTTCCGGAAGAAGAACGCGTGCGCGGCGCGAAGATGTCACAAAGCCTGACAATGCCGACGCTGACCCGATGCTGGCAAATGTTGCTCAAGGGCCTTGGAGAAGCGCAAGTCGCGCCAACACCGCTTGCGGCGGCCGAAATGGTGCTCGTCCGGCTGGTCTTCGCCACGGAGCTGCCGCCACCCGGTGATCTGGTCAAACGACTGCGCGACGAGAGAAACCAGAGTCCGGCAGGCCTCGCGACCACGACACAACCGAATCCCTCACCAATGCAGCCCTCTTCCGTCGGCACCAATACATCAGCCGCGGTTGAACGAGAACCCGAGCCGCAGCCCTATCCAGACCCGATACCGCACGCGCAAGAAATATCCCAACCCGTCCACGCACTGCGCAGCTTCGAGGATGTGGTGGCGCTTTTCGAAGAAAAACGGGAAGGTATTCTGACGACCCATCTGCGGCAGGATTTCCATCTCGTCCATTTTGCGTCCGGACATATCGAATTCAGACCCGGGGCCCGTGCGCCACGCGATCTCGCGAACCGGGTGGGAAATCTTCTCTCCGAGTGGACGGAAAATCGCTGGATCGTCAGCGTTTCCGATGTCGAAGGAGAAGCGACCTTGGCCGAAAAGGCACAGGCAGTAGAGGAACGACGTTTCGCCGAAGCCGAACAACACCCCCTTGTACATGCGGTAAAAGAGATTTTCCCCGGCGCGAAAGTAACCAGGGTCAACGACCGGCTGACGACCGACGAAAGTTAGTGGAGTAACACAATATGAAAAATCTCGGCCAGCTTATGAAGCAAGCCCAAGAAATGCAGTCGAAAATGGCGGAGATGCAGCAACGACTCGTCGATGTCGAAATTACCGGCAGTGCGGCCGCGGGCATGGTGACCGTCATTCTGAACGGCAAGGGGGAAATGCGTAATGTGAAGATCGACCCCTCGCTAATTGTTCCCGAAGAAGCGGAAGTCCTGGAAGACTTGATCGTCGCTGCACAAAACGACGCCCGTGCCAAGGTCGATGCACATATGCAAGAGGAAACATCGAAAATGATGGGCGGCGTCGAACTGCCGCCCGGTTTCAAGATGCCGTTCTAGCGGCACGTTCATGCAGGAAATCGAACGACTTATCCAATTGTTGGCACGCTTGCCGGGATTGGGCCCGCGCTCGGCCCGACGCGCGGCGCTGCATTTGATCAAAAAACCGGATACGCAGATGGAACCCCTGGCACGTGCGCTTGCCGCCGCCGCCGCGGCTATTCGGACCTGTTCGACTTGCGGCGCGATCGATACGACCGACCCTTGCGCCATCTGCGTGAACCCGGAGCGCGATAAATCACAGTTGTGCATCGTCGAGGAAGTCGCTGATTTATGGGCAATAGAACGGACGGGAAGTTTTCCAGGCCGCTATCACGTCCTCGGTGGGCGGCTTTCGGCGCTGGACGGCATTGGTCCCGAAGATCTGAATATTTCATCACTGGTCGCCCGCATATCGGCGGAGGGCATCAGCGAAGTGATCCTGGCAACCAATCTCACAGTCGATGGGCAAACCACGGCGCACTACATTACCGAGAGGCTCGAACCAACGGGAGTAGATGTAACAAGGCTCGCGCATGGCGTACCAGTCGGCGGGGAGCTTGACTATCTGGACGATGGGACATTAACCGCGGCGCTTCGGGCTCGCCGACCCCTATAGAACCGATTTCTTCGCAAATTCTATTTGCCGCGGTTCGACCACAATTTCATGGTTGGTTTCCACCATGCAATAAAATGGAGGACCTAATAGTGCTCATGCGCAGCTTGATTGCTTCTCTCTTGTTTGTTGTTCCGGTGGCCGCCTCGGCGGCGGCGCAAACCACAAAACCGGAAGATCAAACAGCCGTCGCACTTACGGTGTATCAGCAAAATCTTGCGCTTATCAGGGAAACCCGGCGCATCGCCTTACCAAGCGGCCGGAGCCGCCTTGCCGTCATCGGTGTCCCAACAGCGTTATTGCCGGAAACGGTACTCGTAAACGGCGCGACCGCGGGTCGTCTCCGCGTCATAGGCCAAGTATATGAGTCGGCGTTGCTGTCACCAGAAGCCTTGCTGCGGGCAGCAGTCGGCGGAACGGTGCTAGTTGTCACGACAAACCGCGAAGACGGCACGGAAACATTCTCATCCGCAGAGGTGCTCCGCGCCCAAGGCCGGGAAGCGCTACTACGGCTCGATGGGCGAATTCGGTCGCTGGACGTTCGCCGCATTGCCTTCGAATCAGCGCCGCCCAATCTCAGAGCACGGCCGACACTCGTACTCGATCTTGAAAGCACGGTGGCGGGCGCAGAAACGCTTATGCTGAGTTATCTAACCGGTGGCATGAACTGGCGCGCGGACTACGTCGCGCGGCTGAATCGCGACGAGGCGGAAATCCAACTCGCGGCTTGGGTCACGGTGGCCAATTCAACGGGGACCACTTTCAAAGATGCCCGGCTGCGGGTCATTGCCGGAGCCATAAACAAGGTGCGACAAACCCGGAATACCGCACCGGTTCGGGCAATGATGGCGCGCGACGAAAAGGCAAGGCATTTGCCAATTGAATCCGCTATTTCCGATTTGCGCATTTTCGAATTCGCCGACCCGGTCACACTCGGTGGCAAGGAAACGCGGCAGCTTGCCTTGTTACCCGCCACCGCCGTGAAAGTCGAAAAAGAATACCGGCTTTATGGAAACAACTCCCATTTCGGCAGTATCCGGCGCGACACCGTACGGGCCAACCCAGCCGTTTTGTACCGGTTTAAAAATACCGCGGCGGACGGTCTTGGCCGAAGCCTTCCCGAGGGCACGATTCGCTTGTATGTCCCTTCCGAAGGCGGTGACATCTTTCGCGGCGAAGATAGAATTCGACACACACCCACGGGAGAGACGGTAACGATCAACGCCGGCCTCGCGGTCGATATTACGAGCCAGCGAAAGCAAACCGATTTTCGCCGTAAGGGTCTGCCAAAGAATACCGTCGAATCAGCCCACGCTATTACGCTGAGAAATGCCAAGGACAAAGCGGCGACGGTTATACTAATTGAACGAATTCCCGGCGATTGGAATATTTTGTCGGAATCCCACACGCATTCGAAACGAACAGCCAACGAAGCGCAATGGCGCGTCTCCATTCCCGCGGGCGGCAAAGCCGAATTGACATACCGCGTGCGCACGCGTTTTTAAGAACTCCGCTCCGACCTCACGGATCAGAGCAGACGTTGCTTGTCTCAACATTCCGTGCTCCAAATAGGTTGAGGACAACCACAACCGGTGTAAGGAAAGCATGAGTAAGCCAATCGTCATTCTGGGCGCCGGCGGGCATGGCAAAGTGCTTTTCGACATTTGCCGTGAAACGGAGCGGAATACCCATGGGTTTCTAGATACGAAAGTCGCGGGGCCCATACACGGCCTGCCCGTGCTCGGCGGCGACTCCATGCTCGACGATAGCGCGTTTGTTGCCGCTTACGATTTCGCGATTGGCGTTGGCGAGCGCACGATTCATAAAAGGTTAGCGGGTTTGATCTCCGAGAAGGGTGGAACCTTGGTAACATTGGTGCATCCGTCAGCGATCCTATCGAAGTCGGTCAAACTCGGCGCGGGAACCGTTGTCATGGCGGGTGCGGTAATCAATATAGACGCGCGCATCGGCCAGAATTGCATCGTCAACACCCGAGCATCGATCGACCATGATTGCGTAATCGGCAACGGCGTCCAGATTTGCCCTGGCGCCACACTCGCCGGAGAAGTCAGATGCGGCGAGGATGCATTTATCGGCTCGGGCGCGACAATCCTACCGACGATACAAATCGGCGCGCGCTCTTTCATCGGCGCCGGCTCGACCGTGAACAAAAATATACCCGCCGACAAAACCGTGGTCGGCCGGTCATTTCGCTATGCAAATTAGGAGTTCGTCTTGAGTTACAAAGGCAGCAAGGTCTTGGTTACCGGTGCCGATGGATTTATCGGGTCCCATCTGACCGAAGCGCTTATGGCCCAAGGAGCCGAGGTCACCGCACTGGCCCAATATAATGCCTTTGGACTAAATGGCTGGCTGGACGAACTGCCGGACGAGGTTCTCAACACAATCGCCATTCGCCGGGGTGATATCCGCGATGCCGGCTTCGTTCGCGGTTTGGTGGCGGAAAATGAAATTATCTTCCATCTCGCCGCCTTGATCGCGATTCCCTTTTCCTATGAAGCGCCACAATCCTATGTCGACGTCAATGTCAGCGGCACCCTCAATGTGCTCGAAGCGGCACGTCAAAATGGGGCGCGGAAAGTCGTCCAGACTTCGACTAGCGAGGTCTACGGCACGGCCTTACGGAAACCAATCGACGAAGGCCATCCCTTACAGGGACAATCCCCGTACGCCGCCAGCAAAATCGCCGCCGACATGATGGCCGAAGCCTATGTGCGATCGTTTTCGCTTCCCGTCGTGACGTTACGGCCCTTTAATACCTTCGGCCCTCGGCAAAGCGAACGGGCCGTGCTCTCGACCATGATCCGCCAGGCATTGGACCCCGAATGCACCGAAATTCGGCTTGGCGACCTGAGCCCGACTCGTGACTTCAACTATGTTTCCAATACGGTCGACGCCTTTCTGGCGATTGGCGCCAGTGACGCCGTCGAGCAAGGGCAACCCTATAACGCCGGCACCGGCGTCGAGGTTTCGATCGGCGACATGGTCAAAAAGGTCCAGGCCGCAACGGGTACGAACAAGCCCGTCGTCCAAGAAGAGTCTCGTCTCCGCCCCGCCGGTTCGGAAGTTCGGGCCCTCGTCGCCGATTCCAGGAAACTATCAGCCGCCTGCGGTTGGTCTCCGGCGGTCGATCTTGATCAAGGTGTGGCACGGACCGTCGACTGGTGGCGAAACCGCATTGAAACCGGTCAAATCAGACGCTCCGCGGACTACCTGACCTGATCGAGACTCCTTGCTGTAACCGGTGTTATCCTTAAATCTGAATTCGGATAGGAGACAGATCGATGACCAAGGCAGCACCAAAAAAACGCCCGACATTGGAAGAAGCAACCAAAACGCACAACGCGCCAATTTTTGGGCGGCCCGACACGATGGATGCTGAAATGGGGCGCTTCGCCAACACGACACAGATGATCTTCCATCCAACGGACGAGAAACCGGCCGCACCGAACGCCGGCGTTCTGACTTATGAAGCAGGTTCGGGCTTTCCGTTACACCTGCATGATTTCGCGCAAGTTTGGTACGTACTGGACGGCGAATGCCGGTTCGGCGACCGGACTCTGACATCGGGTGACATGGTCTATATGGAAGACCCGCATTTCGAATATGAAATGCATACCGAAAACGGGTGCCGCATTCTCTTCGTGCAATATCCGGGTCCCAGCACCGGTGGGCGGCCAGTTTACGACGGACGGTTCAATAAAACCGAAAAACCGGATATCGAAAAAGAAGATCTCACCCAGTGAAGTTGCCGTCGAATTGAACCTGTCATCTAAAATGCTGATTTAGCCGATTAAAACAATTCATTTTTTCGCACCCCACGGCCCTATAAAGTCGGCACCTTCTAACGGCATCAACCTTGTGAACCGCAATGGAGAGACCGATGTGGCCGGACCACCGAATAATTGACCTCTTTGGCATCGAACACCCGATCATTCAGGCCCCCATGGCCGGATCGAATGGCTCGGCCATGGTTATTCAGACCAGTCTGGCGGGTGGGCTTGGCTCCTTGCCTTGTGCAATGCTGGATGTGGAGAAGATGCGTGCCGAACTCGGTGTCATCCGGCAGCAAACGTCGAAGCCCATCAATGTCAATTTTTTCTGCCACACGCCCCCCGAACCCGACCCGGCGCGCGACGCCGCCTGGAAAGCACGCCTTACGGACTATTATGTTGAGCTTGGTCTCGATGCCAACGCGACGGCGTCCGCCGTAAATCGGGCGCCCTTTGACGATGTCATGTGCAAAATCGTCGAGGAAACAAAGCCTGCTGTCGTCAGCTTTCATTTCGGGCTTCCGGCGAGGAACTTACTCGGCCGCGTTAAAGCAGCGGGTTGCATTGTTATCAGTTCGGCGACAACAGCCGAGGAAGCGCGTTGGCTGGAAGAAAACGGCTGCGACGCAATCATCGCCCAAGGCTACGAAGCCGGTGGCCATCGAGGCATGTTCTTGACCGAGAACGTGGCGACCCAGGCGGGCACCATGGCGCTGGTACCCCAAGTCGTGGATACGGTATCCGTGCCCGTTATCGCCGCCGGTGGCATCGCCGATGGCAGAGGAATTGCGGCAGCCTTTGCCCTCGGCGCGTCGGCGGTACAGATCGGCACTGCCTATCTGTTTACACCGGAATCGCTCGTCACGGACCTTCATCGCGCCGCGCTCTTGGAGACGCGGGACGATCAGACCGCGCTGACCAACCTCTTCTCCGGCCGGCCGGCGCGGGGGATCATAAACAGATTGATGCGGGATATCGGCCCGATGTCGGACTCTCCATCGGCCTTCCCGACCGCCGGCGGCGCGTTGGCGCCGCTGAAAGCGGCGGCGGAGCAAAATGGCGCGGCCGATTTTACTTCGCTGTGGTCCGGGCAATCGGCGCGGCTGGGCCGTGAAATTGGCGCCGGCGACTTGACCCGGCAATTAGCCGAAGAGGCGTTAGCGCGCTTAGCATCGATCAAACCGCGGCAGGCGTAAGGGGTTGGCGGGACGAACCATCTCGCCAACGCTTTAACGATGCAGCGTCATCGACATCGATCAACGTATCGAGCAATTCATAGTCATAACGGCGACCCAAATTTTTGACCGTGTCCGCGAGCGCGTGTTTGGTCGACCAGCGGACGGGGGAAAAGAGCGCCGGGTGTGATGGCCGCCGCCGTAATCCGACGAGCCAGTAGCCGCCATCATCCGCGGGTCCAAAGACCGCGTCGCACCGCCCGAGCACACGAAAGGCCGCGTTGATATGGCGGGTCGATATGTCAGGAATATCGGACCCAATGAGGACCACGGGGCCGGGCCCAAATCCGCGCATCACCCGGTCCATGCGCCGTCCCAAATCGCCGCGCGGTTGATCCATTCGCTTTACCGCCGGCCATTGTGTCGGACCGCCCGTAACCGCCAGCCAGCATTGCCAACGCGGGTCCCGCGCGAGCCGGCGTACGGTTCGCTCCAGCGTCAATTTTTGAAACTGCCATGCCGGGACCCTGCCGATATCGGCGGCGAGCCGGCTCTTTACCTGTCCCAGGCGCGGCGCTTTGGCGAAAATGACAAGCCGATTTTTCATCCGTAGAACTTCGCAATCACCTGCGGCGGCACGCCGAAAAAATAGGCCGACAGGCAGAAAAAATTGCGCACGGAACGTTTCACATAACCGTCCCTGTCATATCGTTCCGCCGACGTCACCGCGTTGCGGCCGAGATGCACGAGACGTGCCCGGCCTATCCGCCGAACAAGGTCCACGTCTTCCAACAGTGGAAAGGCGCGATAGCCACCCAATTCATTGTAAAACGATTTCGAAATTAGAAGACCCTGGTCGCCGTAAGGCAACCCGAACAGGTGGACGCGCAACGCAACAAAACGCTCCAGCAGTTTCGCCCGTTTCCGTTTGTCATCGAGCTTAAATCTGAAATAGCCGGCTCGCCGATCATTGTCCGGCTCGTGCATGAACGACCAAACGGCTTCGTGCCAACGGGGATCGAGACTCGTGTCCGCATGTAGAAAAAGCAGCCAGCTTCCTGTTGAAGCTTTGGCCCCCGCGCCTAATTGCAGGCCTCGGCCACGCTCCGAGGTTACGACATTCGCGCCGGCGGCTTCGGCAATTTCAAGTGTTTCGTCCGTCGAGCCGCCATCCACGAGTATAACCTCGTGCACAAGATTGACCGAATCGAACGCGGCAAGCGGCGGCAGGCTTCGCTGCAGACCCGCGCCTGCGTTCAAAGTCGGAACTATGATACTCAATTCGGCCATACCCGGATTTTATCACCCACGCGCCATGTGGGAACAACCGGCAAATTTCCTTGTATGTTCTATTTTTGTTCTTTTATAATCGACCATGGTCATGATAACACCCCGACAGGCACGCAAAGGCCGTGGCGCGTCGAGCAATGACAGCGGCCGCTTCGAAGCACAAAAGCGCGTGCATTTTGATGACGGTTGGGTCGGCGACGGTGACGACCCGCCGCCGCTGCACACCACCGTCGGCGTGGACCGTGCGCGCAAGGCAATTGCCTACAACAAATCCCCGGACGTGCCGTTCGACCGGTCTATCAATCCCTACCGTGGTTGCGAACATGGCTGCATTTACTGTTTTGCCCGCCCCACGCACGCCTATTACGGCCTTTCGCCGGGCCTCGATTTCGAGACACGGCTGTTTCAGAAACCGGACGCACCGGAAAAGCTGGCTGAGGAGTTGCGAAAACCAGGCTACAAACCCGCATTCGTCGCGCTCGGGGCCAACACCGATCCCTACCAGCCGATCGAGCGTGACTTGAAGATAACGCGGCGAATTCTCAAGACACTTTCCGAATTCAGGCACCCGTTCGCCATCGTCACCAAATCACCGCTCGTCGTTCGCGATCTAGACATCATCGCACCGATGGCCGCCGCCGGTTTGGCGATGGTTTCGATTTCGATCACAACACTGAACCGAACGCTGGCGCGGCAACTCGAACCACGTGCACCCACCGCCACTAGACGCCTTGAGGCGGTCAAGGCGCTTAGCGAAGCGGACGTGCCGACCGGCGTCCTCGCCGCGCCCATGATCCCGGCGCTGAACGACATGGAACTGGAAGCGATCCTCGCCGCGGCGAAGGATGCGGGCGCAAGCTATGCCGATTACACGCTTCTCCGCTTACCGCTCGAAATCCGCGACCTGTTCGTCGAATGGCTGGAAGCCCACTATCCCGATCGGGCACGGCACGTCATGAGCCTGGTTCGCGATACCCGCAACGGTGCCGATTATAATTCAAACTGGCGACAGCGGCGCAGCGGAACTGGCGTCTACGCGGAATTGCTCGGCAATCGATTCCGCCTCACCAGGCGCAAGTTGGCCATGGACAAACGCCCGCTCAATTTGGATATTTCTAAATTCCGCCCACCGCCCACGAAAGGCGACCAACTGACATTGATCTAGGCCTATCGTATCTCTTGTGAATCTGCTCACTATCAATATGTTAGACTGAATTCACACGATTGTTGGACGACCGAGCACGTTTCCAACGAACCCCTATTTGATCTAGGTTGACCGTCATGGAGAGCGGCCTTGAATTGACGGCGATTGCGGTGGTAGCCGGCGCCGCGACCCTATGCGGTACGCTACTCAGCCGTCTCGGACAACCCGCCATCGTCGGCTATATCTTAGCCGGCGTTCTCCTTGGTCCTTCAGGATTAGCGCTGATCACCGATCGGGGACAAGTTGGTACCTTGGCCGAACTCGGCGTCCTGATGTTGCTGTATTTCGTCGGCATGGAACTATCGCTGCGCAATTTTCGACGCGGCTGGCGGATCGCGGTATTCAGCACGCTTATGCAAATTGTAGCCAGCGTTATCGTCCTTCTCGCGTTGACGCGTTTTTTCGACTGGCCGATATCGCACGCAATTCTATTTGGATTCGTCCTTGCGCTCAGCAGTACGGTCGTCGCGATCCGCATGCTGGAGGAAGTCGGTGAATTGCGAACCCGCGTGGGACGAATTACCGTTGGTGTCCTCGTGGCGCAGGACCTCGCGGTAGCGCCCATGTTGTTGATCATCGGTGCGGTTTCGGGCAATGGCTTCGAATATTCTGTCGTCTTCAAAATCGCCCTTTCGATCGGCTTGCTAACGGCGGCGACGGTCTATCTAAGCCGGCGGCGGCACATTAACTTGCCACTTGGCGCTTTCATGGTCGGAGGACTCGATTTAACCCCCGTCGCCGCGCTGACTTGGTGTTTCGGATTTGCCGCGGTTGCAGGTCTGATCGGACTGTCACCCGCTTTTGGCGCCTTCTTTGCCGGCCTCTTGGTCGGCAGCAGCGCGCAACGGCAAGCCGTTGTCGAAACTGCGCGGCCGATACAAAGTATCCTGCTCATGGTCTTCTTCCTATCGATCGGTCTGTTGATCGACTTGGATTTTCTATGGCGGAATTTCGGTCTTGTTTTCATGCTGTGGCTCTTCGTCGCGGTCTTTAAAACGGCGCTAAACACGGGCGTATTGCGGTTTATGGGCGAACCTTGGCGCCGGGCATTTCTGTCGAGCTTGATTATCGCGCAGCTTGGTGAATTTTCCTTTGTATTGGGCGCCGCGGCTATCGACCGACAGGTCATCGATGCCGACATTCACCGGCTGATCGTTGCCGTGACAGTCATGTCTCTTGTCACTAGCCCGCTTTGGCTGAACAGCGCGCGGCGGCTGCACCATCGGTCCGCGCAGCATCCCCACGGATTGGGCGGATTGCTTCGGCTCATCTATTTTCGCGAATGGCGGCTTACACGTCGCGTCTCGGCGGCAGCCGCCGCGCGCGTTGTTGCAGCTTTCCGATTGCTCCGACGGAAAGCTGATTCTCTCGAAGATCCGTCGAAATTAGCTACTTCTTCGCCAGAATCCCTCCCGACGAGCGGCAACCAACCTGCGTTGCCGGCCCCGTCAGAGCCTGATGAAGCCGAGTCCAAACAATAAAATGCCCGACTTCGCATTTGAACTGGCGGCGGGGGGACTTGTCGCGGGAATAGATGAAGCGGGGCGTGGCCCCTGGGCAGGACCTGTTGTCGCGGCGGCGGCGGTTTTATGTCCCGCAACCGCGCCAGGCGTC
This sequence comes from Alphaproteobacteria bacterium, assembly GCA_021774385.1. Taxonomy (GTDB): domain Bacteria; phylum Pseudomonadota; class Alphaproteobacteria; order UBA8366. The sequence continues at coordinate 27,386 of JAJFJC010000028.1, forward strand.
GTAACGGCGCGGCTGGACGATTCAAAAAAATTATCCCGGCCGGTCCGGGAGTCGCTTTTTGACTCTCTTCAGGAATGCGCAACGCTTGGTGTCGGCATCGCAAGCGTCTTGGAAATTGACGAGCACAACATACTGGCCGCAACAATGATTGCGATGCGCCGCGCGCTCCTCGCATTGCCATTCACACCGGATTTGGCATTGGTCGACGGCAATCGGGCACCCGATCTACCTTGTCCGCTGCAAACCGTTATACGGGGGGATAGCCGATCCTTTTCCATCGCGGCGGCGTCTGTCATCGCCAAGGTAACGCGCGACCGAATTATGTCTCAACTGGCAACCGAACATCCCGGATATGGTTGGGAACGGAATGCCGGATACGGCACGAAAGCGCATCAAGAGGGCCTAAAGCAATGCGGCGTGACGCCCCACCATCGCCGTAGCTTCAAACCCATAGCGGCTCTCCTGAAGTAAAACCACTCCATATTGTAGTATAGAATCGTATTAAATTTCTTTATTGACGCGTGGAATCGGCTGACTCATGATCCGCGCATGAAAAGAAAAGAAAAAAGCGTTCAAAAACTTCCCGTAAATCAAATTTTATTGGGAGACTGCATCGAAATACTCGACGGCCTGCCCGCCGAGTCTGTCGATGTAATCTTTGCCGACCCACCTTATAACTTGCAATTGTCGGGCGAATTACATCGACCCAACAATTCACGGGTCGACGGAGTCGAGGAACAGTGGGACAGATTCGACAGTTTCGCGGCGTATGACCGCTTCACGCACGCCTGGCTGACGGCCGCGCGACGGGTGTTGAAACCAAACGGGACCCTCTGGGTCATAGGGAGTTACCATAATATATATCGGGTCGGTGCGACGCTGCAGGACCTGTCCTACTGGATTCTCAACGACATCATATGGGTCAAGACGAACCCAATGCCGAATTTCCGCGGCAAACGTTTCACCAACGCACACGAAACACTGCTCTGGTGCGCGAAATCGAAAGAGGCGCGTTACACCTTCAACTACGAAGCCATGAAGGCCTTGAACGAAGATTTGCAGATGCGCAGCGATTGGGTGATGCCGCTCTGCACCGGACATGAGCGGTTAAAGAACGATAAAGGCCAAAAGGCCCACCCGACACAAAAACCCGAAGCGATGCTGCATCGGGTCATTCTTGCCGCGAGCAATCCGGGCGACATCATCCTCGACCCCTTCTTTGGCACCGGCACGACAGGCGCGGTCGCCAAGCGGTTGGGACGAAAGTTCATTGGAATCGAGCGAGAGGCCGAATACGCCAAAGTCGCGAAAACCCGAATTGCGCGCGTTCCGGTCGAAGCCGATACGAGCCTACTGGAAACGCCCTCGAAACGGCGCGAACCACGCATCCCTTTCGGCTGGCTGGTTGAGCGCGGTTTATTGTCGGCGGGCGATGTCCTGACCAGCCCCTGCCGCCGATGGGCTGCCAAGGTCCGCGCCGACGGCACGGTCATATCAGCCGATCATCGCGGTTCCATTCATCAGGTCGGCGCGGCGGTTCAAGGTGCGCCAAGCTGCAATGGCTGGACATTCTGGTGTCTTGATGTTGAGGGGAAGCCGAAACCAATCGACATTCTAAGACAGAAGGTCCGCGCCGAATTGCACTAAAATCCGCTTAAATCTCGGCGCGATATTTCGCCAGCTTATCTTCATCAAGCGTTACACCGAGGCCAGGACCGTCCGGCACCGGCACTTCACCATCGATCGGGCGGATCGAGTTTTCCGCAATATCGTCGGCCAAGGCACCACTCATACCCACCGCGAAGACACCTTCCATCACGGGCGTTGGCGACGCCGCGCACATGTGCGCCACCGCCGCCGTCGCCACACTTGTACTGGGGTGGTTGCCGGGATAAATGCGCATACCCGCCGCCTCGGCCAGATTCCAAAGCCGCCGGATATAGTGGATGCCGCCATTCTTCGCTGTTTTGGTTTGGACCACGGTCGCCGCCCGCCGCTTGATGATATCCAGCAAGCTGTGATCCGTGGACACCGACTCGTCCGCCATGATCGGCATGGCAACCGACTTGGAGAGCGCCGCTAGCCCATCCACATCCCAAATCGCGATGGGCTGTTCCGCGACATCGATATCAAACGGCTCAAGTTTACGCAGAAGCGTTGCGGCGGCGTCAAAGTTCATGCTCGCATTGGCATCGACCCGTAATACGATGTCCTCGCCAAAGGTCTCGCGCAATGCCGCCGCATTCCGCAAATCAGCGACAGGGTCGATGCCAATTTTGAGTCCAAAATGTCTGAACCCACGTTCGTAAAAAGCTTGCGCGGACTCCACCAACTCTTCAACGGTTGGTTTCATCGAAAGGACCGCGCCAACACGAACACGGTCGCGGGACTTACCACCGAGCAGCACATGCACCGGCACATTGAGAAACTTGCCGATGAGGTCGTACAACGCGTCACCAATCGCGGCCTGGGCATAAAGCGAGTTGTATAGCGTCGCGTTCAAATCATGCATGATCGCGTTCACATCAAATGGCGAGCGCCCGACGAGCAAGGGTTCGAATTGTGCGTGAATGGAATGCATAAGGTTCGGCAGCTGTTCAGCGCTTCCCTGACGTCGCCACGCCTGGGTTTCCCCGATACCAAACACACCTTGATCGGTATGAATGCGGACAATGAGAACTTCCAGAAAGTCACGGCTCGATTCCCGCGCCGTTGCGATCTGAAAAGGCGAACCGAAGGGGATATGCAACGGGATCGTCTCTACCGCGCGAATGCGTACCGAAAGGTCCGCAGCAAAATCGGTTCGGTTGGCCAGGGTATCGGTCATGCTTCCATCTCCTTGCTCTATCGTCTCGATGGGTTTGGAAAGGGTATCATATCTTCGATGCGGCGTGAGCAACGACCTTCTTCATGACCGTTGGCAACGCCACATCGGCCAAACCCGCAACAGGATGCCATCGCGCAGGTGGCAAAGGTTCGTCGCAGGCGGTTCCCGAAAGAACCCGCAGTTCCAATCGAAAATGCGTGAAGCCATGCTCAACGATCCCGGGCAAAAGTTGAAAGTTTCGCGCCGGCAGCGGTGCCCTCGCCTCGGCCTCATTTTGCGCAATTGGCGGGCCCTCTTGCCAATCCGTAGACGGCATTTCCATCATCCCGCCCAGCAAACCCTTTTCGGGCCGGCGGCGCAGCAATATATCGCCGTCGTCCCTGGTTAGCCAAAAAACGACGGCGCGGCGCAGCGGTCGCGTCTTCTTTGGCGCACGGCGTGGCAATTCAGCCGCTATATCGCGCCCCACACAGGAATCCGACCAGGGGCACAGCAGACATTTTGGGCTACGTGGTGTGCAAATCGTTGCACCCAAATCCATGACAGCCTGCGCGTAATCACCGGGCCTTTGCGCCGGCGTCAACGAATCCGCCAAATCATAGAGCAATGGTTTGCTCCCTGGCACCGCTTCGGTGATCCGGAACCGACGCGCCATCACGCGCTCGACATTCCCATCGACGACGGTCGCGCGCCGGTCGAACGCAATCGCGGCAATCGCAGCCGCGGTGTATCGCCCAATCCCCGGCAACTCCCGAAGCCCGGCTTCCGTATTCGGAAATTGCCCGCCAAATTCTTTTGCGACCACGCCGGCGCATCGATGTAGATTGCGGGCCCTGGCGTAATAGCCCAATCCCTGCCAGGCGTGCAGCACGTCGTCGAGCGGTGCTTTCGCCAGCGCGAATACCTCCGGCCAACGCTCAAGAAAACGCTCAAAATACGGACCGACCGTGGCGACCGTGGTTTGCTGCAACATGATTTCGCTGAGCCATATGCGATAGGGATCGGAAAATTCACCCGGCGCGGCGCGCCACGGCATATCGCGCCGATTCCGATCGTACCAGGTAAGAATCGACGCCACGTCCGAAACAATATCGCTATATGCATCCATCATGCGCACTATACTGAATTCGACATTTACGGACAGGCACGACAATCCCAGTAACGATGAAAAAGCAGCGCGCCACCAAACCAAACGCCCCGCACCGTACCGGGAGGATGCAGCCTGTCGCCGCGGCCCTGCCTAAAATAACGGCAAAGGCGATTGGCAAGCGTGGCTTCGCGGAAGCATCGCTGATTACCGATTGGGCTTCTATTGTCGGGCCTGAGTTGGCGGCGGTGTCGCAACCAACCAAACTTTCCTTTACGCCCGGCGAGCGGACGGGCGGCACGTTAAGCATTAACGTCCAAGGCGGTGTTGCAACCGAGTTGCAGCACTTGGAACCGGTGGTCGTCGAGCGGATCAACAGCCATTTCGGCTATGGCGCGGTGTCGCGATTGCGCTTGGTGCACGCTCCCAGTCACCGCCCGCCACCGCGCGGCAGGGCAAAATCGAATATTCCGAAACCGCTCAACCAAACACAGCGGAAAGCCCTTGATGAATTGCTTCGTGACGTGGAGGATAACGATATTCGCGACGCCTTGGCACGCCTCGGCGGCGCCATCTTTAAACAAGATTCCTCGGTAAAGAAATCGTGACGAGATGTGGCAATAAGTGCATGCCTCCCGCCTTGATCATGCCGCAATCGATCTTATACTTTCCTACAATTCGGCCAAAAACGTTCCGATCAGGAGATTGTTTTGACTAGACTTTTTGCAGTTTTAACAACTGTTGCGCTTATCTCCCTCGCGGGAATCGCATCCGCTGCCCCCTTATCCGTGGAAGCCGCGTTGAAGGATCGTGTCCTTGGCGATCCCAACGCACCGATAGAGATCATCGAATATTCGTCGCTCACATGCCCACACTGCCGGCATTTTCATACCGAGATATTGCCGTCGCTGAAGAAGAACTACCTCGACACTGGCAAGGCGAAACTGGTTTATCGAGATTTTCCATTCGATCAGCTGGGCCTGATGGCATCCATTCTTGCACGTTGCGCGCCGCCATCGCGGTATTTTCAGTTCCTCGACGTGCTTTTCCAGAATCAGGAAAAATGGTCCCGTGACCCGGACCCCATAATGGCCTTGGCGCGAATCGGTAAGCTTGGCGGGCTCAATGAAGAAGATTTCAGGTCCTGCGCCGCCAATAAAAAGATCGTTGATGGGGTGATTCAGTCCCGTATGGACGCCGGAAAACGCTACGAAGTGAACTCAACGCCTTCTTTCATCATAAATGGGCAAAAACGGATTGTCGGATCACAGCCATATGAGGTATTCGACGACCTGTTGAAGAAACTAGAAAAATAGGCCTCAGTGCATTTTAGCCGGCTCCAGGTAACGGGCTTCAAATCCTTCGTCGATACGACCGAGCTTTTTATCGAGCCCGGTATGACTGGGGTTATTGGTCCGAACGGTTGCGGCAAATCCAACGTCGTCGAGGCACTGCGTTGGGTCATGGGCGAAACGTCGCCGAAAAGCATGCGCGGCGGCGAAATGGACGACGTTATTTTCGGTGGTACGGCAAGCCGTCCGTCGCGAAACATTGCGGAAGTTGTTCTCAAGCTCGACAACGCGGACCGGACGGCTCCGGCAAGCTTCAACGATTCCGAGGAAATCGAGGTCAGTCGGCGGATCGAACGCGGTGCGGGTTCGGCCTACCGCATCAACGGCAAGGATGTCCGGGCGCGTGACGTTCAGTTGTTGTTCGCGGATCTCGCCAGCGGCGCCCATTCAACCGCCATGGTCAGCCAAGGACGGATAGGCGCGCTTATCGGTGCAAAACCGACGGAACGCCGGGTATTGCTGGAAGAAGCCGCCGGCATCCGTGGATTGCATTCAAGACGGCACGAAGCGGAATTAAGGCTTCGCGCCGCAGAAACCAACCTAAGCCGTCTAGACGACGTCATCGAGGCGCTGGAAGGCCAGCATCAGGGGCTTCAACGCCAAGCGCGTCAGGCCGTGCGATATCGCCGTTTGTCGGAAAACATTCGCAAGCACGAAGCTATTCTCCTGCATTTACGCTGGCAAGAATCAGCAACGGCATTGGAGGCGGCCCGGGTGAAGTTCCGCGACGCCGAGAGCGCGGTTGCGCAGCGAACCGAGGCTACTAGTATCGCCGCCACCCGCCAGGCCGAGACGGCCGCGACATTGCCCGAACTTCGCCAGAAGGAAGCCGAAGCGGCAGCGGAATTGCAAAGACTGCTCATGGCGCGCAACGAACTGGAGCGGGAAGAAACACGCATTACCGAAGCGCAGGCGGAAGCCGAACGCCGATTGCGTCAGATAACGGGCGACATCGAACGAGAAGATTCGCTTGCAACGGAAGCCGCTACCGCTAGCGAACGGCTAGAATCCGAGGCGCAAACGATTGACGCCGCCCAAGAAAGTGAAGCGGAAACCGAGGAAACAGCGCGCACCGCGCTCGACGCGATTAACGTACAAGTCGATGCAAAAGATATCGAACGCAACGAACTCTTGGCGTCCGTCGCGGAGATCGAAGCCAGGCGCGCGGCGCTGGAACGGCAGCGCGATCAACTTTCGGAGCAAATCGAAAAACTCAAACAGCGCGCCAACGAAATGGATGATGAAAGGGTCACCCTTGCCGCTGAAGTTGCCGATAATACGGTTTTGGAAGAGATCCAACTATCGATAAACAAAGCCGAGGCACGGGTGTCGGCAGCGCGAGAAGCCGCAGGTGCGGCCGAGGAAAATCTTAGAACCGCGCGGGCCGCCGAATCGCAATCCCGGGACCAAGCACGTACGATTGAAGCGGAACGGGAAAAGCTTGCCGCCGAAATTCGTGCGTTGGCGGAACTTGTAGAGCCTTCGGAAGGTGATTTCTTTGCCCCGATGATCGAATCGATTTCGGTGGAACCAGGCTATGAAGTCGCACTCGGTGTTGCGCTTGGTGAAGATATCGATGCCCCTGTGGATACCGCGGCGCCTGTGTATTGGGCCATCCTTCCTGCTCTGTCGGTGTTGCAACAGTTGCCAGGCCAGGTAAAGCCCTTGGCGCAATTTGTTAAAGCGCCCCCTGTTTTGCATCGCCGGCTTTCGCAGATCGGCATCGTTGAAGACGATGCAACGGGCGAAGCGCTTCATCCGTCGCTGAAACCTGGTCAGCGAATCGTCAGCAAAGAAGGCGGTCTGTGGCGTTGGGACGGTTATCGCGTTTCCGCCGGCGCCCCGACTCCTGCCGCGGCTCGTTTAGGCCAGCGAAACCGGTTGGATGCACTGCGCGAGAAACAACACGCGGCCGACCCTGAATTCAAAGCGGCGCAGGCGACACTGGAGGCCGCGAAAATCGGCCGCGAAAAAGCGGAAGAAGCAGAACGGTCTGCACGCCAAATACTGAACGAAGCGTTTTCTGCGCTGAACGAAGCCCGAGAAGCCTATGGCAATGTGTCCGGCGATGCCGCTGCGGCCAAATCGCGCCTAACGGCTCTCGTCGAGGCAGCGAATCAGGCAGTGCTGGACCTTAACGAAGCGGAAACGCAATGGAAGGCCGCGCGGCGCGGCATCGAGGATTTGGAAGACCCGGATACCAAGCGCGCCATGATTGAAAGTATGCGAGCGACGTTGGGCGAATTGCGCACCGACCAGTCGGAAAAACGCAGCGCGTATGACCGCCTGAAACGTGAATCCGAGGAACGCACGAATCGACGACGCGCCGTTACGGAAGAATTGACAGGCTGGCGCAACCGGTCGCAAGGCGCGACGGTGCGCCTCGCCGATTTGCAGGAACGACGCGTGACCGCGGAAGAAACACGAGACGGTCTGGCAGCACGCCCGGCGGAAATCACCGAGCAACGCAACATCTTATTGGGCAAGATTGCGGAATCCGAAGAACGTCGTGGCGCCGCCGCGGATGCACTGTCCAGCGGTGAAAACGCGCAGGGCGAAGCCGATAAGGCCCTGCGTGCCGCAGAAGCGGCATTGGCGGAAAGCCGCGAGCAACGCGTGCGCAGCGAAGCGCAGGTCGAACAGGCCGAAAGCGACAGTGCGACCATCAAAGAGCGAATCGCCGAGCGGCTTGCGTGCGAACCCGGTGCCGTTTTGAAGGAAGCGGGTATACCGGAGGACGAATCACTACCCGACCCAGAGACCGTGGAAACAAAAATGGGGCGCCAGGTCCGTGAACGCGACAATATGGGACCTGTCAATCTGCGCGCCGAAATCGAGGCCCAGGAGCTCGAAACACAGATACAGTCGATGCAGAATGAGCGGCAAGATCTTGTCGCGGCAATAGCACGGCTGCGGCAAGGTATCGGCCAACTCAATCGCGAGGGGCGCGAACGCTTGTTGGCGGCATTCGATACGGTCAACGCTCATTTCCAGGAACTATTCGTGAAGCTCTTCGGCGGTGGACGCGCGTATCTGACACTTACGGAGGCCGATGATCCCCTGGAAGCAGGACTGGAAATCATGGCCAGCCCGCCCGGCAAGAAGCTTCAAGTCATGTCCTTATTATCAGGCGGCGAGCAGGCGCTGACGGCGATTTCCCTACTGTTTGGCGTCTTCCTAACGAACCCCGCGCCAATATGCGTGCTGGATGAGGTCGACGCGCCGCTTGATGACGCAAATGTCGAACGATTTTGCAATTTACTCGGGGAAATTTCCGACGCTGGCGACACCCGTTTCCTAATTATCACGCATCATCGGATTACCATGGCGCGGATGGATCGGCTTTTCGGGGTCACCATGGGTGAACGCGGTGTCAGCCAACTCGTATCGGTCGATTTGCAACGCGCCCAGGAGCTTCGCGCGACAGCGTGACGCACATCCGGAAACGCCCGGATTTCCGCGACTTTTAACCGCATATTCCGACATCTTTGCGTCTTGACACTAGT
>JAJFJC010000271.1 GCA_021774385.1 Alphaproteobacteria bacterium
GGCCGCGCCGGGGCCGCCGCGGTGCTGATCGAGGATAAGATCACGCCGCGCGCGCTGACCGCCGCCGGCAAGCCGACCCTGCCGCGCGAGCAAGTCCGCATGAAAATCCGCGCCGCCGTCGAGGCCGCAAAGGATTCGGGAATTCTGGTTCTGGCCCGTACCGACTGCCGCCCGACGCTCGGCATCGATGAGGCGGTTGCGCGTATAGAGATGTATGTCGAGGAAGGCGCGGATATCCTGTTTCTCGATTCTCCCGCAGACGACGACGAAATCCATCGGGCCGTCGCCGCGGCAGCGGGCCGTCCCTCCTTCGCCGTCCTGTCCCCAGGCGCGCCTCGCGCGTGCCCGTCGCAGGAAGAAGCGCCAGCACTCGGCCTCAGGATCGGCACCCATCCGACCGGTATGCTGTCGCCCGGCATCGCGGGAATCAAAGCCGGTCTTGCCGCCCTCAAAGCGGGCAAGGCGGAAGCGGACAGCGCGCTTCCAAGCGCCGAGTTCCGCGAAACCTTGGGCTATGCTGAGTACGAGGAAAAGGCAAAGGACTTTACGCTACCCGAGTAAAGCAACGCTTGCGAAAATTGGCGATATCTCGCACCTTCGCGCATAGACGTGTTGGGAGTGTCGCCAAGATGACAAAAACGAACCCGCCGATGGAAAGCCAACTCGCCCGGCGCCTGGCAAGAGGTGAATTCGCCATAACGGCGGAAGTTACGCCGCCCGTTTCGGGAAGCGCGCAAACGCTCCTTGGCAAGGCCATGCCGTTGAAAGGTGTCGTCGACGCGGTCAACGTAACGGACGGCGCCAGCGCGCGTGTGCATATGTCCAGCGTGGCGAGCGCCGCGATCCTGGCCGCCAACGGCATTGAGCCCGTCGTTCAATTTACCTGCCGAGACCGCAACCGGATCGCGCTGATGTCCGACCTCCTCGGCACGGCCGCCTTAGGAATCCATAACCTCTTACTACTAGGCGGCGACGACCCGACGCAAGGCGACCAGCCCGATGCCAAACCCGTGTTCGACCTTTCCAGTGTCGAATTGATCGAACTTGCCGCGACAATGTCGACGGAGGGCGTTCTGCCGTCGAGCAAGAAAGCCGCGAGTGGCGATATTAAACCGGGCACGCGCGCCATCGACACGCCACCGCGCTTTTTCGTCGGCGCGGCGGATATGCCGACGACGGAAGCGACCGATCAATGGCGTGGCGCGCTGCGGGCGAAGATCGATGCCGGCGCGCGCTTCGTCCAGACTCAGGTCTGCTACGACCTGAATGTCATTCGCCAATATGCGGCACTCCTGGAAGCGGAAGGGTTTGCCGATAAACTATCGGTTTTGGTCAGTAACGGTCCCCTCGCCTCCGCCCGGTCGGCGATCTGGATGCGGGAAAACCTATGGGGCGTCATCATCCCCGATTCCGTTGTCGAACGGCTGGAAGGGGCCAGCGACCAGAAAGCGGAAGGAGTCAGGATCTGTGCCGAGCAAATTCAGGCAATGTCGGAAATCAACGCTATCGACGGCGTTCATATGATCGCGCCGACCAATACGGGCAATATTCCCGAAGCCGTTGCCGCCGCAAGCTTTGGAAACCGCCGAACCTAAAGCGTCGAGATGCGATTCCACTCCGCGTCGAAGCGTGCCTGGAAGGCCGCTTCGTCGGCGCTATTCTCGATGATCACATCGGCTTGCGCACAGCGTTCCTCATTGGATAGCTGCGAAGCGATACGTTTGCGGATTGCCTCTTCATTCGCCCCATCCCGCGCCATCGCACGCGCAACGGCGACATCCGGGTCAACGAAGACGACCCAGACTTCCTCGACCATATCCTGCCAACCTGCTTCCAGCATCACGGCAGCATCTACCACGATATGCCTGGCCGGGCTCTCGGCTCGATATTCCCTGATTTCCGCTTCCGCCAGGCGGCGAATTTGCGGCCAGAGGATATCCGTCAACCGGTTCAACGCCTCGGGATTCCCAAAAACCTTGCCGCCTAGCACCTTGCGGTCGATTTGCCCGTCCGCGCCGACGGTTTCGGGGCCAAACGTTTCGACGACTTCGCCAAACGCCTGGGTATCCGGCTCATACGCCCGGTGGCCAAGCTGATCGCCGTCGACGATAACCGCTCCCTTGCTTTTCAAATAGGCCGCAGCCGTGGATTTACCCGACGCAATACCGCCGGTCAGGCCAATGATCATTCGATGTTCGTCCGTGTTGAGAAAAGTGACTAGTCTTCGGCGTTGCCATCCTGCAATGCGGCCGCCGTTTCGCGCAAATTCCGCGCCACGTCCGCAGGTGTATAGGGGCGACCTAGGAAGCGAAACTGGTAGCCCATGCCGAAGCATTGCCGGAACTGCGCATCCGTGAGCCCAAGCAACCGGCTCCGTCCGTCCTTGGCACTGAGCATCTCATCGGCCCACACCGCGTCATCCTCATCGCCCCCGGAAGACGGGAACAAACCGATGACCTCGCCCCAGCCCCACGCGCAATGCGCCGTGCCGCAGGAATGATGCACGGACCGCAAATCCAGCTGTCCGCCTTCCAGCGTTTCCATGAATTCGGCCAAGTGCAGCAGCTTCGCCGCCGCCGTCATTTGCTCGACCGGAATATTTCCATCACGCGGCATTTATCCATCCCTCTCTTCTAATTTGAACTCCATCCGACCGCCTGACCCGATGATTTTTACCAAAGAGCGTTGGTATTAGACCAAATAATGCTGGTTTAGCATTGCCGGCGTCGAACCTAAATCTATTTTTAGACAAACTAGTATATATTTTAGATAATTTAAGTAATTATTAGTATTAATAAATAGATTTTGACTTTTTTACTTGGATAGGTCAATAATAATAAGTAATCATTAAGTATTGTATAGCCATGTACTTACACTACTATTAAGTGCTAACACGGCGAAGTCGCCCAGGTTTCGATAGGAGCTGACATGAAAACAACCAACATACGGTGCAAAATTAAGTCGCGATTGGCAGCCTTACTGCGGGATCAGCGTGGTTCCATGGTCGTCCTGTCGGCCGTATCCATGACGGCGATCATCGGATTCGCCGGATTGGGTGTCGATGTCGCCATGTGGTACTCGGAAAAACGTGTAACGCAGAATATTGCCGACGCCTCGGCGGTCGCCGCCACCTATGCCATGCAAGAAGGCGGCAACGCCACGGAAATAGCCGCTGCCGCGCGCGCCGAGGCAATCCGTAACGGCTTCGTGGAAACGGCGGGCAACAGTCTGATAGTCGGCGACGCTTCATCACAACCAGCACAAGGCAGCGCCGTCCCCCGCGCCGCGATTACCGTAACCCGGCAAGTCCCCATTCTCCTCGCCGGTGCGTTTCTTGAAAGTGATCCATCAGTCCAAGCGGTCGCAACAGCTGGCGTACAAACACTCGGAAACATTTGCGTTATCGGCCTGGACGAAGATGCGGGACGAACCGTGGAATTCATCGGCAACACTTTCGCCAATATCGGCTGTGGCGTTGCCTCCAACTCAAGCACCGATGACGCGTTGTATGTCGGCGGGAACGCGACCTTGATCGCCAACCCGGCGCAATCCTTCGGCGACATCGTCGTTGATGGTAGCGGTGTACTCATCACGCAACGGCCGCCAATGCCCTTTTCACCGCGGGTCGCGGATCCCTTTGAAAATAGAAACTTTCCACCCGTCGCGGGCTCTTGTGATTTTACGGACCTTATTGTCAACAGCGATCAGACCGTAGGCCCGTCGCTATCGGGCGGTAGTGTTCGGATTTGCGGAGATTTCACCGTTAAACCGAACCGTTCCCTAACGATGGAGCCCGGCATCTATTATGTCGATGGCGGCAATGTGCTCTTCCAAGGCACGGTAACCGGTACCGGCGTGACAATCGTACTAACCGGGGCGAGTGCCTCCGATATCGGTGAGATCGATATTCGCGCGCAAAGTATCGTCACCCTGACCGCGCCTTCGTCCGGTGAATATGCCGGGATCGTTGTACATCAAGATGCCCTCGCCGAGGAAGATGGCGACAATAAATTCAACGGCGGCGCCCAACTCACTTTTGTTGGCGCGATTTACCTAAAAAACCAACCCGTCACCTATAACGGCGGATCGGACATCGACGGGTGCACGATGATCGTCGCCCGCATTGTCAAATTCAGCGGCACTTCATTTATTCGCAACACAACCACGTTGTGCGAATCCGTTGGCTTGGACGGAAATTCCGCCGCCCAAGAACAAGTCGTACTCCTGCAATAAGCGCAAACAACGAAAGGCATGCATGATGTTAAAACATCTATTCGCACGCGTAGTATCCTTTCTATCACCGGCTCCGGCATTGCGCGATGAGCGAGGCGTGATCTCAGTTGAAACGGCGATTATAGGAATCGTTCTTTCCGGTATGGCAATCGGCGTGACCGATTTTTCCTTGGCCTTTACCCGCCAATCCGAAATGTCGAATGCCGTGCGGGCGGGCGTACAGTTCGCTCTCGTGCGGCGCCCCTCGATCGGTCCCAGCGCCGACGAACAGGATTCGATAATATCGCTGCAAACAATCCGCCAAGCGGTGATCAATTCCTCCAATTTCCTTGATGGCGACCCAGGTACCGACAAACTTGAAGCAACCGTTTTTTGCCAATGCCCCGATTCCCAGCCTGTCGCCTGCGTATCAGAGGCGGGTACACCGCTGGCTTGCGCGCAACGCCGAACGTTCCTGCAGATCACGCTCAGGAATGACTACACACCGATCTTCAACTATCCGCTCGTTCCGGAAACCATCCCGCTCGAAGCGTCCAACTCTGTACGATTGAACTAGGAGACGGAACTATGATTGCGACGCCCCTGAGTTTGACGAAAAGCATTCGCAATACCCCGTCCCGTTTCATCGAAGCCTTTCGCCGGTTAACCCGAGACAGCGGAGGCGCGCTTGCCGTGGAGTTCGCCCTCACCGCTCCGATCGTTCTAACGGCGATGTTCGGGACCATTGAACTAGGCCGCCTCGGCTTCACGCAAGCCGCTTTGCAACATGCGGCGGAGGAAGCAACGCGCTACGCAATCGTACGCGAGGGTCAAATAACATCCGACGATATCGAGGCCTTCGCGGCAACGAAACTTACCGGCGTTTTCGATCGGGAAGCAGCGGTCGTAACAGCGGCGGCGCCCATCGACCCCGTGACCGGCACCAGCTTACTTTCGGTGCAGGTAAATTATCAGTTTCAATTCATACTGCCATTCTTGCCGGAAGACGGGATCCAACTTTCCGGAAACTCAAGCGGCTTCATCGCCTTCCTCCCCACGCTTACAAACTAAGCCTCCACCCCAAACTCTGAAAGCCTCGCCACGACCATGGGCGAGGCTTTCTTCGTTTTTAGCGCCCACATCTGGATTCGACGGTGCCTTTCAAACTAGGCTAAGGGAATCCGTTCGACGGCAAGGGTCGAAATATCCAACGCAATCGTCGGCAAAACCGCATCCAGGAGAGAAAACATGGAAATTGGATATATCGGCCTTGGGGCCATGGGTGGCGCATTGGCGCGGCGTCTTATGCTGTCACACAAGCTACGGGTGCACGACCTGCGGCCGGACATGGTCGAGGAATTCGCCAAGAACGGCGCCATTCCAACACAAAGCGGCGCGGCAATGGCGCGCGAATGCGACGTGGTGCTGATCTGCGTCCCGCGTTCGTCCAACGTCCGTGACGCCATCTTCGGCGAGGGCGGCCTCCTGGAAGGGCTCGAACCCGGCAAGATCGTTATCGACCAAACGAGCGGCGATCCCGACGAAACGAGGAAGATGGCGGCCGAATTGGCGGAAAAGGGAATTACCTTGATCGACGCCCCGGTATCGGGCGGTCCACGCGGCGCGGACGCGGGAACCATCGCCATCATGGCCGCCGGCCCGGTGGAAACCTTCGAGAAGGTAAAACCGATTTTTGAATCGATCAGCCCCAACGTGTTTCATTGCGGGGATACCGGCAACGCTCATGTCGTGAAGCTGGTCAACAACACAATCGCGGCCAGCAACCGTCTGGCGACACTGGAAGCCGTTGCCATGGGCCGGAAATACGGCCTGCCGCTCGAGATCATGACCGAAGTCATCAATAAGAGTTCAGGCAGCAACAATACCAGCGAGAACGCATTGCCGAAAATGCTCGCCGGCGAACCGACATCGAATTTCGGGTTGGCATTGATGCTGAAGGACGTCAGCCTCGCAACGCAACTAGGCGCTAAATGCGGTGCGCCGATGTTCATCGCCAATCTGGTGCGCGGCATGCTGCAAACATCCGTCCACACCTATGGCGACCATGTCGATATGGATGCCACGATTTCCGCAGTCGAAAGCGCCGCAGACATGAAATTCCTCGAATAGAACGCCCCTCTAATCCGGCAGAACGATCGGTTCCATCGCCGGCTTGTCGAGGATCATATCGGCCCCCTTCTCGCCGATCATCATGGTGGCGGCGTTGAGGTTCGCGGAGACCATGGCGGGCATGATGGAGGCATCGATGACGCGGAGGTCCTTGATACCGCGCACCCGCAATTTGTCATCGACAACGGCCGTCGGATCGGTTTCGGGGCCCATGCGGCACGTGCCCATGACGTGGAACGTCGTGTTGCCGTAGTGACGCGCCGCTTCCAGGAGTTCATCGTCGGATCGAATATTTTCGTCCGGATAGACCCAACCGTCGAAATAAGGCTTCATCGCCGCGGTCTCGACCAATTGGCGGGACAGCTTCATCGCGCTGACCACGGTCTTGCGGTCCAACTCATCGTCAAGGTAGTTCGGCTGGATCGCCGGCTTCTCGAAGGGATCGGATGATCGCGACCGGACCCAGCCCTTGCTCTCTGGCCGGTGCTGCCAGGTCGCGACCGTGAAGCCGGGGTGATCGTCAAGCAGTCCATGAACCCCTAGCTTGTAACTCGCCGGCGTAAAGATGAACTGGAGGTCGTTGCTCTTGGCGAGCGGATCGGAATGCCAGAAGCCGTACACCATCGACGGGCTCAGATTTAGAATGCTCTTGCCACCGGCGAAATATTTGACGACCTCGCCGACAAGATTCAGACCGCGCGATCGCTCGTTAATCGTATCGCAGTCCTTAATCTTTCCACTGAAGCGCGGCGCGTAATGGTCACGTAGATTCTCGCCAACACCGGCCGCGTCATGAACCGTGTCGATACCCAACGACTGCAATAGGGCGCCGGGGCCGATGCCGGACAGTTGCAGAAGCTGAGGCGAGTTTATCGCGCCACCGCTTAAGATCACTTCACGGTTGGCGCGAAGCTTGACCCGACGTCCACCGCGGCCCCCCTTTGCGTACTCCACCCCACTAGCGCGTTTACCTTCCAGCAAAACACGGGTCGCATGCGCATTGGTGCGAAGGGTCAGGTTGGGGCGCGATTTGGCCGGATTGAGAAACGCCCGCGCCGTGCTCATCCGGCGGCCCTTGTGGGCAGTACGCTGGACGTAGGAAATGCCCTCCTGCTTGGTGCCATTATAGTCCGGATTGCGCGGAATGCCGATCTCACCCGCGCCCGTCATGAAGGCCTCGCAGAGGGGGTGGTCGTAGTTAAGATCGGTCACGGTCATGTTGCCGTCGCGTCCGCGGATCGTATCGTCACCGCCGCCAATCCGCTGCTCGCAGCGGCGGAAATAAGGCAGCACATCGGCATAACCCCAGCCTTGGTTACCGCGCTGCGCCCAGCTGTTGAAATCCATGCGCTGGCCACGATTGTAAATATGACCATTGATG
Organism: Alphaproteobacteria bacterium; assembly: GCA_021774385.1. Taxonomy (GTDB): domain Bacteria; phylum Pseudomonadota; class Alphaproteobacteria; order UBA8366. The sequence goes on from JAJFJC010000271.1 coordinate 7,724, forward strand.
GAACTGGAACCGCCCAGGGTCTTGCCGCGTGGC
>JAJFJC010000272.1 GCA_021774385.1 Alphaproteobacteria bacterium
CGCGGCCTGTGGCAAGGTCGTCTTTACCGCCGAAGAAGCGGAAAAACTGTCGGGTCAGGGTGAGTCGGTAATCTTAGTCCGGGTCGAAACAAGTCCGGAGGATATCCACGGCATGCATGCGGCGCGGGGGATTTTGACCGCGCGGGGCGGCATGACCAGCCATGCGGCGGTCGTCGCGCGTGGCATGGGACGGCCCTGCGTCGCCGGCGCGGGCGACCTGCGTATCGATTACCAAGCCAACGCAATGTATGTGCGCGATGCCACGATTAGTGCCGGTGAAGTGATCACGATCGATGGTGCGGCCGGGGAGATTATTCTTGGCGAAGTCCCGACGATCGAACCGACCTTGTCCGGTGATTTCGCGACCTTGATGGGGTGGGCCGACGAAATTAGGCGCCTTAATGTGCGGACCAATGCGGAAACGCCGGAGGAGGCGAAGACCGCGATACGGTTTGGCGCCGAGGGGATCGGCCTGTCGCGGACCGAGCATATGTTCTTCGACGCCGACCGCATCGTCGCCATGCGGGAAATGATCGTCGCCGAGGACGAAACGGGCCGGCGTGCCGCGCTCGATAAGATCCTGCCGATGCAGCGCACCGACTTTATCGAGCTTTTCCGGATCATGAAGGGGCTGCCGGTGACGATTCGCCTGCTCGACCCGCCGTTGCACGAATTTCTGCCAAAGGGTGAGGCGGAAATCGCGGATGTTGCGAAGTCTGCCGGCGTGTCCGTCGACAAGGTACGTCAACGAGCCTTGCGGCTCGAAGAATCGAATCCGATGCTGGGTCATCGCGGTTGCCGACTCGCGATCACCTATCCGGAAATATGCGAAATGCAAGCCCGCGCGATATTCGAGGCATCGGTCGCCGTTACGAAGGAAACTGGAGAGACGGTCGAACCGGAAGTCATGGTGCCGCTGATCGTGACCAAGCAGGAACTGGATATCCTGAAACGCATCATCGACCGTGTCGCGCAAGAGGTTGGCACGGAACAAGGTATCGCGCCAAAATACATGGTCGGCACGATGATCGAATTGCCGCGCGCCGCGTTGCGCGCCGGCGAAATTGCCGAGACGGCCGAGTTTTTCAGTTTTGGAACTAATGATTTAACGCAAACGGCCTATGGCATCAGTCGCGACGACGCGGCAAGCTTCCTACCCGATTACGAGAATGCTGGTATTTTTCCCGGCGACCCCTTTGTCTCCATCGACGAGGAAGGTGTCGGCGAGCTCGTTCAAATAGCCGTCGAGCGGGGCCGCGCGGAGCGGAGCGATCTTAAGATGGGAATTTGTGGCGAACATGGTGGCGACCCTGCCTCCGTGCATTTCTGTCACCGGATTGGCCTGGATTATGTTTCCTGCTCGCCCTACCGGGTGCCCATCGCGCGGCTTGCGGCGGCCCAGGTGGTGATTTCAGACGATTCCTAAGCGCTAAAGCCTACAGGCAATCGGAGAAGCGGACGCAATTGCCGATTTGTTGGGCAATAACCTCGCCATCTTGCATGACGATGTTGCCACGAATGACGGTCGCCATCAGCCAGCCGGTTAATTCCATGCCCGCAAAGGGCGTCCGGCCGCTACATTTTTGTGTGGCGGAACGAATTATGATGATGCCAGGACGTCGAAAACGTCTCCTTGCGGTAGTCGTTGTTCGATATGGCGGCGATGCCATAGCGCATAGAATAAAAGGACCCATCCGGCCAGTTGCGCTCGCTTCTTGGGCGATTTGTATAGCGCGATAACGCGGTCCGGATGGCATGTTTCGGCGATAGCGGGGCTCGCGGCCACAAGGGGCCCCAACATCGTGCCGCGTTTGAATATCCATTCACCGACCGGAACCGTAAACCCGCGTTTGCGTTCGAACGCCTTTGCGGCCGGCAAAACGCGATCAAGCCAGCGCCGCAGGAGCCATTTGCCCTTGCGTTTATGAATTTTGAGGTTGTCGGGCAGGTTGAAGGCGGTATTTGCGATATGCGTGTCGAGAAACGGCGTGCGTCCTTCCATGCCATGCGCCATCAAACAGCGATCAAGCTTGGTGAGCAGGTCGTTGGGAAGCCAATCGGTCATATCCACCGCCTGGGCGACCTGAAGTCTGGATCTATGCGGTTCCGAGGCCGTGACTTCGGCCGCCGATATAGCGTCGCGCCAACTTGCGTCATCCTGACGAAGAACGCCAAGGCCTTCCACGATTCCCCGGGAGCGCATCATTCTGCCGCCCTGCCACCAGGGCCGTAACGCACTGCGATAGCGGCTATAACCGCCGAATAGCTCATCGCCACCCTCACCGGAAATCACGACTTTCAGGTCTCGGGCGGCTTCTCGCGCCAACTTCCAAGTTGGCAAAATGGCATAGTCGGCTGCCGGATCGTCCATGGCGGCGGCGATTTCTGGCAATAAGGACCAAAAATCGGTGTCGGTGAAGTCAATTTCGTGAAATTCGGCGCCAACCTTCTTGGCGAGCGTGCGGGCATGATCTCTTTCGTCGGCTACCGAGGAACCGCTAAATCCAGCCGTGAACGCGGAAACGGGGCGTTCGTTCAACCGCGACATTAGCGCCAGCATTGTCGCCGAATCGATACCGCCCGACAAAAACAGTCCGTAAGGCACATCGGACCGTTGGTGCATCAGCACACTGTTTTCCAGCGCGGAGTCGAGCCGCTTCAAACCTTCTTCGATACCGCAACTTTCCGGACCGCCGGCCGGGAGAGCCGGGCGCCGACGCCGTTCGACAATTCTGCCGCTACGGACAACCAATGTTTCGCCTGGCAGAACGCGGTTTATACCCTTGAAAATCGTTCCTTGGCCGCACGTAAACTGCAGTTGCAGAAGCTCGTTGCGCCGATCTTCCGCCAATTCCGGTTTTACGGCTCCGACGGCGATTAGAGCTTGCGGCTCGGACGCGAATGCGAAGAATTCTTCGGTCTCTACATAGTAGAGCGGCTTGATGCCGAAGGGGTCGCGCGCGAGCACCAAGCGACCGTCCACCGGGTCGTGAATGGCGATTGCATACATGCCGCGTAGCGAATCGGTAAAGGAAAGCCCGTCGCGGCGATATAGATGCAGTGGAGGCTCGCAGTCGGATTGAGTCGTTTGCACGACATCGCCAAATTCTGCTCGCAGTTCCAAATAGTTATAAATTTCGGCGTTCGCTATTAGCGCGGCGCCGCCGGGTTCATAAATTGGTTGATCACCGGTCTTGAGATCGATGACGGCGAGCCTCGTCTGGACCATGGCAACGGGACCGGCAAGGTATTTGCCTTCACCATCCGGACCGCGGTGACCGAGCGCAAGCGCAAGCGGACCGAGGATTGACGTATCCGGCCCCTTGCCATTGCGTGTCATGATGCCGGCTATTCCGCACATCAGCGTGTAATACTCGAAAAAAATTCAAGATAGCGGGAAACGACAACCGTTTCCGTGAACTCTGCCTGATAGGACACGCGCCCGCCGCTGACAAGCGATTCGGCGAAATCTGGCGCCTTAATTATGCTATTGACGGCTTTTGCTAGTTCTTCGGATTTATCGATTGGAACTAAAACGCCATTTTTCCCGTCTTCAATTAATGCGGAAGGTCCTTGCGATCGGGTGGATACAAGGGGACGCCCTTGGGCCCAAGCTTCGATGATGACGTTGCCGAGTGGTTCATGGCGCGATGGACAGACAAAAATATCGCAAGCCGCCAGTAGGGCCGCGACATCGTCTCGCCAACCAAGAAATCGAACACGTTCGGCGATCCCAAGCTTGCTCGCTTGTGCTCTTAATTCGTTTTCGAGCGGCCCCTGACCCGCTAACCAAAGATAGGCGTGAGGGAGCTGCGCGACCGCATCAAGCAGAACGTCAAATGCCTTATTCGTATGGAGCCGGCCAAGCGCGAGGAGCAATGGCGCTTCCTCGGGCGTGTCGAGGGATTTGCGGGGTACGGGCGGGGCCGTTTCCCCATCGACGAAATTCGGAAGATACCACGTTCGATTAGATGGCCATCCTTCGGCGATGAGGTAATCGCAGATGTCTTGCGTATTGCCGATCAGATGGTCGCAGCGCCGATAGTTTTCGAGTTTGTAATAGCCGCCGAGACGCGCCGCGAAAATGTGTTTTCCTATCGGACAGAAACCTGTCGCCCGGTTCATCCAGCTTAATAGAATTTCCGGCTGAAACCGCGTAATCGCGCGCGCGAGGTGATGTCCGGTAAGGCAATCGAACATGCCGCCGAACCGCAATTCAAGCGGTTGTAATCCATCGGCACGGAGCTGTGCGGCACGTTTGGCATTGCGGCGAATAACGATTTCCTGCTCGACGCCGGCGCGTTCTAGCGCGGGAGCCAGGCGGGTAAAAAACGCCTCGGCGCCGCCGTTGACCGCCCCTGCCATGACCTGCATGAGGCGCACTATGCTTGTCCCCCTTGTTCCAGAGCGGGGGGACCACTCACGCGTCGCCACAATTCGCGGGCCGCTTTCTCCGCCATGTCGACCGTGAGGCTATCCATGACGGAGCCAGTGGTCCGATGATCGTAGTCTGGCGCGCCAACGATTTCCGCATAGCTCTTTGCGGTTCGGACCCATCCCGTTCGGGCACCCCATGGGGCATAGTGCGCGGTGAGACTTGGGCCGAAAAGGCCAAGTGTTGGTGTTCCCATCGCGGCGGACATATGCATTAGTCCGGAATCGTTGCCGATGAAGAAGGCGCAACGGCGCAGGACAGCGGCGGCTACCGGTAAATCGGTACGCCCAACGAGGTCAACCAATCGCGCCGGTGGAATTTTCAATAATAACGGTTTCACCTGTTCGCGTTCCTGTTCGGTGGCAAGTATGACAATCCGGGCATTCGGAAGGATGCCATCGGGCGCCGACAGGCGGTCAATCAGGGTCGCGAAGCTTTCGGCGGGCCATTGTTTTCCTGGCCAATTCGCCGCCGCCGCGGCGATGGCGGGAACACCATCTGTCAGTAGCATCAACGCCTTGTTCTCGATTTCAGGATTGGTCCAGCAGACCGGCTCCGGAGGATGATCCTCAAGGCCGAGTGTGGCCGCAAGGTGAAGTACGCGATGCACTTTCAAGTTTGTGGGCGGAGAGATTTTTCGATTACGCGCGCGCAACATCCAAGAAATTGCGGAACGTCTCAAATCCACGATTAAATCCCAGCGATGACCGATACATTCTTTCCAAAGATCGAACCAATGTAGCGATGCCCGCTTCTTTCGCATGACGACAATGCGTTCCAATCCCGGCATTGCTTTGAATAGGGGCGCGGCCGCCGGTCCCGCCGCAACGGTGATCCGGGCGTTGGGATAGCGCGCGATTAAATGGGACAAGAGGCCGGTTGAGAGAATCGCGTCACCGATCCGAGTTGCCGTTACGAAGAGTATTTGCATTGCGATACAAGATATAGAATGGCGGTGCGATTGGTTAGCTGAATTCGTTTGTGGTTTGCCTGGGTGTGATGATGTGCGAAAACACATTTTCCTCGAATTTCACGATCAGGATAAAAGCGGGCTTGCTAAGGCGGGAGAAAGCCCAATATTCATGAATGAAACGGGAAGGAAAGCATGACGGAACGCAAGTACGAACAACTTGATACACGCGGCGTTGTGACGGTTGCGGGCAAGGATCGCAAGACGTTTCTTCAAGGATTGATCTCGAATGACGTTGAACGAGTCGCCGCCGATCATGCGATCTGGGCCGCGTTACTGACGCCACAAGGCAAGTATCTCCATGATTTTTTCGTCGCGGAGTTGACGGACGTGATGTATCTGGATTGCGAGCGGGAACGCTTGATGGATCTTGGCAAGCGCCTGCACCGTTATAAGCTTCGCGCCGAGGTTGATTTGGGTATTGCCGAGAACTTCGCGGTATATGCGTTGTTTGGAGACGATGCCTTAACAGCGGCTGGTCTTCCGGTAACCTGTGGCTCGGCACGAATAGTCGACGGTGGTGTGATCTATGTCGATCCTCGATTGCACAAGGCCGGTGCTCGAGCATTGTTGCCCGTGGACAGGGCCAACGAAATTTTGGAAGGAATGGGTTTTTCGCACGCGAAACCAGGCGCCTACGACGCATGGCGGCTTTCGCTTGGTCTGAGCGATGGTAGCAGGGACCTGGTCGTGGAAAAATCGACCTTGCTGGAAAGTAATTTTGATGAACTCCACGGTGTCGACTGGGACAAAGGGTGTTACATGGGGCAGGAACTTACTGCCCGGACCAAATACCGGGCATTGGTCCGAAAACGTCTAATGCCGGTGCGAATTGAAGGCCCCGTGCCTCAAGTTGGTACACCTTTGATGGCCGGGGGCAAGGAAGTTGGGGAAATGCGCTCGGGAGTGGGGCCACGTGGGCTGGCCCTTATTCGGCTTGAACGCCTTGCCAAGACAGGTGATGAGGAGGTTGAACTCCTGGCGGGTAAAACCCGCCTTTTCCCCGAGAAACCGGAATGGGCTGAATTCTAGTGTGATGTTTCCGAAGTTACTCGCAATGAATGCGATGAACTTTACGGTCTGAATCACACTTGCTTCAAAATGTTAGTGGCCGCCTCTTTCTCTGAAATCAAGGCGCGAGGCAATAATTTGCCTCGTTTTTGGCTCGAAACGGCACCCGGATCTGGAGTGAGGCCTAAAATTGATCGCATGCCGTGCTTTCAATAAAGTTAATAATCTTTTCATTATTAATAATTCGATAAGAAAGTTTGCGCATTAATGGTAAAATCCAAATGCAAATAACCGAATTTGTTGGAAGATTTTAGCAATTTCGCGTTAATGCCGGCTGTTGCGTTATACTAGAGAATTGTTGAAATGCGATTTGCGATGATTTTCGAAGGTGTCAACCGCTGGCACCATCGCCAAGGAATTGTTGGGTGCGGGGTTAATACGTGAGTGGCGGACGTTCCATATCGCTTGAAATCTATGGGTTGAAGGGTGGCCGCTGGAGCATCCATGCCAACTATTCGATTCAAGACCGGGAAGAATGCCTGGAAAATGCGAAGGAGCTGGACGCAAAAGGGCGTTTCGAGGCGGTATGCGTTGTTCGGGAAACGTTTAGCAAGGAAAGCAATACCGCGCGTCAGGCGGTCATTTACCACAGTCCAACATTAACCTCCCCACCGCCGGTGGCTGCTGTCACGGAAAACAGCGGCGGTGACTCGAAGCCAGCGGCGGTTGCGGCGGCGCCGAAAAGATCAGGAGATTCGGACGGTGCGTGGCGAAAGACGGAAGATACGAAAAAAGCCCCGAAAAAGGCGAAGCCGAAGAAAGCACGGAAATCGAAGCCAAAGCCGGTGTCGGTTCTTTCGCAGGATGGCCCCACGCTCGCGGATGTTTTGCCGCGCCTGTTGGCCGTCGCCGGCGTTGGCTTGATGGGGGCACTGATTATTGCGTATTTCGCTTATGCCACCATCCAATTTTTGCCAACATTTGGCATCGTGCCGAGCAAAATGGTATCTCAATCAATTATAATTTCAGTTTTCCTGCTTAGCTTTATTTTCATTTTCGTTCCTCTTTTGAAGCGTTTTGTGCCGACGATCCAGTCTTCGGGAAGGCGACAAACACAATTAGCCACCGCGCACCCGTCTCCCGCGCCCAACATCGACAACATTTCCGCGCCACCGCTTGAAGCCCGCTCGGGATCGCTGGGGCCGGTGGAGGAAAACGATGAGTCGGAGAATGATACCGAGGCCGATAGCGAACTCGAACCGGTAGAAAAACAATCCGAAGAGGAGGAGTCGGATACAGAGGAAGAAAATACCAAGGACGAAGACGCCTCCGAGGAGAACGAGGAAACACCCGCGTCCGTGCCAAAAAACAAGAAGGCGGATGTCAGTGGGGAAATGCTGAAATTCATTCGTGATTCTTTGGAACCTCTTGCAAAGGCGGGTCGACCGCTCAACGCCTTCAACCGATTTGGCCTCACTTTGTTTTTTTCCGGCGCGGGCGAATACATGGCGTCACGGCATCGATTGTCTGAACAGGAGATGACGGACATCCTGTGTTCGCATGTACAAATTCTGGGTCATACGGAAGAAATGGCGCGCGGGTTTTGCGGGAATATCGAAGAGTATTTGGTAAACCCTAAATATTTTCAGATGTACGAGAAGGGCCGAAGTGCTCTCGCCGCGCATATGCAGAATCCGGATGGCGACTTGGCTGTTACGGAGGCAATCGACGAATGGAATGATCCCACCACGGTTACGACAAAGAGCGATAAAGAATTTGTCGCGGTGTTATTCACCGATATCGTCGGCTCCACGGCGCTGACGCAAGAACGAGGTGATGACGCGGCACAGCTTGTGGTGCACGAACATAATGCCATTGTACGCGACGCGCTGGCACTGCATGGCGGTAAGGAAATCAAGCATACCGGCGACGGTATAATGGCGACATTCGCGCAGATTTCGAATGCCGTGGAAGGGGCAGTTGCCATGCAAGAGGCGTGTCAACGTTCGAATGGCGCAAACCCTGATCTTGGCCTCGGCCTCTGCATAGGTGTCAATGCGGGTGAGCCGATTCATGAGGACGGTGATATTTTCGGAACGCCGG
>JAJFJC010000273.1 GCA_021774385.1 Alphaproteobacteria bacterium
CAGTAACGAGGATTAGCGAGATGCCGAACACATACGAGCAAGCGCTCAAGGATCACGAATACCTTTGGAAGGAATATGCGCCGGCATCGGACATGACAGGCGGCTACGTCGATTCCGACGATCTTGAGCGGCTCCTTCACGATCCGAACAAGGTCACGGCAAGGGAATGTCTGAAAAGCCAAATTGCTTATTGGTTCCAGATCGGGCCGGACCAACAGATTTACATCGGTGAGGCATGGAAGACGGACCCGGAGGTTAAAGAAATCGCCGAACGGTCCGGCTCGGAAGATGATTTAGCGCACCTGTGTGCCCGCTAGGATCGATAACCAGCCTGGAGGAAGACATGCGGCAGAAACTCCCAGATCAACGCGGAATTAAACCCATCGATGCGAGGAATAGCAGAAAACAGACTACTCCGGCGATCCAGCAAAAAAATTGCATGACACATGGATTCCATCCGGCTGGCATTGAACTCTGCCAAAATTTTTGTATTGCGCGTTCAAACGAGCTCGGTGGTCTCTCTGGTTCCGCCATGCCCCGCATTCTCGCATCAAACGGATCACGGCCAAAATATATTCCGATCCATAACTTCATTGAACCGATTAGGAGCCTAAACGCCACAAACCCCATCCCACGCCGCCGCCCAATTGAAATCCTCGCCGCCGCCTGCGCAATATGCGCCATCAACAAACAATGGGCGGTGGGTGATGAAGATCGATGCGGAGTTGGGCGATATCGGGCTTGGCGATATGGAGGCGCATGCCGCGCGGCTCGAGGGGGCTGGGTTTGACGGGGTTTGGACGTTCGAGGCGGCGCATGATCCGTTTTTGCCCTTGCTGTCGGCGGCGAAAGCCACGGCATCGTTGGAGATCGGCACCAATATTTCCGTCGCCTTCGGGCGCAGCCCCTTCGCCATGGCGCAGACGGCTTGGGATTTGCAGAAATTCAGTGGCGGGCGGCTGCATCTTGGCCTCGGCACGCAAGTGCGCGCGCATGTCGAGCGCCGCTTTTCGATGCCCTTCGACCATCCCGCCGCGCGCATCACCGATTACATCCACTGCCTGCGCGCGATCTGGAACACTTTTCAGACGGGGGCCAAGCCCGACCATCGCGGGCCGTATTATCAATTCTCGCTGATCAATCCGTTCTTCAATCCGGGACCCCTCGATCATCCGGAAATCCCGATCTATTTGGCCGGGGTCAATGAACGCATGTGCCGCGCGGCGGGGGAGGCGGCGGACGGCTTTCATGTCCATCCGATGCACTCAACCGGCTATCTGCGCGATGTGGTGCGGCCAGCCATCGATGTGGGCGCCAAGACGCGTGGCAAGTCGGTCGACGATCTGTGCTTGTTTGCGCCGGTTTTCGGCGTGCTGGGCGATACCGAGGCGGAGCGGCAAAAGGCCGAGGCGCCGGTGCGCCAGCAGGTCGCCTTCTACGCCTCGACGCCGAATTACCGCGCGCTGCTGGAATATCACGGATTCGACGGTCTAGGTAAGGAACTCAGCCAGCTGATGCGCCAAGGCGATACCGACGCCATGACGAAGCTGGTACCTGACGCGTTGATGGATGAGGTCGCGGTCAGCGGCAAGCGTTCGGAATTGCCGGCGGTTCTGCGCGAGCGTTATGACGGGCTGCTGCAACGGGTCGGGTTGTACGATCCAATTCCCGTTGCCGATGCGATGGCGCCTTGGGCTGACTTCACCACAGCCTTCAAACAGGCGGCGTAAAGGCGCGTGTATCCGCACGGCAAAATGGTTATGATGGGACCCGGAAAACCAGTAAGAGCGTGAGCATGCGAATTCGTGTCGATTCCGAGAAATGCGAAGGGCACAACCGGTGCAAGGCGCTGGCCGCCGAGCTGTTCGACCTCGACGACTTAGGGTATGCCAGCGCCGTGGCGGAGGGTGTCGTCCCGCCGGGTGCTGAGGATCAGGCGCGTTTGGCGGTATCCAACTGTCCCGAATTCGCGATCGAAATAGTCGAAGACTAAGGAGCGGTTTCATGAGCGACGAACACCGACCCGTTGAGGATTGGGCCACCGATTACGATATTTTCGATCCGGACTATGTGAAGGAACCAGGACCGGTTTGGGACGATCTGCGGCAGCGCTGCCCGATCGCCCATACTAAACGATGGGGCGGTTCATTCATGGCGACCCGCTATGAAGACGTGCAGCAACTGGTGCGCATGACGCCGGAGCTGTCGTCACGGTCGCCGACGATCGTGCCGCCGTCGCCGGAATTGCGCGAGGAAATGATCGCCGAGGTCAAGGCCTATGGCTCGGAGAATCCGCCGATCACCGCCGACCCGCCGGAACACAAACCGTATAAGCAGTTGATCCTGCCGTTCTTCACGCCGAAGGCGACGGACTCCTACCGCGCCTTCACCGAAGACCTTTGCAATACGCTGATCGATGGGCTTGTCGATAAGGGGCAGTGCGATGCCGCCGCGGAATATGCGCAGCAGATACCCCCCCGCGTGATCGCCCGAATTCTCGGCATCGATCCGGCGCGCGGCGCCGAATTCACCGAATGGACCCAGGGTGTCCTTGAGCTGGGCCAGACCAATCCGGAACTGCGCACCAAGTACCGACGCATTATCCGCGACTTCTTCGCCGAACTCGTCGCCCATCGCCGCGAAAATCCCAGCGACGATGTGGTGTCGACCTTGATTGCGGCGGAAGTCGAAGGCGAGGCGCTGAGCGATCACAGCATCATCGGGATTTGCAACCTGCTGCTGGTCGCGGGGATCGACACGACCTGGAGCTCGATTGGCGCCGCGTTGTGGCATTTCGCCGGGCATCCGGAAGACCGCCGCCGCATGGTGCGCGAACCGGACCTGTTCCCGACCGCGATCGAGGAACTATTGCGCTTCTACGGTCCGGTGATGATGGGACGGCGGATCCTGGAGCCGGTCACGATTGCCGGCACGGAACTGACGCCGGGCGAAAAACTGATCCTCAATTTCCCCGCCGCGAACCGCGACCCGGAAGTGTTCGACCGTGCCGACGAAGTCGTGCTTGACCGCGAGCGCAACCGGCATGTCGCCTTCGGTATTGGTATCCATCGCTGTGCGGGTTCCAACCTAGCGCGCATGGAAATGGATGTGGCGCTCCGGACCTGGTTCGAGCGCATTCCCGAATTCGAACTCTCCGATCCCGACGCCGTCACTTGGGCCGGTGGCCAGGTGCGGGGACCGCGCAGTATTCCGGTGCGGTACTAATTCTAGGCTTGCATCAACTCGATGCTGACGCCGTCTGGTGCGCCGACATAGCAGAGCAACATACCGTTCATTTCCTTGAGCTCGACCGGGAAGGTCACGCCTTTGGCGCGGAGTTCGTCGCAATAGGCGCGTAAATCGCCTTTGTACAGGAAGCCGAAATGGTCGGTACCCCATTCGTCATGACTGGAATAGTCGGCGAACTGCGTGACGCCTTTCGGCTTGCTGGGTTCCTCGCCTGGGCGCTGGCCCCGGATGATGATCGTCATGCCGCCGATATCGACGAAGATTTGCGGCGCACCGCGTGCTTCGCTTTCGCGTGCGATTACCGCGCCGAATTTGTCGACATACCATTCCGCCGACGTTTTTGGATTTTGACTGATGATGTGAACGTGGTCGAATGCGAATGCCGGATTACTCATTGTGCGCCTCCCCTGGATTACTTGTGCCCGCAATCATGCAGTTTTCGACACCGTGGGACAAATTGCGCTAGCCGCCGGCCAATAACGCGCTCTCGCGCCGCAACGGTTGGGGGCGTCGAGGGTTCCGAATGAAAACTTTGTCGAACAGGCCTGACTTTTACCTTCCTTGATGTTTGTGAAAGACCAAACAAACCTCAACACAAGAACCTGGCGTTTTTTAAACAATTGTTAAGCGAATTCGACAATGATCGATTAACCATACCTGGCGGGCCAGGGGACGCCGCATTCGGAGCTGCCGTTTACTGATGAACTTTTCATTATCCTCGCTGTTTCCCTATTGTAACATCACCATCATTGCCGTGATGCTTGTATTTTGTTTTGTGCTACTACGCCGAAATAAGGGAAACCCCGTGGCGTTGGGACGCAAGGCGCGGTATTTGCCCATTGCCGGCTTGGGGTTAATCGCCCTTTACTATGCCATTGATCTTTCAAACCGAATGATTCTGCCTTTAGTCTGGGCGGACCGCCAATCGATCTCATTTCTGACGGACTTGTATGCGTCTTGGTCCTGGCCGTTAATTTTGTTGGCTGTACTGCTGATCGCAACCGGATACCTGTTGGCGGTTCGCGAAGCGGTCGAGGCGGTAACCCGCCTTGAGAAGGCGGAACGGGATGGACAGGCCATGCGCCGGCGGATGCGGGATTTCGCGGAGTCGGCTTCGGACTGGTTTTGGGAGATGGACGAGAACCTTCGATACAGTTGGTTTTCCGCGAATGTCGAAAACACGTTGGGGGTATCGCGTTCGGACTTTTATGGTAAGACCCGCGATCAAGTTGGCGCTATTCAGGGGACAAGCATTCCATGGGAAGAGCATTTGGAAACCTTGCGCCGGCGCGAGCCCTTTCGAAATTTCGTCTACTTGTCTCCGAGACGAGAGGGGGACAGATGGATACGCGCAACGGGCACTCCCATCCATGACGAAACGGGGCGTTTTACCGGTTATCGGGGGACTGGAAGCGATGTCACGCGTGAAATGGAAGCGGAAACCGTTCTGGAGAAGACCAGACTGCTTCTTGAAAACGCGGTGCAAAGCCTGGCGGAGTCTTTTGCTTTATGGGGCCCGGATGACCGATTGATACTCTGCAACGATAAATTTCGAGAAATGAACGGAATTACCTCTGAGTTGGTTGAGCCGGGCACATTATTCACGGATTTTATAGCGGCGCTTTTGAAGCGAGGCGCTTTTCCCGATGCAGCCGGCCGGCAACACGACTGGTACGAGGAGCGCCTTGAGCGCTACAAGAATCCACGCGGGCCTTACGAACAAATCCGGCTAGACGGTGTGTGGCTCATGATCGACGAGCAAAAACTAGCCGATGGCAGCACGGTCACGATCGGTCTCGATATCACGAAACGTAAGGAAGCCGAGTTGGCGTTGCAGGAAAGCGAAGCCTTGCTCATTTCCATTTTCGATAATGTCCCGCTTGGCTTGTTGATTAAGAATGAAAATCATGTCGTTGAGCGCGCGAACGGCACTTACCACCGCTGGTATGGTCTGAGCCCGGAAAACATCATTGGTGATTATTCGAGTTTGATCGAGCAGTTTCAGATGGAAAGCGATGGGCTTTTCATGAGGGAACAGGAACGGCAAGTGCTTACAACGGGTAGGGTTCGAACCCGTCAAGTCGAACGAAAATTCGCCGACGGCAAATCACATATTGTCGAGATCACCAAGTTTCCAATTCAAGACAGGAACGGCGCGATCAAAAAAGTCGGTTCGATTAGCGTCGACGTAACCGAACAAGTGCGCACGCAGAGAAAATTGCTCAGAAGTGAAGCGATGTTCCGCGATTTCGCCGAAACGGCGTCTGATTGGACGTGGGAAATGGATCGGCGGCTCCGGCTCACGGCCATCTCGGACCGGTACAGGGAAATCATGGGGTTCGATCCCTCGTCTCACCTCGGCAAAATGCGCGGCGACCTGACATCGGAGAATACCAACGAGGAAAAATGGCACCGGCACATTGACGACCTCCAAAATCGCCGCCCCTTCCGAAACTTCAGGTACGAAATCATCAAGCCGGATGGTTGTGTCTTGAGCGTGAGCGTGAGCGGGAAGCCGGTGTTCGATCAGAATGGACTGTTCGACGGATATCGCGGTACGGGCACGAATATCACCGAGCAGAGACGCCTGGAGGAAGCGCGCGATACCGCGTTGCACGAAGCGCTTGATGCGAACGAGGCGAAGTCGGCATTCCTGGCGAATATGAGCCACGATCTACGTACACCGCTAAATGCTATTCTCGGATTCTCCGAAATCATGCGCGAACAAATTCTCGGCCCACTCGGCGAAGACCGGTATCTTGAATACGCCAAGGATATTCATGTAAGCGCGGCCTATCTTTTGGACCTTGTGAACGATCTTCTTGATATATCGACGATCGAGGCCGGTGAAAGACTGCTCGAAAAAGAAGAAGTGTGCGTTGGTGATTTGATATCGGATTGCGTGCGGACCTTTGTCGGGAAAGCGCTCTCGAAAGATGTTGAACTGATCACGGATATCTCAACCGCGTTGCCGTTGCTCTGCGCGGACAAGCGCGCGACAAGACAAATTCTCGACAATTTGCTGACAAACGCCATCAAGTTTACACCGAGTGGGGGCAAGATTGTCGCGTCGGCGGTTGCCCGTGAAAAAGTAATGGAAATCGCGATAGTGGATACGGGAGCTGGCATCGCGCCGGAGCGGTTGGACAAGATCGTCAATCCCTTTAACCGGGGTCAAAACAGTCCCTATGAAACGGATATGGGATGGGGTCTGGGTCTGTCGATCGTCAATTCTCTGGTAAACCTACACGACGGCCAATTGGAAATAGAGAGCCGGCCGGGAGAGGGGACAACCGTTAGGGTTTCGTTGCCAAACAACGAAAACTTCGAGGAATGTTCGAAATCAACCCAGTACCGCGCGGTATCTTAAGACAGATCGGCGGACGCGGAACCGTACCTTCAAGATTTAGGCTCGAAAGGCTTGCGATTTCTTGCGAGTGAAGAATCCGAGCGTGCTCGCGGATACGTTTAAAGGATAGATCGCGTCCAGTCCCTTCGTTACATTGCGTGAAAATTTGAATCGCAACGATACCCCGGCGTGCACGGGAGCCCTGCCGCGAAATTCTCAGTCATTTAATTGTCATTCGAGCGACGGTAAGGTTGTGCATGCATCGCCCACGTCGTGGCAAAAGCAGATTACCGAAACGAGTACCTGATGGATCGATCCCAACTTCGAAATGTTATTGGCTCCGGGCGATCGATTGCGCTTGATTGCTTCGCGATTGGTGAGCGGATACCCGAGGACGACCCGGTGGGCAGGCTGTTCAAAACGGACATCATGAATAAATCGGTGATTTTGAAACATTACGAAACGTCGCTGCCGACCGCCCGCCAACCGGTCATCGTCACGACGGTTATCTATTTTCCGTATGATTTCAATAATGTTTATGACGGCGGTGAATCCGTCAATTTTAGCGACGTCGGGTTCTACCAGGCTTTGTCCTTCAAGATCGCCGAGGGCAAGCCAGGACCAGAAATGCAGGCGCGTATCGATGCGGATATCGAGACGCTGAAGTTCTTCGATTCGCTACACAGTCTCGATCCCTTCCTCCTTAAAAGCAAAGCCGAGCAGAAAGATATCGAGGAAAGCATTCATCCCTCCTATTTCGCGATCTCGGCACAGGAGTGGGAAAAAATTCGCCTCCCCATTCGAGAGAAAATTTCCAAATTGGTAACCAAGGCGCTTGGCGATACGGGAGAAACCAGTGGCAAGGAAGGCGTTGCCCGTGAGCAATATGTGGAACGTTTCCTGTTGAAAATATGGGAAGCCAAGGATGTGGAAGGGATTGAGCCTTTCATCGACGCGATGCAGATCGAACCTAAAAGAGCGCCGGAGGTTTTTTTCGCTTGGAAAGCGATTTGCTATTATCAGGTACGGTTCAGCGAAATCCAGGAAGCCCTGAAAACATTGTTCCAATGGGCCGGGAACAATCAGCTGTGCTTCCCCGTCGACTATGTCAGCCTGTCCATTGACGAGCAGAACCGCATCAAGGAATCGCGCAAAATTCTGCGTCAGAAAATGCGCGAGGGTTATATCAATGCCAATAAGGTCCTGAGCGCTTATGAGCGGAGCTACAACAATTTCGTCATCAAGGATCAACCCGAATCCTTCATGAATTTTCTCGCCAATGCGGAAAACTCATATTTGCTTTTGGCCGACCATGTGTCGATCGCGACCCACAGCGTGAATTTGTGGAAATGGTATATTGAACAGTACGGCGCGGAATTGCGGGCGGCTCAATTCAGGGAACTCTTCGACGGTCTTGTTTCGCTTTTTGGCGCTGACAGGAATTCGGGCGAACCCGGCAGATCCTGAATTAGCCCTAGATCCTCGAGACCACCTGGCTTTCGCGGCGCCGCCGTTTTGCCCTAACCCCGGGTGCCGCTACACTGCATGCGGTTAAGAATGTTTGCGAAGGAGCCGTCATGTCCACCCGTGAAATGACTTTTAAAGAACGTCTGGCCGCGCCCGAAATCACGATCATGCCGGGCGTGCATGATGGGTTCAGTGCAAGAATCGTCGAATTGGCCGGTTTCGACGTGGCTTGGATTTCCGGCGCCGGAATTTCCGAAAGCCGGCTTGGTTGGGCGGATCGCGGCGTTATGGGGCTGCAGGAAAACGTGGCGGCGTGCCGCGACATGGTGAATTGCTCCAATCTTACATTGCTTGGCGACGGTGATACCGGCTACGGCAACGCCATGAATGTCCACTTCACGGTTCGCGCCTTTGAGCAAGCTGGCCTTGCCGGTGTGATGTTGGAGGATCAAACTTGGCCCAAGAGATGCGGTCATATGGCGGGTAAGGACGTGATCTCCCGCGAGGAGGCGCGTGACAAGATCGCCGCGGCGGCGGATGCCCGGCGCGACGCGGAATTTGTCATCAAGGCGCGCACCGATGCCGCCGGCGTCCTGGGCGTGGACGAAGCGATCGATCGCCTTAATCTATTCGCGGAAGCTGGTGCCGATTTACTGTTCGCCGATGCGCTGCTGACGCCGCAGGATATCGAGAAGGTCGCGGCCAATGTGCCGAAACCGCTATCGGTTAATATGGGCTTTGGCATCCGCGCCCGTGGGACGACGCCTTTGATTGGGCCCAAGGATTTGGAAGCAATGGGCGTCGCCGCGGTGATTTACCCGAGACTTCTGACCTCCGCGGCGCTGCGCGGCATGCGCAACGCGATGGATGTTTTCAAGCAAGACGTCATCGAGGGTAACCGCACCCCCGACCGCGCGGATCTGATGATTTCTTTCGAGGAATTAAACGAGATCACGGGTATCGCCGAGCTCGACGCGCTGGAAACACGCTATGGCGGCGGGAATTAAATCCGGCTTGGGATCAGCTGCGAGGAGCATGGGTGCCTGGATGGACTATGTTTGCGAAGCAGGTGACGGAAAGGTGTGGTTTCGAATTGAAACCGAGCTCGAGGCGGAGCAGGAATCCGAGCTGATGGAGCATGCGGTCGCCAAGCATTTTCGACGTGAACGGGAAAAGGCGATCGAAAATTATCAGCCGACGTCGACGGTCTATATCGAGCGGGACATAGGGCTCAAGGCGCATATTCAGCGCGCGATGCCGCTCTTTCTGACGCTTCGGGATAAAGACGGTGAAGGTTTAGCGACCGCCATGTTGCCGCCCGAGGGCCGCAACGATCCGGCGTTCAAAAGTATCATTGTCGGAAAACGAAATGGCGATCCTTATCTGGACCATGAGGCGGCGATCAAGGCCCTTGGGACCCATTTCGACCTCTTACTCACACGGGAACATTGTTTTCCGTATCGATAGTGCCGGGACACTTTAATTGGGCGGCATGGAAGGGTTGCGTGATGGCGTGCGTTCAGGACACCGAGGTTTCGGAATTCTCGGTTTCCATTTCTTTGTCACGCAGAATACGGCGGACTTCACGCCAAACGCTGAGGCGATAATTGTCCTGGTCCGCATGAGCCGCCATGATTGCTTCCTGTACGGTCGTCAAAGCGCCTACTGGGCCCTGTTCCTCTATCAGGTAAGTGGCGATTTGGTTGGGATCGTCAGTCATTAAGGTATTTCTTTCACCCAAGGCGTGTCGTTTCGAGCATTCTATTTCCATGTGCCCTTGGTTACAGCGGCGAACCGGCCCCGTCACGAAATTTTACGACGATGCGCGAAAGTTTGAAGGTTTGTCTTAAATGGCATATTCGCTGAACGTGACGAAAGGGTCTGGAAACCTTATCGGAATCGGCCTCGTAGTCATCGCGACCGTCGTCATGATCGTACAGCACTCCATGGTGAAGCATTTGGCGGCCGAGCTCTCTGTTCTGGAAATCGTGTTTTTCCGGACCGTGACGGCTTTGCTGTTTTTCCTCCCTTGGATGCTCCGTTCAGGGTTATCGATTTTTCGAACCGAGCAACTGGGCCTGCATTTGCTGCGGTCATTCTTTCAGTCATTCTCCGCGTTTGGCTTTTTTCTCGGTTTGGCGATCGTGCCGTTGGCGACCGTCACTGCTTTGCATTTCACCACGCCGATTTTCGCGGCCCTGATCGGTATTTTCGTGCTGGGGGAGCGGGTGAACGTCCGACGCTGGTGCGCCATTATCGCCGGGTTTTTCGGAACCTTGCTCATCCTTCGTCCCGATACGTCGATGGGTTATGGCGAGTTGATGGTGCTTGGGTCGGCGGTCGCCTGGGCCGCCGCGATTATCGTGATCAAGGTTTTGGGACGTACCGATTCGAGTATCACGATCACCGCTTATATGTATTTGTTGATGACGCCGATCACGTTCATCGCCGCGACCTTCGACTGGACCTGGCCGACACCGGTTCAATATGCGTGGCTTATCGGCATTGGCCTGACGGGTGCGCTGGGCCATGTGTTGACCGCCGAGGCACTGAAGCAGGCGGCGACACATGTCGTCACGCCTTTCGACTTCTTCCGTCTGATTTGGGCGACGTTGATCGGTATTTGGCTTTTCGGCGAGGTGGTGGATGCGTTCGTGTGGGCCGGTGGCGTCATCGTAATTGCGAGCGTCAGCTATATCGTTTGGCGCGAACATCGGCTCGCGGTGGAGAGGAGAAAGTCGTGAAACTTTTCGAAAGGGGCGGCACGCCTGTTCGTGGGGATTGAAAATTTCGATCCATGCAAGAATTTCGTGGTAGATTAAGAGAAGAAGGGTAAGGTTTTTGCCGTCGTAGTCCTTTTACCCGTGACGGAATCGTTAACAAGAATATGAGGATCCGCATGCACAACAAAATTGGCAAGATTGCTATATTTGTGCTTTTCGCCGTGGCTTTCGTGTGGAGCGCACCTTTGTTCGCGCATCACAAGTCGGGCCATCACAAAGGCGGCGAGAAATATGATGACGACCAC
This sequence comes from Alphaproteobacteria bacterium, assembly GCA_021774385.1. Taxonomy (GTDB): domain Bacteria; phylum Pseudomonadota; class Alphaproteobacteria; order UBA8366. The sequence continues at coordinate 11,094 of JAJFJC010000273.1, forward strand.
GGCAAGAAAAAATCGAAGTACAAGCATAAACATAAGAAAAAACACTCCTATAAAAAGAAACATAAACATAAAGGACCACCGCCTTGGGCGCCGGCGCATGGCTATCGCGCGAAGCACAAATATGTCTCATCGCATGATGGCAGGGTGCACGAATACATTCCCGCCGATCTGGTAAAGTTGCCCGATGTCGGGCTCGCCAAATGCGACAAGGCGACCCTCGGTGCGGTGTTGGGCGCGGCGGCCGGTGGTGTGGTTGGCACGCAAATCGGTAAGGGTAGCGGTAAGACCCTGGCGACCGTTGGCGGTGCGATCATCGGCGCGCTTGTCGGCGGCAATATCGGCCGGGCCATGGATCAGGTCGATCAGAACTGCGTCGGCCAGGTCCTCGAGCGCGCGCCGACCGGATCACAAGTAACATGGCGGGATCCCGACCGGGCGGCGGACTACAACGTTACCCCGACCCGCACCTATGAGCGTAGCGACGGACGCTTCTGCCGGGAATACCAGACCAGGATCGTCATCGACGGGCGGGTCGAAAACGCGCATGGCACGGCATGCCGGAACGCCGATGGCAGCTGGGAAAAAGGCGGGTGAGTCTGTGGAGTTCCTAATCCACGTTGTAGGTCAGGGCGATAACTAAGGTGTTAATGGTATAAAGGTAGGAAAACCAGTAATTAAGCGTCGGTTTTCTTTACAGTGCGGAATATCGTGGCAATAGACCCTTAAGTATCTGAAACTAGTGTGAAAAATTTATCATCTAGTGATAATATGGTGTCGGAATACTTTACAAGTTTGTTTGCTAGCAATGGGTCGATGTTTTTAAGTATATGACAAATAGTCTTTATTTTTGTGGCATCAATCTTGCTTTATATTAGTTAACTGTTCATTCCGTTCGCAGACAGATGTGAGGCGAAATAAGTGAAAATACTAAAATTCAGTACCTTATTGGTTGCATCTTCGTTGTTCGCATTTGCTTCGTCGTCTGCATATGCAATCACCTTCAAATATGAAGGGTTTGTGGATTTTTCGCACAAGGGTGACTTCACCGGTACCTTTGACGGTTCGGTGACAGGAGAAGAAGGCGCGTTAAATGGTTTTATAACCGCTAACGAAAGCTTGCTTCAGGCGTCGCCCATTCAGGAAATTGGGAAAATTAACCTTCTCGACGATATCAGCGTTGGTTCTGATCATTCGAATTTCTCGGTGTTGGATAATAATGGCAACAACCGGTGGGATAATGGCATATTCGGGGATAATGCCCTGGATAGCTTTTCTTGTGTGGCAACGGGTAGTTCCGCTCCGGATGACAAATGCTGGTCCTTTAGCTTTGGCTTTGACGAGACGGTTCTAAGCCTGGCCGGTAACGCAAGCGCTAGTGATTGGACGCTGGTGAAAGTGGCGTTGAAATTTGGTCAAACGGGCGGTGAAGGTGACTTTGATGGTCACGGTATCTGGGTTGTAGAAGAAGAGATCGGTGCTGGAACCGCAGGGCCAATTGATGGCTCTACGATAATATTTGATGGCATAGATCTGTATCTTGCTGATTTGAGTGCTGCTGGTGTAACAAATTTTGGAGGTGGCCTCTCCCACGTCCATTTCTTCGGCGTTAATGATCCTCAGGTTCCTGAACCCGGTACGCTCGCACTATTCGGTGTTGGGTTGCTCGGTATCGGCGCGATTGCCCGTCGGCGGCGTAAGGAAATCTAAATCCGCTGGTTAATCGCTTAGAAGGCACAAAAAGGCCGGCCCGCGTTGCTGGCCTTTTTTATTGAAGGGTCTCAAGCCGCCTTTCCTGTAACGGAATCCCGACCGTGCGGTTCGCTAAAATCGACCGTCGGCCCGACCGGTACGATGCCCGTCGGGTTTACCTGTAACTGGCTGGCGTAGTAGTGAACCTTGATATGGTCCAAATTGACGGTCTTTGCGATGCCGGGCTGTTGATAGAGGTCGCGCGTATAGGCCGATAGGTTTGGGTAATCCGCGATGCGGCGGATATTGCATTTGAAATGTCCGAAATAAACGATGTCGAAGCGCACCAGCGTCGGGACCAGGCGCCAATCGGACTCGGTTAATTTATCGCCAAGCAGGTAACGTTGCGTCGACAGCCGTTCCTCCAGCCAATCCAACGTTTCGAACATCGCCTTGACCGCAT
>JAJFJC010000274.1 GCA_021774385.1 Alphaproteobacteria bacterium
ACCTTGTGGACCTGCGGGACCGACTGCGCCGACCGCACCATCTGTACCAGCCGCGCCGTCTGCACCGGCGGGGCCTTGTGGACCTGCGGGACCAACCGCGCCGACCGCGCCATCTGTACCAGCCGCGCCATCTGCGCCAGCTGCACCATCTGCTCCGGTGGGACCTTGTGGACCGGCCGCGCCGACTGCGCCATTTGTACCGGCGGGACCGGCGGGACCAACTGCGCCGACCGCTCCATCTGCTCCGGCGGGACCTTGCGAACCGGCTGCGCCATCTGCCCCGGCGGGACCTTGCGGGCCCGCAGGACCAGGCACGGGATCAGTAGCTTCAAGCGCGGTCACACGAACAGTCAAATCAGCGATAGTCGCCTCGGCAATAGCGATGAGTGTTGTTGAAGCAAGGTCATCGGGGTGCCCCGCCCGGGCAATGATGTCTTCCGGTGGAGGGGTGTCCGAGTTGCTCGTGCCTTTGAGGACATAGCGCACATATAGCTGCGTGGTGTCGGTGTTCGGCACCTTGAGCGAAACTGAACCGGATGAACTTTTCCCCCGCCGTTTCGAGGCGACAACAACATCGTCGCTCAATCGCACGAGCTGAATCTTGTCCTTTTTCTTGAGGATGCCCTCGCTGTCCAAATCGATTGTGAAGCCGACTTCCACATGCTCGCCGGCAACGACGATGACATTGCCACTGGTGTCCGCGGCATTGAGAATTTGTAAATCGACAAGGGGATCGATCCCGGCGGCGCATGAGATATTGACGTTAAAGCCTGCCAGAACGAAACTAGAAAAATCCACCGCGCACGGCTCGGCAATGGCTATTCTTTGACCCTGATCCAGAAAAGTGAAGTGGTAATTTCCCAAGCCAGGTACCATTTCAACCGTTTGAATCCCGGAAAAGTCCCTATACCCGCCGAAATTCCAATTGCCGGTAAAGCTGCCGGGATCGACTTGGAGGGGGGTGGTTTTGAATGTGAGCGTGCTGCCGTTTCCTATGGCCGTCACCGGGTCCGTACTTGTCACGGTGCCGATGTCATCGATACTGAATCGAAACCCCGTCTCAACCACAACCAAAAAGTAATTACCTAATCCCGGCACCATTTGGACCGTGCGGGCGCCTGAACTCAACGAAAACCCTTCGGCTAATCCAACTCTATAGACGCCGGTGTAAAGATCTGGATCGAAATTTATGGGAACCGTATTGAAGGTCAGTGTGTTGCCACTGCCTGTCGCTGTTACGGGGTTAGAGCTTGTCACATTGCCGACGTTATCGACAACGATATTAAAACCGGTTTCGCCTAAACCGATCGTGTAGAGCCCGGGCGCCAAATCGACAGACCGTGGTCCTGAAACGTGGTCCGTTTCTGGCCCGTTCACTCTATATAGGCCGCTATAAGCGCCAGGATTGAAGTTAACTGGAAACGTTGTCTGAGCTAAAGCCGATGTGATCGTTAGACCGACTGTCGCGAGCCCGAAAAATACCGCAAATGCGACTGATGCGAACTTTTGCATCGCTGCTTCCCCCCCATATGCTCCAAACGCCTTAAATTTTTGTACTTCCACCCTTATTCTCTTAAAAGAAGCAAAAATCGCGCCAGAATAGAAAATTAAACAGTTTCAATGCATTGTAAGGATTGACCTCAAAGCCTCAGATGTGAGTTGTAAAGTATTTCGACACTAATTTGGTAGTGTCGCACCGGTTCGGAAGAATTTCACCCGGGAAGCTGAAACGTTAACAGCATGTTAGTTGGAGAAGCTCTCCAAACTTCGCCATGATTTAAATTTGTAAAGAATTCCGTCACCCCTATCGGGTGGCCGGGTGAACGCCGGGAAGACGCTATTTCGCAATCTTAGAATATTGCAATTGGCCACTCAGTATCGGAATGAGAGCACTAGATTATGTGCATCGGCATGTCTCATATTACTATCATCGATTGTCTCGGCGTTCCGGATCGACTTTCGCTCATATTCGAAAGCCGACTCGTGAAAATGATGTAAAATCGACCGTTTTTGCACCACTGTGCAAGACCGCTTCTACTCAATAGTGTTGCAAAACCCATTGTTTGGATCAATTTGATATCCGCATTTAGTAGGAGCGGGCATTTTATTTCCCGCTTGCGGCTTTACGCCGGTGCGGGTTTGGATCATTGGCTGCGTTTTCTTTGATTTTGCTTCATATCAGGCGCGTTTTAATGTCGGCGGTGGTCTGGAGAGGTACTTTACCAACTTTTTAAGGTTCTGCGCGGTGGCGGTGAGCAGGATTTCGTCGCGGGCGCCATCCAGTCCCCGTAATCTGAAGCGGTTGAGCTTGAAGATCCGTTTCATGTGGGCGAAGGCCATCTCGACTTTCTTGCGTTCATCGCGGGAGTGTTGGAAGGCGGGCGTCTTGGCCAGGGCTCGGACTTTATCCCTGACCTCTTCGTCGATGTCGCGCGGCACCCGACGGTGTGGTGTGTTGGGACAGCAGCGCAGCTTCAAGGCGCAGGTCTCACAATCGGACTTGCCGGCGCGATAAAGCCGGGTTCGGCCGTCATGCACCCGGCCCGTGGTTTTGAGTTCCTTGCCGCTGGGACAGAGGTAGAGGTCGCGGGGTTGGTCATAGGTAAAGTCACTGCGGGAGAAGGTGTCGTCGCTGCGTTGGCTCTTGTCGATCAGCGGGATGTGCGGCTCGATGCCCTGCTCGACCAGACGTTTGAGGGTGGCGGCGCTTCCATAGGCGGTGTCGGCAGCAAGCCGCTTGGGCTTGAGGGCGAAGCGATCCGCCACCCGTTCGACCATGTTGAGCGCAGCCTGGTTCTCCGCGACCCGGTTGGCCCGGTTGCCCTCGGCGTCAACAATGACGCCAAACTTGTGATCGATCAGATAATTGGCGTGATAGGCGAAGATCGAGCGCCGCCGCCGGTAGGCCGCCCAGGTTGCCTGCGGGTCGGCGTCATTGTAATCGTTCTTCTGGCCCTTCAAGAACGGCTTTACATAAATCGCCGGAATGATCCGGGGCTCATGGCCAAGTTTGCGAACTGTCCGGCTGACAAAATGCGCGCTCAGGCACGCTTCCATGCCGACAATACAAGGCGGCAACTTCTCAAATTCACTCACCAACGCCGGACGCTTGATCTTCCGGCGCAGGACAATCTTGCCGTCGAGATCAAAGCCAACAAAGTGAAAGATGTCCTTGCCGATATCGATGCCAACGGAGGCAAGCGTCAGGTTGTTTCGCTTCGATGTGGTTGCCATGGGATGCTGCTCCTATCATTCGAGGGTAAAGTCTTTACAGACTAACCCGCTGGGGGAAGCAGCCGGTCCATCCCATTACCGGATGTCGCGAGTCACCGACGCTGGGCATATTTGATGTTGTGTATTAGCATCAGGAGTTGTCTGGCGACGACCTTTGGGGGAGGCTGGTGGAGCGGAGACTTGCAGCGAAATTGGCGACAGTACCGGTGGCCGGCCATGTTTAGAGCGCTTGTCGCCGCCCTCGGGCTCCTGCTGCTGTCGTCGAGCGGTGCAGCGGCGTTCGACCTCGAATTCGTCGCGGCGTCCGACGATCTATTAGCCTATCCGAAGGATATCGTCCTGTCGCCGGATCGCCGGCTCCTCTACGTATCCGATAGAGGCCACGACCGCATCGCTGTTCTCGATGCGAACACAATGGCCTTGTTGGGGACCTTTGGCGGCGACGATGTCGCCGCGCCGCGCGACGTGGTGTTCGATATGGCAGGGCGGCTGCTGGTCGCCGACACGGACAACAGCCGTATCGCGATCTTCGCCGTGAACGGTGCAAACGGAGAATTGGTTGGCGAGCTACGGGGCGGCTTCAGACGTCCCGAAGGCGTCGCCGTACATCCGAACGGCCGCGTCTACGCGACGGGCGCCGGCTCCAATACGGTCGTCGTGTTTGAGAACGGAAAACAGATTGCGGAGGCGGGCGGCCTGTCCTTGCCGCACGATGTCGAAATCGCGCCGGACGGTACCATCTGGATCGTCGATGCCGACAACGACCGTCTTGTTAATATGACACAGGACTTGAAAATATTGCGAACCGCCGAAGGGCCTTCTTACGCGTTCAAGGGGCCGCGGTATCTCGACTTCGACGCCAAGGGCAGGATGTACATCGCCGACAAATGCGCGCACCGGGTCAAAGTCCTGGACCCGGATTTGCAGGTCATTTTCGTCCTGGGCGGCAGCGGTGTGGGGCTTGGCAAGTTCGACCGGCCGGAAGGAGTAGAAATCGACGGCGACATCGTCTGGTTTTCGGACACCTACAACCATCGCATCGTCCGCTATCGCATCATCGAATGACAGCGGTTGACCTTCCAGCGTGGGGATAGGCCAGAGTGACCGCATCCGATGCCATGAGGCATGCATCGTCCATGTTTCTTAATGGCTACTTCTTCGCTTCGGGATACCAACGCCAGCGCGTCCGGTATACCGCAAGGATCGGACCTGGGTATGAGCCTTAAAGGTTTGACCAGCGTTTGGACGGTTTCGACGGCTGTTCTTTGAATTTCCCCACACAATAGTTGCAAAGCGGACGCGATTGCTGGCACCTTTCCAGGCATCGCCGTCAAGCATTCCCGACCGGATAGGATGCCGTATGAAACAGCCCCTTCGCTTCTACGTTCTCGTTCTACCCAACCTTCCCTGGCAAAAACTCGTCGATCGCTTTCTGCGCGTTGAGGCGTTGGGGTTTGATCTTGCTGGATTTGCGGATCATTTCGTCGATTGGAGTAACCCGCAAAATCATTGGTATGAGCTTTCAACCTGGCTCGCGGGCATTGCGCAAGCGACAAGCCGGATCAGGCTGCTGACCACGGTCGCGCAAATTCCGCTTCGCGATCCGGCCACTTTTGCTAACCAAGCCCGGACCGTCGATCACATCTCTAACGGACGGCTGGAGATCGGACTCGGCATTGGCGTTAAGGGCTTGGATCCATCCTACAGGATGATGGGGCTGCCCGACTGGAGCAACAAGGAGCGCGTCGAGCGGCTTGGCGAATACCTGGAAGTCCTGGATCTGCTTCTGAGGCAGGAGGAGACCAGCTACGAAGGCTCTTATTATCACATTGACGGGGCGGTGATGAGTCCGCTGCCGCTGCAGAAACCGCGCCCGCCGATCATGGTCGCTGCGATGGGCCCAAAGATGCTGCGAACCACGGCACAGCATGCCGACATTTGGAATAGCATGAGTTTTGCCGATGATTTCGAGACACAGCTCGACGAAACGCGGCAGCGCGTCGCCCGTATCGATCAACTGTGTGCCGAATTCGAGAGAGAGCCTCAGTCGCTGGTCCGCTCGTATCACATGTTCGATCCGACATCACGGTCGAGCGGCGGTGGCATTGCCTACTATGAGTCTCAGGCAGCCTTCGAAGACATGGTCAATCGCGTGCTTGAGCTCGGGATGTCGGATATAGGTCTCTACTACCCGACACTGCCCGAACAAGAGGCGACTTTCGAACGCATCGCGACCGAGACCATACCGAAGATGAAGGCTCAATTCGGCCAGTAGCATCAATGTCGGTAGCGACTTGGCAGACTCGCAGCAGCATCGACACACTCGAGGAGCAACCGTCGGTTCGCGGGTTACTTTCAGGAAGGGGATCAAACTAAGGGGGAATACGATGATTGGATTTTTCGGCATACGGCTATCTCGGCTTTTGGCACCTTGCTGCGCGCTAGTCGGCATAGGTCTTTGGGCGCCAGCCAATGCGGAATCACTTGCGGGGACGTATCATGGTTTTCTTGCGTTCGATTTCAAAGGCAAGGAAGTCCGCGAGCAGCTCATGATCAGCTTCCACGAAGGCGGGACGATGATCTTGGGCGCTGAGGAAGGCCATGACGAACCGGTCGATCCAAAGACTGGATTAGCCACAAAGAACGACATAGAAAGCGCCAATCTAGGGGCGTGGCGTCAGGTCGGCAAAGACATTTTAGAGTTTGGTAGCCAGCAATACCGGGCCGGGTCAGGGTTCTGCAAATCGGTAGGCAAGCCTGGCAACGAACGCCTGCCCAGCTGCAGCTTCATCCTTACAGCCCGTCTGAAAGCGAATGCTCAGGTCCGCGGAGAGAATTGTGACCTCGGCGGCGTTAAGGGCGGCTTTAGCGTGCAGTCGGTTGATGGCAGCAAGACCGAAACCAATCCCTTTGGCCTAGGTCTCAAGCTCGACTACTGCTTACGTCGAATGACCGTCGATAAATTCTTCAAGCTCGCACCCATATATTAGCAAGGCAGATAGCGGTTTTTGCAAATTGAGCTGGCCAGACCACCTGTCGGCGGATGTCTGCCTGTGGCTACAACGCGAACTCGCGGCGCTTCGAATCGCCTTTTGCGCCACCCTCGATAACAGACCTACGAGCGGTGATGTCGGCTTTCCCCTGGTTTGCTTCCGCTTTTACTTAGCTCCGGAAGTGCCGGGGATACCGCGTTTTGGTAATTTTTGACCCATGTCGGAAGTCGCGGCCAACAGTGCGATGCGACAGAATCCTTAGAGGTCAGTAACATGAAACGTCCTGACTTCGGTCCAAATCACTACGATTCCGGGCCAATTTGAGGCTCAA
>JAJFJC010000275.1 GCA_021774385.1 Alphaproteobacteria bacterium
GTCCACGGTCGCGAAGGGGTTGGGATATAGCAGCGTGAAGCTAAGCAGTGAAAAATCCAATGCCACGAGCGCATAGCCATACCACTCCGAACCTGGCGCTCGCCGTGATAGCCGGGCAAACGCGATACCGAACAGGAAGAACAAGCCCAACAGGGCGTGATAGTAAAGGACGCCGGGAAACGGCGTGACAAACACCAGCAGCACCGCGATCGACGCCAATGAGATGCAGCGTCCCTTGGTCGCCAATCGCAGGCCGTCGCGCTCCTCCGCGGAGAAGGCGTTGTCCAGCCGTGATGTTTCTTGGACATTTTCCATTGTCGCCCGTGGCGCGGGTTCGATTGGCGGCTGCTCGCTCACGGATTATCCTTAATGGTTCAGCATTTCCGATGAACCAGCCTACCGGATTCGCATCCGTGTTGGCAGTCGCTGTTTTACCGCAGGGCGTCGATCAGGGGCGAGACCTTGGGCAGGTCGCGAAAACCGTGAATGAGGGATAGGCTGGCCTCGATCTTCGCCTCGCCGAGTGGCGCGTTCGGGGTGAGGTTGCGGTACTTGGCATCCGCATCGGCCCAGTCGATGCCCAGGCACCCGGCGCCCTTCGGTACGAAGACCGTGTTGGTGACGGTTCGGCCGTCCTTGGTCTCGATGGTGACGGTCGCGCCTTGGCGATATTTCTTGGCATCCGTTGTCGGTTCCGGTCCGACTTTTACCTTGTCGATCAGGCCGTGAATGATGGGGTCGGCGATCTTGTCCGGCCCGGCGTGGGCCCAGCCGAATTCATGGTCGGCGACACCGGCGGCCAAAAAATAGGCCGGACTGTGCGCCATATCGATCAGGTCGGCGGGATGCAGCGGGCCGGTCAGCGCGGTCATGCCGGGGCGCGAGGCGGTGATGGAGACGACGTCTTCGGCTTCGATGCCCCCCTCTCGCGCCGCGTTGGCCGCGGCTTCGCCGAGTGCATGGTAGGGGTGCCCGCCTGGCACGAGCTTCAACGCCATGTCCGTCACGATATCCCAATCGTCACCCAGCCCCTCGACGATGTTCGACCCGTCGGTCCCTGCATAGACGTCGCAGAACCCGCGTTCGGCCTCGAAGATGGAGAGTTCGGCGGTATAACCACGTTGCGCCGCCTGTGCCGCTTCGAGCCCCAGCAATGTCGCGAGGCCGGCGTGATATTCGCGCGCCACGCTGGTATTCGCCGCGACCGTCAGGCCGCCGATGGATGTTGCCGTGAGGGCGAGCGTGTGCGCTGTTTGCGTTGCGTCAAGCCCGAGAAGGCGCGCCGCCGCCGCGGCACCGCCGAACACCGCGCCCATGCAGCCATGATGGCCGCGATGATTGAAGCGCGGCAGGATGGATTCGCCGATGCGTCCCGCCGCTTCGTAGCCCAGAACGATGGCCGCCAGTACATCCTTGCCGGTCGCGCCGGTTCTCTCCGCCACGGCGAGCGCCGTTGCGGTGAGTGGTGTGCCGGCATGGACGATATTGCGCAAGTCGCTGTCGTCGGAAGCGGCCGCGTCGCTCATCATCGCATTGACCCGGGCCGCGCTGCTAAGCGGCAGCTTCTTGCCGCTATCGAACCAGATCGAGGCGTCGGCCTTCCCGCCTTGTTCGCGGGCGATGTCGCGGATAATCGCGGCGGATGAAATGTTGGTCCCGCAGGCCGCGCTGGCGACTGTGCTAGCGATGATCATGGCGGCATGATCGACGGCCTGTTCGGGCAGGTCGTCATAGGCCGTGCTGATCAGAAAACGGGCCAGGGTTTCGGCGATGGACATCGGCTTTCTCCAGACATCAAGGACGATGCATTAAAGAACAGAATGCCTGTTCCGGCAAAGCCGCTTCGAGGTGAGGAGCGGCTTAGCCTTCCTTTTCGACCGGGTCGCCCAGTGTGTGCATCAAGCGGTTGGCCCAGCCGAACAACGACGCCGACAGGATCAGGTCGAGAATCTCGGCTTTGTCCAACCCGGCCTTGGAGAGTTTGGCCATGTCGTCCTCGGTCACCGTGGGCGGGGTTTGCGACAGCTTCACCGCGAAATCGAGGATCGCGCCTTGCCGGGGGTCGATATCCGCGTCCGTGCCATCGGCGAAGACCTTCTCCATGACATCTTCGGTCTTGGTGAGTTGATTGTAGCGGCTCGAATGCACCGCCAGGCAATAAACGCAGCGATTAACGGTCGAGGCGCCGGCCGCGCTCAACTCCCGCTCGGCGCGCGACATGCCGCCGCGATTGTACATGATCCCATTGAACAGCGGTGTGCGCTCGCGCAGGGTTTCCGCGTCGCGTGCCAGCACCAGGACATATTCCGAGACCTTGGTGTTCGAGGGCGTGACCTTCAGCGCGTCGAGCTGCGCCGGCGTCGCTTCGTCGAGCTTGATCGGCGTCACGCGCGGCTGCCAGAAGGGCACGGTGGTCGTGAAATGGTGGATCACCTTGCTCATGACAGCGCTTCCATCAGCGTGAGCCCGACGGCGACGCGCGCCTGATAACTGACGAAGGCAGCCAGTTCCGACAGGCGCACGATATCGTCCTCCGATACCCCCGCCGATTTGAGCGCTTCGATGTCACCCGCTACGACCGCTTTGGTATCCTTGGTCACCAGATCGGTATGCCGCACGATGGCCGACAGCCATGCATCCGCGCCGCCATCGAAATCCGCATCGGCCGTTCGCGCCTCATCCTCCGCCCCGCCGGCGGCCGCCGCCAATGCCGCGTAATGATCCGCCAACCCATCGGCGCCGGTTGCGCGCGCCATCCGGCCGGCAAGGGATGCCCGCAGCCCATGCGATAATCCGCCAGGATCGTTCGGCGTCAGCGCCGCGTCATGCGCCTGCTGCGTCATGGTGAAAATATCCGAACGCCCGGCAAGCATCTCCGCCAGCGGGTGCCCCGCGCCGATGCCGGCGGCTTCGATCATGGTGGTCTTTAAGAAATCGGTCATGGTGGTCCCTGGTCGGTTCTGGAAGTTAGGCCATAGGATAGGCGGGACGAGGCTGTCAGGCGAGGGGGAATTTGGGAGAGGTTTGTACGCCGTCGTTTCGAGTTCGTCCGTGAGAAGGGGCGCCTCGGTAGTCGTTGGAAAACGTTATTGTTTCTTCCATTTTCTTCGGGTATCTCGTCTAGGCTAGACCAATTCCACGCCGTCGTCGTCTATCGGTTGGCATCCTGGGAAATTGTCCTTACCTCGTTTGGCGCAATCGAGTTGCGCTTGCGTAAGGCCTTTTACCGTTTTCAAATCGGTCCAACCGAGGTCCGCGCCTTGGAGATTTGCGCGTTTAAAATTCGCCCCATAGAGTTTGGCTGAGTCGAATATTACGTTGCTAAGGTCGGCTTCGGTGAAATCCGTTTCGGTAAGATTGGCCATAAAGAAAAAGGTATCGATAAGCTTTGCCCGGCAAAATTTGGCGCGAGAACAAATCGCATCTTTCAGACAAGCATTTTCGATGCTCGCCTTGCTGAGGTCGGCACCGTATAGAGACGCTTCGTAAAGGATAGCGCCCCGTAAATCGGTGCCGCGAAGATCAGCGCCGCTTAATTCCGCGCCGCTGAAGTCGGGCATGACAATAGAGGGATACATATTAACGGGCCGGGCCGAAGCGGATGCGGTCCCGCCCGTCATCCTGACGTTGCCCCTTCATTGTACCCGTTTATAGGTAAGGTCTGTTCTGGTTATGGTCCTGATTGGACCGGGTTGCAATTGCCTTAGGTGATAGACCGCCCAAACTGGTGTGCGGCCTCTCATTATTATAGTCGTACCCCCAGTGCTCGATGATCCTGCGTGCTTGGCTGTAGCTGCGGAACAGGTGCTCGTTCAAACATTCATCTCTCAGTCGGCCGTTGAATGATTCAACAAAGCCGTTCTGCATCGGTTTGCCGGGTGCGATGTAATGCCATTCGACACGGCGATCCTCCTGCCATTGGAGGATCGCATTCGACGTTAGTTCCGTACCGTTGTCGCTGACGACCATGCAGGGATATCCCCGCATCTCAGCAACCCGGTCCAACTCCCGTGCCACACGGACGCCGGAGATCGAGTTGTCGACCACCGTTGCCAGGCATTCACGGCTGAAGTCGTCGATTACGCAGAGGATGCGGAACCGGCGGCCGTCGATCAAAGCGTCAGATACGAAGTCCAGCGACCAGCGCTGGTTCGGTCCCTGCGGAATCGTCATGAGCGCTCGTGTGCCAAGCGTCCGTTTGCGCCCCCCCGCGCTTGCGCACCGCCAGTTTCTCTTCCTTGTAGAGCCGGTACAATTTCTTGTGGTTCAGCTCCATGCCCTCGCGCTTCAGCAGGATATGCAGGCGGCGATAGCCGAACCGCCGGCGTTCCGGCGCAAGCGCACGAAGGCGTTCCCGGATGGCGGTATCGTCCGGCCGCGTCGAGCGGTAGCGGTAAACGCGCGGCGAAATCCCCGCCAGTCCACACGCCCGGCGCTGCGAATAGCCTCTTTCCTTGATCGCCCAGTTCACGGCCTTCCGCTTCGAACCGGGCGTCAAAAGTTTTTTCCAAGCATTTCCTTCAGCGTCGAATTATCCAACAGCTGTTCTGCCAGAAGCTTCTTCAGCTTACCGTTCTCAGCCGCAAGCGCCTTCAACTTCTTCGCGTCCGAAACATCCATACCGCCATACTTCGAGCGCCATGTGTAGAACGTCGCATCGGAAATCCAATGTTTGCGGCACAGATCAGCCGCGGACATCCCCGCCTGATGTTCCTTCAGAACCCCGATAATCTGTCCTTCTGTAAACCTGCTGCGCTTCATCGTCCGTCTCCTTCGATGGAAACAGATCCTAACCTCAAAGTGGGGATATTTCAGGGGGCAACGTCAATCCCGTGCTGCTCAATCAGCGCGCCGGCAATCCGTTCTACGTTACTGTTCATGCGCCAAACCTAGCGTAGATGACGAACGATTGCGTGCTTTCCTTGGGGTAGTTGATTAAGGCGCTATCGCACCCGTTCCGCCCAATACGG
>JAJFJC010000276.1 GCA_021774385.1 Alphaproteobacteria bacterium
GCGAGGAATGCTCGCCCTCATGATCCAGCACCATCCGCACCGCTCGGCTACGGACCTCCGCTGAAAACTTGTTCGTTGTCTTGCTTGTCATGGCTCCATCCTCTCAGGAGTTGGAGCCTCCGGCAAACCCGGGGCGGTTCAGGGCGAGCTGAAGGTTGAGCTAACTCATGCGAACTTGCGACTTCCGAGTCGGGTCACGAGCGACAAATCCGGCATCCCGCTGGCACGTCCGGAGCTGCGGGATAAGCGGAAATGAAAGGCACAAAAGCCGACAACGCCGCGCGCATGTCGGAAGCTGAGGGAACAGCGGTCGATGATTAGACGACGCTGAAACGACGCTCATAGCCATCAGCAGACTCACTCCACTCTTACTGCCGTCGACATTGTGCGCATTAAGATGCAGTTGGTAGGAGCCAGTAAGTTCTTTAGAATGATACCGAATTGAAGACTGTCCTTGATTATGCTGAGTGACCCGACATGAGATCGAACATGAATAGTCCTCGCCGCCTGTTAATTTTCGCCGCCCTGATCGGCTTCGCCGCGCTTTCGCCACGGTCGGCGGATGCCGCCGAAGGCTTCCAAGCGTTAAATGGAACGCAACTCCAGCGACTTTTCGAAGATTTGCAAGACGTCACGTTTCCGGTAGACGGTTCCAGCAACTACTCCGACAATTATATATTTTCATTTCGATCAGATGGTTCCTGGGAAGGCGGTCCCACCTTCTCGGTCTGGGGTAACTGGCGCGTCGAAGGTGCTACGCTATGTGTTACAATTAAAGACGGTGATACGGAATGGAGCACTCCGTTCGAAGGCTGTTTCAGCGTGTCTGTGAATTGGACGGAAGGAACGATAGCGGGGGCGTTCCCGGATCTCAAATTCGATCGTTTCATTATGAAAAAAGGGGCATTCAGCGAACTCGCCAGCCTACAGCCGGCGGCACCGACTGCGGTTGCCCAGGCCGCCGCACCACGCCAAGCCGCGGCGGACCGTCAAGCCGCGCAAAACGCGGCCCAAAAGCACGATTTGGAAATGCAACGGCTGGCGCTTGAACGCCAGCGGCTCGAGTCGGAGACCGAACTCCAGAAAATGCAGCTGGAAATGGAACGCTTGCGGCAGCAGCGCGCCGCGCCGAAACAACAGGCGCGAGCCGTCGAAACCGATAGGACACCGCCGGTTATCCAATCAGCCGCCAACGTCGAGACCCGCGCGGCGCTGATTACCATAGAAGGTCGCGCCAGCGACGACACCAATCTCGTCAGAGTCGAATTGAACGGTAAGCGCATCGACACCAGCGACGGCCGCTTCTCTATTTCGGCGTCGGTGGCGCTGGGACGCAACAGCATGCGCCTCACCGCCTTCGATGCGCAAGGCAACAAGGCGGAGCGCATCGTCACCGTGACCCGGGAGCGCGATATCCCCGAAATCGCCTACGGCAAGTACCATGCGCTGGTCATCGGCATCAACGACTACACCGGCCTGCCGAAGCTGAACACCGCCATCGGCGATGCCCGGACCGTGGCGAAAACACTGGAGGACCTCTACGGCTACAGCGTGACGCTCCTCACCAATCCGTCGCGAGCCGACATCATCGACGCTTTCGACGACCTCCGCGACACGCTGGCGGAAGAGGACAACCTGCTGATCTATTATGCCGGCCACGGCTGGCTTGATCAGCAAACCGGCCGGGGCTACTGGCTGCCGGTGAACGCGAAAGCGGACCGCCGTTCGCGCTGGATTTCGAATGCGACTCTGACCGATGCGCTGCAGGGGTTGCTGGCGAAGCATGTCATGGTTGTCGCCGACAGTTGCTATTCCGGCACGCTGACCCGTTCGATCAAGGTGCCGGAGCGCAACAGGGCCTATCTGAAACGCATTGCGGAGAAACGCGCGCGCGTCGTGCTGTCGTCGGGTGGGCTGGAGCCGGTTTCGGATTCGGGCGGCGGCAAGCATTCGATCTTCGCTGCCCAGTTCCTCAAGGCGTTAAAAACCAACGAGGGCGTGCTGGACGGAACGCAACTTTTCGAGCGGGTCCGGCAGACGGTCATTCTCAACGCTGACCAGACGCCGGAATATTCCGACATCCGCAAGGCCGGCCACGAGGGTGGCGACTTCCTGTTTGTGCGGCGGAATTAATACCTGCCAACAGCAAACTTTTCGAGTGAAATGCCTCGTGCTAATTGGAGTAGGTCATGTGCGGGTTGGGTCAATCGCGACCGAATGCGCCCACCGACGCCACGCCCGCTGCTGGGTGATGAGCGGCCCCAAACGGCTCAAAAGCCGACATGGGCGCGACGATGTCGGTTGCTGAGGGAAGAGCGGTCGACGATCGCGCGGCGCTGGATCGACGTTCATAGCCATAAGCAGAAGTGAAGCATTTTCAACGCCGCGACTATCCAATGGGTCACAAGCAGACTCTCCCGCTACCTCGCCGGCACTTCCGAACCTGTGAAATAGCGGACGTAATCCAGCAAAAGCAGACGTGGCTATAGTTCGGGTGACGCCTCCGCAGCATTCTTCTCCTCTCTCAACGCACGCCTAACCTCACGCCAGACACTCAGGCTGTAGTTGTCTCCGCTCGCATGCGCCGCGGCTATTCCCTCTCTTGCAGCCTCCAGGGCACCGTCAACGCCGTGCTGCTCGATTAGGTGGCTGGCAAGCTGATCCGGGTTGTCTTTCATGTTTGGCAGTGTAACGGACGCATTCATAAGAGCTACCCAGGTTTTGAAATGGCCAGCGGATATTTCGCTATCCGGGTTTCAAATCGGGCTGGATGCGAGAAGGGCACTAGCACCCGCACCCAACGACCCCCGTGGGGGTGGCCCGGCCCCTTCCTTGGTCACAAAATGGTCACAAACGTATCCGGACGCTGCAATACGATGCGATACATTGGTTCGGCAATGTCCCCGAAAGTTGCGGTTTTGCGGACGTGCCCGGACGGCACAACACTATAGAATATGGGTAGTTTAGAATTTGAAGACGGTGCAAACCAAACCATCGAAACCCAAAGAAAGGTAACCCTCATGTTGCAGACTAGCGAAAAGATCATCCGCCATAAAGTAGGCCTTCTCAATCTCGCGGAGGAACTTGGTAACGTCTCGAAGGCGTGCCAGGTGATGGGCCTGTCGCGCGATACGTTTTACCGTTACAAGGCGGCGGTGGAGGACGGCGGCGTGGCGGCGTTGTTCGAGAAGAGCCGTAAGCATCCCAATCTAAAG
>JAJFJC010000277.1 GCA_021774385.1 Alphaproteobacteria bacterium
GCGATCCTTACTCCAATGTTGATTCATGGGTGCTCGCAATTGGTACGGCTGACCCGAATATTACGCTTGGTCCGAATAAAGATAAGGCGGTAGTTGTTCTTAGTTATCGAACCACGAAGCGAATGTTTGACTCCATAGCGCTTCTTTGGCGCGAATTCAATCCAGTGTCGAAAGCCTTTAAAGATCCAAAGTCTGTCGGTTTTCCAATGGTCCGTATCTTTCCTACATTCAGGAATGTGGAGGGAAAAAACCCCTTACAAGAACCCAAATATGTAGCCTACGAAATAAAACCAGGACATTACGCCTTGGATTTACTCGGCTTTGAAGAAAGAAGTAACTTTACATATTACGAAATAAAATTTCGACCAAACACGATCTCTTTTGAAATCGAAAAAGGTGAAATATTATACATTGGAGATTATCTTTTAAATCCTTCAAAAATTTCGGAAGGTACAGTATACACCCCACCTTATCGTCGAATTGAAATAGTGCTTAAGAACGAGATTCATCCTGAGGGGAGAAATGAAACATTGGCTAAGAATCTTATCGCCGATAAGTACAAATTTTTATAAGGCTCCGTGCTATTCAGAAAACCTAAGAAGGTAACGATAAAGTAAACGCACTAATTACCTTCACAAAACTTTTTCATACCGGTGTGGCATAACTGTCAGGTCAGAATTCTTTATGCACATTTTGCCAAAGAGTGCGCCGTCACTTACCGCGACGTTCACACCCAAGAAGGCCAGATAAAAAATTTCGATGCTAATCCTCCTGCACGGTGATCAGTTCGAATTTTTCAGGCACGAGTGTATTCCGAATGGCGATTTAGAGGATCGCGCCCGCCGCCCGTAACCGGGTAAGCGCCTCATTGTCGTAGCCGATATCCCGTAGGACTTCTTCGGTACCTATTTCCACATCGCCCAGTAACATCGGTCCGCCCGGACCCATGAAATCGATTTACGAGCATTCACCGACTTGCCATGGTGGAACCACTAGCGCGAATCGTGAAAATCGGAATCAATTTAGGGGATCCGGTTTTCACGTGAATTTGTGCTAATTTCAAAAAGAGAAAACGAGACGCTTTCAGCACCCCGCGAAATTAGGCAGTGACGTTTTCCGTCAGGCCCAGTTCACGCGAGGCTTGCTCCCGCATGATGAATTTCTGCGGCTTGCCGGTGACGGTCATCGGCAGTTCGGTGCGGAAATGCACGTAGCGTGGGATTTTGTAATGGGCGATCTGCCCCTTACAAAACGCCTTGATCTCTTCTTCGTCGGCTGTTTGATCCGCCTTAAGCACGATCCAAGCACAAATCTCTTCGCCGCGTTCCGGGTCGGGCACGCCGAAAACCTGCACTTCCTGTATAGCGGGGTGGCGGTAAAGATACTCCTCAATCTCGCGGGGATAGACGTTTTCGCCACCTCGAATCACCATGTCCTTTACCCGCCCGGTGATATTGCAATAGCCCTCTTCATCGAATACGCCGAGATCGCCGGAATGCATCCAGCCCTCGGAATCGATTGATTCGGCGGTCCTCTCAGGGTCACCCCAATAGCCTTTCATCACGGAATAGCCCCTCGTGCAAAGCTCTCCCTGGACGCCGGGGGCAACGGTTTCGCCATTCTCGTCGACGATCTTGCATTCCACATGCGGGTGAATGCGACCCACGGTGGAGACACGGCGGTCGAGCGGATCGTCCGCGGCGGTCTGGAACGATACGGGGCTGGTTTCCGTCATGCCATAGGCGATCGTCACTTCGGATAGGTTCAGATCCGTCACGCATTGCTTCATCACCGCTGTCGGACACGGCGCACCGGCCATGATCCCGGTGCGCATGGCGGAAAATTCCATTTTGCCGGCCTCAGGATGCTGGAGCATGGCGACGAACATGGTCGGGACGCCATAGATCGCGGTGCATTTTTCCGATGCGAGCGCCCGCAGGGTGGAGTCGGGGTCAAAGGCTTCCGCCGCAAAGACCATCGTGGCGCCGGTGGCGGCACAGCCCAAGGTCCCCATCACCATGCCGAAGCAATGATATAACGGCACCGGAATGCACAGCCGATCCGCCTCCGTCAGATGTTGTGCTTCGACGACGAAACGACCGTTATTGACCACGTTCACATGCGTCAGGGTCGCGCCCTTCGGTGCCCCTGTCGTACCCGAGGTAAACTGGATATTGATGGCGTCATCTGGTTCGAGAGTGTCGGAGATTACATCAAGGTTTTCGATCGGTTCGTTTCGGCCGCTTTCGACAATGGCGTCGAAATTGAACATGCCGGGGGTGGGATCGACCCCAATTCGAATGACCGATCTCAGGCTCGGGAGTTTTTCGCTGCGCAGTTCACCAGCCGCACAGTTATCGAGCTCGGGTGCGAGCGTCCGTAGCATTTCGATATAGTCGCTCGACTTAAATGTCGCGGCCGTCACCAACGCCGCACACTCGACCTTGTTCAAGGCGTACTCGACTTCCGACAATCGATAAGCCGGATTGATCGTCACCAGGATGAGCCCGATCCGCGCGGTAGCGAACTGGGTCAGTAGCCATTCGGACCGGTTTGGCGACCAGATGCCAACCCGGTCGCCTTTCTTCAACACCAATTTCAAGAGTCCGGCAGCAAGGGCATCGACCTCGCGGTCGAATTCAGCCCAACTCCAACGGATATTCTGCTCCACGAAAACAGCGGCATCCAAGGATGGAAAACGTGAAACCGTGCCTTTAAGCACATCGGAAATCGTTCGCGACCAAAGCTCGGTGTCCCGATCACCGGAGACATGGGCTTTCCCAGAAATCGGGCCAAGGTTGCGTGTTGCGACCGCTGCATTCATCGTCATCTCCCTCTGTCGTTCCGCTATAGTCGCCGGACACCAACCTGCGGCTTGAATTTTTGATCCCGTCTAGAGTTTTTGGACTGCTCGAAAACGGTCAACCCTTTGCAAGGCGTATAGCTTTTCGAAACCATGGTGCCACGGCAACTCGCCTAACCAGCGAGCGCCTGACCTAACGCCGCGCCTTGCGGGTCCGCCAAAGCGGCTTCCCGGGCCGCGCGCAGGC
This sequence comes from Alphaproteobacteria bacterium, assembly GCA_021774385.1. Taxonomy (GTDB): domain Bacteria; phylum Pseudomonadota; class Alphaproteobacteria; order UBA8366. Next base: position 3,051 of record JAJFJC010000277.1, read on the forward strand.
GGGCGGCGTCGGTCTCACCTCCATCGAACGCCGGCTTGACGATGGTCTCGAAGACGCGTTCGAAATTGCCATGGCCGCGCGCATGGGTTTCGCCATATCCCTTCAACAAACTGGCGCATTCGGCCAACTCGATGGCGAAGGTGTAATCGCGGCCGGCCAGTTCGGTCAGCGCCACCAACCATTTTTCGATTAGCGCTTGCTCCTGCGCGAAACGGTAGGTGCGCCGCCGCCAAAATCGTAGTTTCGCCAGCAGCCAGAGCTGAAGGAAGCCGAAGACGGTATCGGTCCGCACGCGGCGCGCGAGGTGCAATCGCTGGGTCAAACCGCGCCGGTAAGCCCAGCCGGTTAGCGCCGTCCCCAGGCCGGGCGGCAATAGCGATGCGACTTCTTCCACGCCGGGTTTGAGGAACTCGGTCACGCGCACCGGTTCGTCTTCCTTCGCCCCAACCTCGGCGCGGACCCGGGCATAGCGGTCCGCCCGCGTCTTGAGGTCCGCGACCCGGATGACATCCTCGTAGGACATCCACAGCGCCAAATAACGTGCGACCTCGCGTGTCAGGGCCCAGCCCTTTTGCTGCTTGTCGATTGCGAGAATACCACCGAGCCGGTCGAGATAGAGTCTCGCGTAACGCATATCCTGATAATCGGCGAGCCGCGATACGCCATGCGCGGCAAATTCCGCGACCGGCGCCGGGAAATCGATTTCGATGCGCTGTTCCGGCGCAGCGGGTTCGACGTCCGGTGCGACCGGTTCGCTCTTCCCTCGCGCCAACGCCAAACCGGCCTCGAAGCCGCGAAGATTGGCCTCGACCGCGACGCCCTGCGCCTCGATGGCCGATTTGTAGGCATCGTCCGGCAGCGGCAACTTGCCCGAACCGGCAATCATGCCAAGCAGGACCGCATTCAGCGCCGTGCTCTTATCCTGTGCGGTCTGGGCCAGATCATGGAGCATGGCGTCCTGTGCCATTTCCCGCGCGGCGGCGAGCACCCGCTCACTGTCATGCACACCGTCGCCCATCGCCGATTTTTCGGCGATCGCATAGATGCGGTGCGACGACGCAATCAGGGTCGTCCGGTCGGGGCTAACGAAGCCATTTTCGATAGCGCGGCCGGCTTCAAGCAGTTCCGAGGCGACGACAACATCCATATTGCCCGGCCCGGGATAGAGCGACATCACCGGCGCCTTGCCGTTCAACTCAGCGGTCTCGGTGGGAAACACTTCCAGATAATAGGTCGTCGCACCAGTGCGCTGCGCCACGCCGGGAATAGAGGTACTTTGGACCGGGAGATCGCCTCGTTGCGCGGCGGCAACGAGCCAGTTGGTTAGGAGACCACCACCCTCGCCGCCCAGCGCACCGATCAGAACCGTGATCGGCCGCGGTTCGTTTGCAAGAATAGTCATGCCACCGCCGCCGGGCGGCCTTGCAGGAAGCCGATCACAGCCCGCCGCACACGATTCAGAAGGCGGTCGAAACCGGACGGGTTCTGCACGATATCGGCACGATAGAAACTCGGGCACAAGGTCGCGGCATCGGCGGTCTCGCCACACAGCCCGCAACCGACGCAACCATTGTTGACATGGGCCACCGGGTCCTTGCGCAGCGGATCGGGGTTCGGCTTGATCGTCAGCGACGGACAACCGGACAGCCGGATGCAGGAGTGATCGCCGGTACAGACATCGTCGTCGACGCCAAAACGGGTTCGGATCAACCGTTCGCCACGCTCTAGCTGTTTGCGTAAAAGGGGGCGGATACGCCGCTGCTTGGCGAGTTGGCATTCGCTTTCCGCGATGATCACCTTGAGACCCTTGGTCTTGGTCGATAGCGCTTCACGCAACGTCTTCATCATGTTGCTAACTTCGTAGGTCGTGACGGTGCGCTGCCATTTGACGCCCAACCCCTTCAGCGCGTCGCGAATATTCTGGCCCGTTGGTTCCGAGCGGAAATTGGTTCCGGTCGAGGGAATATGCTGCTGGCCGGTGGCGGAGCTATAACCGTTGTTCATGATGACCAGCACGGAGTCGCTCTGATTGAACACCGCCCCCGCAACGCCCGAGGTCAGACCGTTATGCCATAATCCGCCATCGCCCATGATGCTGATCACGCGCTTGTCGCCAAAGGCGGGGGCAACGCCTGCAGCGCTGGCCAGGCCGAGCCCGTAGCCGAGCACCGAATTACCAATATTGAACGGCGGCAAGGTCGAGAAGGTATGGCAACCGATATCGGCACTGACATGAATGTCGCCGACCTCCTTCTCCACCAGTTTGATCGCGGTAAAGACCGGCCGTTCGGGGCAGCCTGTGCAGAAGCCGGGCGGGCGCACCGGCATCGGCTTACCGAGTAGTTCCAAGGCACGCACGCGATTGGCCACCACGGCATCGCCCCGCCGCGCGACATCGGCATGGTCTAGGCCTTGCGGCACCGACCCTTCAACGAATTTCTTTAACCCTTCGATGACAACCGCCAAGGTGTATTCGCCCGCCATTGGCAGCACATCCTTGCCAACGACACGGGTGTTGAGATCAGCCTTGCGTAGAATGACGTTGATCGCCTGTTCGAGGTAATCCGGGTTGCCTTCCTCAACGACCAATACGGCACGCTTGCCGGCGCAGAAAGATGAAATTTCGCCGGAAACCAGCGGATAAGTGACGTTCAACACCATAACCGGCAAACGCGCCTCACCAAAGGCATCCGCCAGTCCGAGCTGTTGCAGACCACGAATCACGGAGTTGTACAGCCCGCCTTGTACGATGATGCCGACATCCTCGCACTCGCCGGGAAAGACCTCGTTCAACTTGTTCTCGCGGATGAAATCGACCGCCGCCGGCAGACGAAAGTCGATCTTGTGTTTCTCCTGCGCATAGGTCGCAGGTGGCAAGCAAATTCGGCTGTAATCGAAGGAAGGATCGGTCAATACCGCGTTGCGCGATACCTTGGCCGGCACATTGTCCTTGCACTCGAATCGGCCATGCACATGGCAGGCGCGGATACGGAACTCCATCATCACCGGCGTGTTGCTGGCTTCCGACAGCTCGAACGCTTTCTCCACCATATCCACGACCAACGGCAGATGCGGCCGGGGGTCGAGCAGAACGATCGAGGATTTCATGGCGAAAGCGTGGCTGCGCTCCTGAATGACGCTGGCACCCTCACCGTAATCTTCGCCAACCAGCAGCAAGGTGCCGCCCATGACACCGGCGGAGGCCAGGTTCGATAGCGCATCGGACGCAACATTGGTGCCCACAACGGACTTCCAGCACACCGCGCCGCGCATCGGGTAGTTGATCGATGCCGCGCACATCGCCGCCGCCGCCGCCTCGTTGGAACAGGCCTCGAAATGAATGCCCATATCGTCGAGTAAGTCCTGCGCGTCGGTCAGCACATCCATGACATGGCTGACCGGCGCCCCTTGATAACCGCCGACATAGCTTACGCCGGATTGCAGCAGCGCCTTGGTGATCGCAAGAATGCCTTCGCCGTGAAAGGTATCGCCCGCGCCAAGGCGCAGCGACCTGACCTCTTTCTCGAAAGACCGTTCCATCGCACTTCTCCCAATCTCGCGGCTGTGAGCAAGTTTAACGGATCAGGCGCGGCCAACAAGGCGTTTGATAAATGACCACAACGCCGAAAAAAATAGCGAACCGCCGGCAATTTCAGTCGTCACCGCCTCCCGTCCTTCGAGCCGGGCCCGCAGATTGTTCGCAAAGTC
>JAJFJC010000278.1 GCA_021774385.1 Alphaproteobacteria bacterium
CCCATCAAGGGGGAGGAGAATTGGATCACCGCGCCCGATCATCTATTCTCCTCCCCCTTGATGGGGGAGGATTAAGGTGGGGGTGGATGGCAATAGGCGGCTAGAATAAGACACCCTGCAACACTACCGCGTAAGGAACAGCCATGATCCCGACCGAAGAACAATGCATGATCCGCGACATGGCGCGGGCCTTCGCGGCCGAGCAGTTGGCGCCGGGGGCAGCGGCGCGCGACCGCGACGCGGTCTTTCCGGCCGAGGCGATCCGCGAGATGGGTGCGCTCGGGCTGATGGGCATGCTGGTGCCGCCGGAATGGGGCGGGGCCGGCGCGGACCATATCGCCTATGCCATGGCGCTGGAGGAGATCGCGGCCGGCGACGGCGCCTGCTCGACGATCATGAGCGTGCACAACTCCGTCGCCTGCATGCCGATATACCGTTTCGGCAGCGACGAGCAGAAGGACCGTTTCCTGAAACCCCTGGCGCAAGGCCAAATGCTCGGCGGCTTCGCCCTGACCGAGCCCGAGGCCGGCTCCGATGCCGGCGCGATCCGCACCCGTGCCGTGCGCGACGGCAACCGCTGGGTCCTCAACGGCACTAAGCAATTCATCACCAGCGGCAAGAATGGCGATGTGATCATTACCTTTGCGGTGACCGACCCGGATGCCGGCAAGCGCGGGATCTCCGCCTTTATCGTGCCGACCGACACGCCCGGCTACCAGGTCGCCGCGGTGGAACGCAAGCTCGGCCAGAAATCGTCCGACACCTGCCAGCTACGCTTCGAGGATATGGTGCTGACGCCGGATTTGATGCTCGGCACGGAAGGCGAGGGCTATCGCATCGCGCTTTCTAATTTGGAGGGCGGTCGCATCGGTATCGCAATGCAGGCGATTGGCATGGCCCGGTCGGCGTTCGAGGCGGCGCGGATATACGCCGGCGAACGCGAATCGATGGGTACCGCGATCATCAACCATCAGGCGGTGGGCTTCCGCCTCGCCGACATGGCGACCAAAATCGAAGCGGCGCGTCAACTCACCCTGCACGCCGCCGCTCTGCGCGATGCCGGCCGGCCCTGTCTGAAGGAAGCCGCGATGGCCAAGCTCTACGCGACCGAAATGGCGGAAACTGTCTGTTCCGACGCGATCCAGACCCATGGCGGGGTCGGCTATCTGGAGGATTTCTCGGTCGCCCGTATCTTCCGCGACGTACGGGTCTGCAAGATCTATGAGGGAACGAGTGATATTCAACGGCTGGTGATCAGTCGGGGCTTGGCGGCGGAGTGATGGGCTGAACTGTAGTCAAGGCGATGCTTAGAAGAGAACCTAATATTGCCATCACATAAATTTTATCGGCGGGAGGTTTTCAACAGTTGATGTTAGTCTACCTTTTCGCACCGGCGGAATTATCACCTTGGTTCAAAATGTGAATTTTGACGTAATCGGGTTCCAAATTGCGTTATGTTCAATATAGTTAAATAAATTCAATGTGATGAACCCCTTGCTTATTGAGACCTGAACGCGCCTGGGAATCAGTAATACCGGAGTGGATTTGTTGAACGTTCGAACTTTGGTGCCGGGGCTTCTCCTTCTTATCGCTCTGGGTGTGGCCATTGCGGTGTGGTCGAGCTGGAGTGTCGGGAACGCGCGGCGTAGCGCCCTTACCGATTTGCAAATAGCCGCCGAAGGCAGTGCGGCGCGTATAGGACATGCGTTGCGCGCGCTTGAATTGGTCATGAGAACGGTTTCGGTGCATGTTGTTGCGACACAAACGCGGGAAGGGCTGCAGCCCTATCTAAAACAGTTGACGGGGCGCTTGCCGCCGGTGCGGACGGTTACCGTTATCAGTCCGGATGGCGTCATTCGCACGGATTTGCGATCCGGTGAACCGGCGAAAGGGTATCAGGTCGCTGACCGTGCCTATTTTCGCGCGCATATGCCGCCCGACATCGTCGCCGATTATTTTTATTCCCCGCCGATAAAAAGCCGGCTCGACGGGCTGACGCAGATCACCTTGTCGCTCGCGGCCCGCCAGGTCGATGGCGCGCTCGCCTCGGTCGTGGTCAGCAGTATCGATGACCGTTTTTTCGGGCAGCTTGGCGAGTCCTTGAAGGTATTGGCCCGTTACGACGCGCGCATCGTTTATAAAGATCACCGCGAAGTATACACCTTGCACGAACTGAAACCCGTGGTCACTGATCGGGAGGGGCTGGCCGGCTTCATGTTGCGTTTGTTCGATGCGGATGCCACGTCCCATCACCAACGAATCGCAATTTCACATACCGATTTCGTATTCCAGTTGAGCTTGCCCACGGCCGTATATGTGTCGCAAGCGGTGCCCGATATAATCCGCGGCAGTCTGGTTCTTTGCCTGGTTGCGCTGTTGCTGGTTGCGATTTGGTTGCTGGCATACCGCGCCGGCGTCCAGAAGCAAGAGAGCGAGCGGCGCTTCCGCGATTTCGCGGTATCGGCGTCCGACTGGTTTTGGGAGATGGACGAAAATCTGCGATTCACCTATTTCTCGGACCGGTTCGAAGAAATTACCCGGGTGCCGCCCGAGGCGTTGTTGGGCCGGACGCGCGAGGAAACAGGGATCCCCGGCGTGGACGCCGCCGATTTCGCGCGGCACCTTGATGATCTTCATCATCATCGGCCATTCCGAATGTTCGAGCATACGCGAGAATATGAGGACGGCTCGATTCGTTACCTCGCGATAAACGGACAGCCCCGCTTCGATAAGGACGGACGGTTCCTGGGATATCGCGGCACCGGCACGGACAACACGGAAAAGCGGGTATCGGAAGAAAAATTTCGCATTACCTTCGACCATCTCGCCCTTGGAAACATCATCATCGATGAGTCGGGCACCGTGGAGGCGTTTAACTCCGCGGCTGAAACGATATTCGGTTACACGCGGGATGAGGTGATCGGCCGTAATGTCAAAATGCTGATGCCGGAACCGATACGTGGCGCGCATAATGGATATCTGCGGCGCTACCAGGAGACGGGTGAGGCGACGGTCATCGGCGTTGGGCGGGAAACGACGGGATTGCGGAAGAACGGCAAAGAATTCCCGATGCAGCTTAGTGTTGGCGAATCGAAGGCTGGCGTGGGCCAAACCTTCATCGGCTCGGTCGTCGACCTGACTGATCGGAAGGCGCTGGAGGAGCAGCTGTTCCTGGCGCAGCGCATGGAAGCAGTAGGCCAGTTGACAGGTGGTATCGCGCATGACTTCAATAATCTGCTGGGCGTTATCATCGGCAATCTCGACTTCCTGGAAGAAAATTTGCAGGGCCAGCCGGAGTTGCTTGAGTTCGTCGATTCCGCAGTCAAATCCGCTCTTTATGGCGCCGATTTGAACCGCCAACTCCTCGCCTTTTCGCGCAAGCAGAAATTAACACCGGAACTGATCGACCTGAACGACCATGTCCTGTCGATGCTCGATATGCTGCGCCGGACCTTGGGCGAGACTATTGAAATCGAGGCGCGGCAGGGAGAGGGGCCGTGGACCACGGAGGCCGACCCGGCGCAGGTTGAAAGCGCGATCCTCAACCTTGCCGTGAACGCCCGCGACGCGATGCCGGAGGGTGGCACGCTGACAATCGAAATCCAGAAAGTAACGCTGGGCGACGCGTATGCCGCAACGCAACAGGAAGTGACGCCGGGTGTTTATGTAAAGTTATCGATCGCCGATACCGGGACCGGTATTCCGCAACGGCATATGGCGCACGTCTTTGATCCGTTCTTCACGACCAAGGATGTCGGCAAGGGGACGGGGCTGGGCCTCAGCATGGTGTACGGGTTCGCCAAGCAATCTGGCGGTCACGTTGAAATCGAGAGCGGCGACGCCCGTGGGACAACGGTAAACCTATATTTGCCCTATTTGGAACGACCCTCGGTGGCGGACTTGCCGGAAACCGAAATCACCGTGACGGCGCAGGGCGAAACGATTCTCCTCGTGGAGGACAACGAGGCGCTCTTGCGCCTGACCGCCAATTTGCTCCGCGATCTTGGCTATGGCGTATTGGAAGCGACCGATGCGGAGAAGGCGCTCGCGGTGCTGGAGAGCGGCCGTTCCGTCGATTTGCTTTTGACCGATGTGGTAATGCCTGGTGGTATGGCCGGTCCTGCTCTGGCGGCGGCGGTGGTGGCCAAGTATCCGGCGGTAAAGGTCCTCTACATGTCGGGCTATACGCCCAATGCGGTGAACCATTCCGACCAACTCGATGAAAATGCACCGTTTCTTCAAAAACCTTTCCGCAAACCGGAACTGGCCAACACAATTCGCGCCTTGCTCAACTCATAGCCGGATAGGGGACGGCACTCACCTCAAAAATCCGATACCCTGGTCAGGAGACGGTCATCATCGCGTAGACGACGCCGATCTCGGCGCCGAAATCCGGGTTGTCCGGCAGGTAGGGGAGCGGCCCGGTGACGGCGATGTCGCCGACGACATCGGCCAACGCGCCGAACAGAGCGGCATAGCCGCGTTCGCGGTATAGGTCTTCGCGCTGCGTGATCATAATCCGGCCGCCGGGCGCGACGAGGCGCGCGAACTCGCGCAGCACGCCTTCGCCGTCGGGAATGTAGGTCAGCACGCCGACGCATATCACCGCCTGATAGGCACCGTCGGCGAGCGGCAGGGGCAGCGTTTGCAGGTCCATCGCGGTGAGGCGGCGATAGACGCCGTGTTTCTCCGCTTCCCGCAGAGAGGCCGGCGACAGGTCGATGCCGTCGAGAGGCCCGGTGAAGCCCGCCGCCCGCAGCGCCGCCCCCGTCAGCCCCGTGCCGCAGCCCACGTCCAACAGCGCCGCACCGGCCGGCACCTCGGCGCGCAGCAGCGCGGCCGCCTGAACCGGCGCGCGGTAGTCCCATTGCGCCAGGGTTTCTTCGTACTCGGCGGCCCAATTGTCATAGATTTCGCCGACTTCGGCGCTCGACGTGCTGCCCTGCTTGAGCCAGTCATGGTCCCCGGTATCCTGCATGGTTCGATCCCCCTTCAATCCGGCGGTCCCATCGGAAACCGCGCCTTGCGTACGGAATGGCGTCCGCCGCCCGCGCCGCCGCTGACGATTACGGCGGATAGGATAGCAGACGAACTCGGGGAATATTGAATTTTGAGGCGCTGGTCCGGGGGCAAAATCGGGCATCGAGAATTTACCCCCTGAATTCCATGTCTTGGCCATCAACAACAAGCTGTTTACACCAACGGAATTGCAGAGTCGCCGCACCGCGGTCTTCGCGCTATCGTGACCTGGAATTTACCTGCCCGGAGGTTATAGCGATGACACGGACCTATGAGACTGTCGACGCCGACGGTCACATTCTCGAGCCCCTTACGTTGTGGGATGAGTACATCGACCCCGCGTTCCGCGAACGCCGGCCGCGGTTCGTGATCGATGACAACGGCAAGGAGCGACTTACAGTCGAGGGCATGCTGCTCGGCAATCCTCGGGGCATTGGCAGCCTTGGTTCCATCGGCGTTCGACAGGGCGACGTTAAGGTCAACACACTGAAATATGCCGAAGGACGCAAGGGCGGGTTCGATCCGCATGTGCGGATCGTCGATATGGATGCGGACGGGATCGACGCCGCGTTCCTCTATCCCAGCCTCGGCCTGTTTACCGGCGCCGTCGAGACCCCCGATCTGGCGGCCGCGATGTGCCGCGCCTACAATCGGTGGCTGACGGACTATTGCAAGCCATATCCCGACAGGCTCTTCGGCGTCGCGATGCTGCCGATGCAATCCGTCGAGCTGGCAATGGCGGAAATGCGCTACGCGCGCGAAACGCTTGGCATGTGCGGCGGGTTTTTGCGACCCAACCCCTATCATGGCAAGAAGATGCTGAGCGACCCGATGTACGAGCCGTTTTGGCATCTGGCCGAAGAGCTTGATTTCTCCATCGGCTTCCATGAAGGCTCGACCAATGCCATGCCGACCGTCGGTGTCGATCGCTTCGAAAACGATCGCGCCGCGCGGCATATGGTCTCTCACACCATGGAGATGATGCTGGTCGCCTTGAGCGTGATCTGGGGCGGTGTGGTGGATCGCCATCCGAAATTGCGCGTCGCGTTCCTTGAATCCGGCGGCGGCTGGATTGCGCCCTGGCTTGACCGCATGGACCGCCATTTCGACGACAAGGGGTTCAACGAGACCGCGCCGAGCATGCGTCCGAGCGACCTGTTCAAGCGGAATTGCTGGATCTCTTTCGAGCCGGTGGAGAACAGCATCGCCGTGCTGGCCGACTATATCGGTCCGCACAAAATTATGTGGGCGACCGACTACCCGCATCAGGACGGGTTCTTCCCCGGCGCGCCAAAGATGATGCGGGATCGGCTGGCGCCCTTGTCCACGGAGGCGAAGCATCAGGTGATGGCCGGCGGTGCCCTCGGCTTTTACGGCATGAACTGACCTATCCTATTCGCCGCCGATGACGATTTCGGCGGATAGGATCGTAGGCGGGTTCGGGAATAATGAATTTTGAGGGGCCGCTCTAGGGGCAAATTCAGTCCGGGCTCATTTGGCGCCCTTGCATCAATGTCCTTTGGTATTATCCGTACGCGAATTACGTCATGATTTATGATGACCGGCAAGACCGTCGAACCCTGCAGCTAAAAATAAATACCGGCAGACTGTTATGGCATTTAAAACAGAAACAGTAGACGAATTGTTTGCTCGTTTCGGTACAAATTACCGCGTGCTGGTAACCGTGTCCGGTATGACGGCCTCCTTCGTCATGGTCCTGTCCGGCACCATCGTCAATGTCGCAATCCCCGATGTAATGGGCGCTTATGGAGTCGGCCAGTACCAGGCGCAACTGCTCGCGACGTCCTTCAACGTCGCCATGACAACCTGCCAATTGCTCAACGCTTGGGTGGTCGCCGTATTGGGTCAACGATACGGATACATCGCCACGCTAATTCTTTTTACCACGGGCAGCATCGTTGCCGGTTTAGCAGATAGCTTCGGTATGCTGGTCGCCGGACGGGTCATGCAAGGCATGGCGACGGGCATCATTCAACCGTTGATCATGGTGACCGTGTTCCAGGTGTTTCCCGAGGAACGGCGCGGCTTCGCTTTGGGTATCTATTCCATGGGTCTGGTCTTGGCCATTGCGCTTGGGCCGCCCGTCGGTGGCTTGGCGCTCGAGGTTCTGAACTGGCGTTACATCTTCTGGCTACCGCTTCCGTTACTGCTCATTTCCCTGCCCTTCGGCATGGTTTTCATGCCCTCCGTCCGCAAGCCCGGCGGACAAGCGTTCGATTGGTTCGGCTATATCCTCATCGCCATAACATTATTTTGCATCATGACGGTGCTGACCGATGGGCCGCGGAAAGGTTGGACATCCGACCATATCCTGATCCTAGGCATGGTAGGCATTTGTTGCGGGCTAGGATTTGTTAAAAGCCAGCGTCGCGACAAGGAAACGCTAATAGACATATCATTGTTCCAGAACAAGCATTTCGTCATCGTCTTATTCGTGACCTTTTTCTCCGGTATTGGCAATTTCGCCACGACCTACGCCTTCCCGGTTTTCACGCAACTCGTGCAAGGGCTATCGCCCCTGGATGCAGGGTTTAGCTTGCTGCCGGGCATGATGCTGGCGGTCTGCCTGGTGCCCTTTACCGGACATCTCGCCGACAAACTGGAACCCGGCAAGGCGATGATGTTCGGGCTGCTGGTCCTCGGCCTCGGTACAATGCCCATGGCCTGGGCGGATGTGAATACGCCCTTGTTTATTGTCATGATTTATGGCGCCATCGGGCGCTTCGGCACGACATTCGTGCAGCCCTTTCTCATGAACACCGCACTGCGGGCCTTGCCGTCGGAGAAACTGAACGCCGGCGCCGGCACGGTGAACTTCATCCGCCAGACCGGCGGGTCGCTCGGCACCAACGCCTGGGTGGTTTTCGTCGACCAGCGTACTTTTTATCACAGCGAAGGTTTCGCGATCACCCAAGACCCGTCGAACGCGTCAAGCCGCGAGTTGATATCCAGCGTCACGAGACTCCTCAACGAAGCGGGTGTTGCCGAAGCGATACAGCAGCACGGCGCCCTTCACTACCTCGGTCAGATAATCTACGCCCAAGGCATTACGCGGGCCTTCCAAGATGGCTTTATGATATTGGCCATCGCCTACCTAATCGCCGTAATACCGGCTTGGGTACTAAGTCAGACGCGGGCAAAGTGAAACGGCGGCAAATTATTTTCGCTTTCATCGACCAGCCGACAATACGCCGCGAGAACAGGTCGAGGATCATGGCAACGTAAAGCCATCCTTCGGCTGCTTGGCATAAGTGAAGTCGGCGACCCCTTTGCGGTGCTGACCCCGTCTAAAAAAACACCTTAACTCGGTGCCCTTAAAACCGGCAGCAGCTCAATGGTCTTTTCCGGTGGCCAGCGCCTTCCTAACTTAGCGGCTTGTCGCATCGCCGAGCTTAAAATCGGCAAGTTTGAACCTTAATGTGAACCATAATTTATCCGTATCGCTGGCAAAGCTATCAGCGCTGTAGCTGGCGTATTGCAGGCCGACATCGAATTGACCTGCTTCGGACTTGAAGCTTTTAAAGACGCCGATGTCCCATTCATCGCCATAGTCTATATCGCCGTCACCGGACCAGAATTGGTGATAGGCTCCTTTCAGATTGATGCCCGACCACCAGCGCGCGCCGGGCACGCGATAGGCCACGGCAAAATAGAAATCCTGCAAACCTGTCGCCGGCGTTGTGAGGAACTGGTCCGTGAAGCCGTTGAATTTGTGTGCGGTGGAGACCGGAGCTTGAAGGGCGTTGCCGTCATCGGTATCAAGTCGCTCATATCCGAGCTTGACGATCAGGCGATTTATTTTAAGGCCCGGCTCGGCCAGCACATAGCCGACGCCATAGTCGCCTGGATTATCGCCATGGTCTTCCTGATAGGCCAGTCCGAGAGTGTAGAGCAGGCTCCGTTTGTCTCCGAGGTCATGCTTGCCGTCCACGTAGACGCCATAAGTCGCACTCGATGAGCCGGCGAACGCGGTATCGTCAAAATCGATGAGAAGGGCGAACGGCGCTATTTTCAGCGGCTTGAGGCCGCGGTAGGAAAGCCTAAGGCCGTGGCTGTTCATCCCGAGGCGGCCGACCGGTGAATCGTCACCGAAGATGCGCCGCACCTCATCCAAGTAAACATATTCAATATCGAGCTCATCGGCCGGCATCAGAACCGCATCGAAGGCATCGAAGGTTTGTTCGTTCTGACGAAATGCGATGTTGCCGATGAAGCGCTGGTTGTCCCAGGCGACGCGCTGGCGGCCGAGCTTGAAACGGGTTCTGGGAATCGTGCCATCGGCGATCAGATAAAGCCGATTGATTTCTTCATCGTCCGGGTCGGCGACGACGGCGAAGTCCGCCTTGCCGTTGACGGTACTGTTGAAACGCTCCGAGCCTATAGCTTCCAGAAAGTCGACGTCGAATAACAGGCCGATACCGTAGACGCGGCCACTTTCGAGTCCAACGCGCGTGCGAACCGTGTGTGCGTTGGCATGTTTGGCTTTCGATTGCTGGTCGACATGTTCGAAGCGATAGCGCACGTCAAACAACGGTTTGGCATCAAGGTAGAGATTTCGCCAATCCGCGTCGCCGGCCAGGCTTGGTCCGCCGCTAGCATGGATGAACAATGTGAGAGTGACCGACAGCAGAATGTAAAGGTTACGAGAACAGGTCATCGACACACGCGGCTTTGCGCCTCGAAGCACTGTTTGTTCCGAGAAGGCGCACCCCATTGTTAATCATTGGAGAACAACAAGCAGCATTGATCCGGACCGTGGCCCTGTCTTTGATCTGAATCAATTTGTCGGCGGCGTTCGCTCGTTTCCCTACAAACGGCGGTGCCGCACCGGTGCAGGTGCACTGGCAATTTCGCCAGGCCGGCGGATCGCTCGGCACCAATGCCGTAATCCGCGCGTTCTTCGGTTCAAGCGGCTTGATTTTTTTGACGTAAGGACCCAGTTTCATGGTGTCACTGACCCACGCATACGAACCTGGATTGGCCGGGTTGATGTTAGGAGGAAAGGATACATCATGCTGACGCTACTCTCCCCCGCGAAAAAACTGAATATGGCCCCCGCCGAAACGGGTGTCCCGGTCACCAAGCCGCGCCTGCGCGACGATACGCGCGAGCTGGCGGGCGTCGCCAAAACCCAGAGCGCGGATGACCTGAAACGCCTGATGCATATCAGCGACAATCTGGCGACCATGAATTTCGAGCGCTTTCAGGCCTTCAATCTCGACAACAGGAGCAATAGCGCCAAGCCGGCCGGACTCGCCTTTGACGGCGACGTCTATTGGGGGCTGGAGGCGGACAGCCTCGCCGAGGAAACGCTCGCTTACGCGCAGGATCATTTGCGCATCCTCTCCGGCCTGTACGGCGTCTTGCGGCCGATGGATGCGATCCAGCCCTATCGCCTCGAGATGGGCACCAAAATGGCCAACGGCCGCGGGAAATCCCTCTATGAATTCTGGGGCGCCCGCATCGCCGACCGGCTGAAAGCGGACTTGCGCGGTCATGAAGACAAGACCGTGGTCAATCTCGCCTCGAACGAATATTTCAAGGCCGTCGACACCAAGGCGCTGGGCCGGACGGTGATTGGGGCGAGGTTCCTGAACGTGAAGGACGGCAAGGCCCGCTCCCTCATGTATTACGCCAAGCATGCGCGCGGTGCGATGGCGCGCTGGATCATGGAAAACCGGGTCGACCGGACGGATGGCCTGAAGGATTTCAATGCCGGCGGCTATACCATCGACGCGGCCGCCTCGACGGAAGATGAGCTCGTCTTCTCCCGGCCGCAGCCGCCCTTAAAAGGGTAGGTGCGCCGGCTCGGCGCGGCCTATCGCGAAATCGAAGGGGGCGTGTGATGGATACCGCGGAACAACCCATGTGGCGCTCGTTGCTATTCGTGCCGGCGACCGCCGAGCGCTTCGTCGCCAAGGCGCATACGCGCGGCGCCGACGGCATCATCATCGATCTGGAAGATGCCGTCGCGCCGGACGAAAAGCCGCGGGCGCGAAGCCTGTTGCCAAAAGTGATTGCGGAAACCGGCCAGGCGGGGGCCGACATTCTTGTGCGGATCAACCGGCCCTGGCGCATGGCCATCGCCGATCTCGAGGCCTCGATCCTGGAGGGTGTTTCAGCGATCGTTCTGACCAAGACCGAGTCCGCCGAGCATGTGGTCTTCGTGGATGAAGTCATGTCCGAGCTTGAAGCCGAACGCGGGCTAGAACCCGGCGCCATCGGCCTGTTCGTGCTCATTGAAACGGCCAAGGGCTATTTGAACGTCCGGGAGATCGTGCATGCCAGCCCGCGTTTGCGCGCGGTGAGCGTCGGCATGGAAGATTTCGCCGACGTGATCGGGATGCCGGAAGTCGATACCGAAGCCATCCTCGGTTTCAACCGGGAGGTCCATGTCGCCGCGCGGGAGGCGGGGATACTCATGATGGGCTATCCCGGCTCGATTGCCGATTTCTCCGACCTTGATTTGTTCCGGAACAACATCCGCCGCGCCCGCCGCCTGGGGTTCGACGGGGGACCGTGTATCCATCCGGCCCAGGTGGCGATCTTGAACGAGGGGTTCTCGCCGTCCGAGGCCGAGGTCGCGCGCGCGGAGAAGATCATTGCACTGTACGACAAGGCAAAATCGGACGGTGCGGGCGCTGTCGCCTTCGAGGGCAAAATGATAGACGAGCCCGTTGTCCGGCGCGCGCAACGAACACACGCGCGCAGCCGCCGCATCAAGAGCAAACCGTCGGCGTGATCCGGGCGGCCCTAAAGCCGCCTCTGTCGCCGGCGGCACGCCGCCTTTACAACGCACTTTCACCACGCAATATTTTGCCCCGTCACAATGAGCGAACGGGGGATGGGGTTATGACTCATTCGGTCCATGAGGGCGGCTGTGTCTGCGGTGACGTCCGGTACAAGGTGCATGGCGAACCCAGCATTGTCGTCGTTTGTCACTGTGAATGGTGCCAACGGCGCACCGGTTCCGCGTTTGCGGTGATTCCGAAATTCGACAAGCCGGAATTCGAGCTTTGCTCGGGCGAACTTAAAACTTATCGCGAGATCAACGAATACGGCCGCTGGCTGGACCTGGGTTTCTGCGCGAATTGCGGCACCAATATCGGTTTTACCCAAGAGCGCCGGCCCACGGCGAGAGCCATAGATGCGGGAACCTTTGATGACCCGAGCTGGATTACGCCGTCGAAGCATGATTTCCGCTATATCTTTGTACGGACAAACCATGATTGGACGCATATTCCAGAGGGCTCCCAATGTTATGAAGGCCCGCTGCCGACGTGAAAACACGTGTCAGCCGAGCGGGCGTCGGCGGGACGGGAACCTAAACGGCCAAAATCTATGGCAACATTCTCCACCTGACCCTGCTGGCGCTCGAATTAGCAATGGAGGTGCCGATGAAATTGTTTTCGGTCGCTTGGGTGGAACAAATACAAAGCTTTGCGATTTATAAATTTTCCTACCGGTTGCGCGGGACCGGATGATCCACGGCGATGTTGGCGCCACGTACGTTCTCGCGCCAAAACGCATAGAGGCCACTGCCAAAAATCAAGGCTATCCCGAAGAGAGCGATGGCGTCCGGCCATTCGTCAAAAACGATGACGCCCCACAACATAGCCAGCGGAAGAGCAATGTATTCGAAGGGTGCGGCTGTCGTCGCTTCCGCCAACCGGTAACCCTGCGAAATGAGATAGGCGCCGAACGCGCTGAGGACACCGACCCCAATCATCACCGCACCGTCGGTTTGGGCGAGTGTGGTCCAAGCGCGCAGCAGGAAAAGCAGCGTGGGGTTATCGACCCCCTCGGCGAAACGACCATCACCGACAACCAGACCGCTGGCAGTGCAAACCAACAAGAACGTGACTTGGACGTAGAAGGCCATCGTCGATGCCCTTTCCGTCATACCAAGCTTTCGCGCCGTGATTTGCATAGAGGCGTAGGCAAAGGCTGCCAGTACTGGAGCCAATGCGGCATAGCGGAACGCCTCGGTCCCCGGGCGCATGATGACGACAACGCCAATCAAGCCGGCCGCGACTGACATCCAGCGCCGAACACCAACCCGCTCTCCCAAAAACGGGACCGACAGCGCTGTTATAAAAAGTGGAGCGACAAAGAAGATCGCCGTCGCCTCCCCAAGGGGCATTGCGGCGATTCCGACGAAAAAGGCCATGTTGGCGATGACGACGCACAGCCCACGGAACATATGCAATCGCCAACGCTTGGAGCGGAGATTTTTGTATCCTCCCTCCAGCGGCATGAAGACGCCGAGGATGATCACGAGTGCGACGATGGCTCGAATGAGCACGATCTGGTGAAGCGGGTAATCGCCGCTTATCGTCTTGATCAGCATGTCGGAGGTGGAGAAGGTTGTGCCTGCGGCAAGCACACAGAGAATGCCAAGAGTTCCTGGGCGCAACAGAATCTGGTTCAACATAACGGACATGAATAACGAGGTCGTCGCGCAATGAAAGTCTTAATCCGCAGAGGTGGCGTAATAGGCGCCTTGACAGCCTATTTCTGTGGCGGCGCTGGCGAAGGAAGGCAGGGGCCAAGTCTTGCAAACCTACATTAATCTAATAGATCTCGATCTGCGTACGTCTCGCCACGAAAGGGTCCTAATATGTGATTGCAAGACCTGACCCCATAAATCTTTTTCAAGACAGGACCCTGATGTGTGCAATTCGCACGGGATGGCGGGCCCGCCGCCCGGCGCGCGCGCTCCGTAGGGCGCGCCCGGGTCGCCGATCG
>JAJFJC010000279.1 GCA_021774385.1 Alphaproteobacteria bacterium
ATAGCCTGCTGGTTGATCCCGCCCGGCGCCTGCCGCGTCATGGCGTAGAGTTGCTGGCTAATCGGCTCATGATCCCGCGGATCGAGGCCGACAATTGACGACACCAATGCTTGGATGACGCCGGTCAGTCCCTTGCTGCCATAGCTCTCGTTATATTCCGCGATGCCGGTCAAACCTTCGTCGGTCTGCAGCTTCAGGAACGAGAAATTGCGCCAACCGGCACCACAGTGCAGCGCCTTGCAGCCTGTGATCTTCATGTATGAGCCTCCTTATTGCGGTCAGGATTTCCGCAAGTCAGCCGTAGAGGTGCTGTTTTAGGAAATCACAGATAAAATCAAACTCTCGGGCCGCATCAGGGCCTGCAAAACGAGCACGTGTGAAACCGTGAATCATGCGGTCGGCACAGCGATAGATCGTCGGTATACCATCCGCGCGCAAGCGTTCGGCATAAACTTCGCCATCGTCGCGAAGCGGGTCGTATTCGGCCGTATGGATTAGCGCGGGCGGCAGTTTGGAGAATTTGGTTTCGGCCAAGGGTGCGGCGTAGGCGTCATCGGTCGTTTCCGCGCCGTCTAAATACAAACGCCAATACTCGCTGACCGCCTGTGTGGAAAGCCCCGGCGCATCGCCATGCTTAGCCCGTGAAGCAAGAACGAGTTTCAACCCCAGCATGGGATAAATCAGCGCTTGCGCGGCAATCGCCGGTCCGTCTCGGTCGCGCGCCGCCAAGCTGACTGCAGCGGCAAGATTGCCGCCCGCGCTGTCGCCGGCGACAGCGATGCGAGCCGGATCTATCGACATCTCGGAAGCGTTGCTCACAACATACTCAAGCGCACCATAACAATCGTCGAAGGCGGCGGGATAGGCATGCTCCGGCGTCAAGCGGTAATCGATGCTGATCACAACTGCGCCGATCTTTTCTGCGTATCCCCAGGCGACACAATCACCGCTGTCGAGATCACCCTTCATGAAGCCACCACCATGAAAGTAAAGCACCGCACTCCCGTCCGCGTCGGCGGGACGATAGACACGTAACGGTATCGGTCCATCCTTGCCCGGCGTCGAAACATCCTCGACCGCGATATCGTCCGGGTAGGGCACACGAAATGCTTCACTGAGCTTCGTCCAGTTGGCCCGCTGCTCAGCGATCGTCGTGGCCGGCGGCAAAGCGTCACGCGCTTCGATCAAGGCACGCATATCGGGATGCAGGTTTATACTGTTGACCATAGTTTTACCGTCAGCTTTAAACCCGATAGATCGGCGCGCTGAGCACCGTGTCGGGGCCAACAATACCGCCGGGGCGGTCTACCGTCTCACGCGTGCCGTGACGTTCGTAAAAAGCATCCGGCAACGGCCGACCGTCGAGGGCTTTCAGCCACACCCGCAGCAAATGGCGCTTGCGGTCCGGGTCGTCGTAATCCTCGTAACCGCGCCGTGTGTGAAAGACGACGTGGTTGTTGACGAATTGCATGTCGCCACGGCTGAACCCCTGGTCAAAACGCATTTCCGCCGCCAGCGCTTGCGAGACCTGCATCGCTTCCTTCTGCGCCGGTGTCATTTCCCCGCATTCATCGAAACGGTGCGCCGAGCCGATATAGGTTGGCTCGATGGAAGCGCTGAAATAGCCCTGATGATAGTTGAAGATGGGAAGCTTGTAGTAAGGGTCCATACCCGGCGGAATTTCATCGCGCCGGTCGCGATAGAACGGTTCCGCCATGACCCGCACCAGATCGGGCCGCCGCTTGATCATCTCGTTATGCAAAGCGACCGAACTGACGATGCTGCTTTCGCCGCCAGATATCGAGGTTTCCATGCAGAGCAGGCCAACAATGTCGCAGCAATCGACGTGGAACGGGATTTCCTCGCGCGAATAGGGACCGCGCTGACTGGGATTGGACCGGCTTTCGCCCAGATCCGTCACATGGCCCAGCACATGACCGCGTTTGTTTTGCGAACAGACGCCATCGCCAAGATGTTGGCTGACAGCCCAGAAAGCCACCGCCGTGGCGCGCTTGCCGACCTCTTCAACGGGCCAGCCGCGAAACAGGACGAAACCCCGTCCGTACAGAACTTCCTGCCGGATCTCTGCCAGCGCCTTGCCGAGCGTCGGTAAAGGGAAATCCGCTGCGCCGAGCGTCATGAGGTCGATATCGTCTCGATCGAATGGCGCGATGGCGTCACGCAACTCGGCGACTTCCGCCTCACTGAAGCGGCAGAGCCATTCGTCGCTCTTGGCCATCTCGGCCGCCGTCCATCCCGCCGGGTCGGTAACCGGCGCGAACGGTACCGCCGCCCGCCGCGCGTCGCTAAAGGGGTCTGCTATTCGTTCATCCGTGATGACCATCGCGTCCACCGCTGAGTTTAAACAGCTTTGCCGCTGTCCCGCCGAGAATAGCACTCGTGTCGATTTCACTAAATGCCGCTTCGTGCACAATGTCACAGGGCGCCATATCGCCAATTGGGAACGGGTAGTCCGACCCCATCATCAACTGCCCCGCCCCGGTCTTGCCGCGCAGAAATTTTAGCGCGTCGGGATCGAGCAGGACCGTGTCGTGATAGAGCCGCTTGAACCCTTCAGCGGGATCGGCGAATTGGCCGGGATGGATGGCAGCGTTATGCTTCAATCGGCCAAGCATGAAGGCCAGCGCGCCGCCGCCATGCGACAGCACGATCTTCATGCCCGGATATTTCAGGAAATGGCCGGAGAACAGCAACCGCGCCACGGCGGTCGTCGTATCCAGCCCGCGCCCAACAGCGTTGATCATGCCAAAATCCGCCAAACGCGGATCGCCACAGCCGAACATTGGATGGATATAAAGAACGGCTTCCAACGCGGATGCCGCTTCCCAGAACGGATCGAGCATCGGGTCGTCGAGATTGCCGGAACTACCATGTGGCTGGGTGCCAATCATCGCGCCTTTGTGACCGGCCGCGACGAGTTCATGCAACACCTCGGCGGCCAGCGCGCCGTCCTGCAACGGCACACTACCGAGCGGCGCCAGGAACGGATTAGCCTCCGTCGCTTCTTTGAGATGCTCGTTCA
>JAJFJC010000280.1 GCA_021774385.1 Alphaproteobacteria bacterium
CGATCGCGCCGTTTTCGCCGACGGCTATGCCCATCAGGCCATCTTCGGAGAAGGCGATATCGCGAAGTTCGCCAATATGCGGAATATTGGTTTCGGTCCATTTATTGTCGCTTCCGGTCGTCCGAAGAACTGTTCCCCCGCCGCCGACGGCCCAAACGGTCCTGCCGACAATTCCCGTCACCCGGTGCAGGTTCGCCTTCGTCCTGCTTTCGATTTCTCGAAGCGTGAAATTCGTTCCCGATTCTTTGTCCAGCGTAAGCTGGACAATCCTTCCGTTATCGCCGACCACGAGCGCGCGGGAGAAACCGGTGGCGGGCAAGATGTCGTTGAACCCTTTGGCGATCCGATCAGGGGTTGGATCGAGACCAACGACGGCGAATAACTCTTTGTCGGTTGAAATTAAATAACCACCTACCGTGCTTCGTTCGAGTTTGAAATCACCTTGCGCGTCGAAGGTACGATGGTTAACCGAGAAATGGAGAAGGCCGGTTATTCCAAAGCTTTTCATCTCCGTTTCACTGGTCAGGCCTTCTCCTTTCCAAGCAAGGCCGTCGCTGGAACTATATAACGTGAATTTTCCCCGCGACGTAGCCGCCAACTGAACTTTACTGTTTTGGGTCGGTGCGAGGTCGGTGAAGCTTGTAATGGTGTTGGTGCCTTCAAGGTCTTCCCCCGTACCCGCGTTCCATTCGGTCTCGGTTTCGTTGGAGACAAGGATTATGCCGCGCGTGCCGCCGATCATGACCCGGCCGTCGCCGAGGAACGCGACGGCGTGAAAGTTGAAACGGTTCAGTATATTACTCTCATCACCCAAGGAGGTATCCGAAGCCGGGGAGGCGGCGGTCGCCGTGACCTGCTCCGATGGCGAGGTTTGCGCGGGTTCGGAACTCCCTCTAACAAGCATGACGACGCGGCGGTTCTGGGCCCATGCGGCCTCGTTGGATCCCAAGACGGCGGGCCTTTCCTGGCCATAACTTATTGTTTCGAGTCTGTCGGAAGCGATTCCGAGGGATATGAGATACTCCCGCGCGGCATTTGCCAGCCGTTCTCCGAGAGCCAAATTGTATTCTCGTCTGCTGTCCTCTTCGCCTGGGCGCCCTTGATTGCTCGTGTGCCCCTCGAGCACCGCGGTCTTCGAGGGGTATTTCGTCAGCCATGCGGCCCATCTTTTGACTGTTTCGGCTGCTTTTAGGGAAATTTCGGATTTGTCAAAGTCAAAAAAGATTCGGTCGCCGACATTGACGTAAAAATCCACGCCGGAGCCCGGTACCGCGCCGATCGGCGCCGTTTTCTCCGCCGTTTGGGCGGTTTGCTGATTTTTCGTCAACGCTTGGAGACGGACTTTGTCGGCTGGCCTTGCAAGACGGGATAAGTATGTTTTGTGTTTTGTCGAAAGATTGGGGTCGAATGCCGTCCAGTTTACGCCGCCGTCGGCGCTCTCCAGGATCAAGCCGCCGTCGCCCACGGCGAAGGCGCGTGTTCCATCCGGCGAAATCGCGACGGCGTTGAATTTTCCTTTCACCAAGTGAACGCGGCGATGAGCGTTCCACTCCAATGGTAGCGTGAACCATGTGGCGGAGAAAAAAACGGGCGGCGACAAGGGTGCGAACCGGAGCGGTTGAAGCCAGGAGCCGATGCCGATCAGCACCAATATTAAAAAGCCGCTTATGAGAAAATGATTGCGGCTGAGATGAAATTTATTGTCGTCGCTCTCGTGCTGTTGCGGGTTCCGACTGGCGTATTCGGACTCGGCTTTCGCCGAGCTTGATTGTTCGGCATCCATTTCAGCGTCCCATTCCCGCCTATCCGAGAGCGAAAGTCTGTCACTCGGGGGCACCACTTGCAAGCGATGATAAGTCCTAATTCTCGGCAAAGAGGAGGGGGTGGCCGACACGCTTCTGGATCATGGAGGGCCAGGTTTACGGTCCGTAGTGCGTTGTTCTGTTCTGAGAATCGTGAAAGCATATCTTCTCGATTCGACTTCAAATAGCCCCTTCGGAGATGGCCATGCCACCACTAAGTCCCGATACACGGTCTCTCGGCGCGGTTCACGACTGTTCGCTTCCGCAATAGGCAATCGACAAGATGACGCGCCGACGCGGCCGCCGATATGCCTTCGAGACGATAAATCCGCTTCGGACGGCGCTCGTCGTGGTCGACTTGATGCAAAGCTATATCGCGCAGACACCCTGCACTGCGTCGATCGTTGAACCGGTGACCAGGCTCGCCAACAACTTGCGGAACGCCGGTGGTGCTGTGGCATGGGTATATCCGGCGCCGATGCCGAGTACGAACCCGATGTTGGAGGCTCTGTGGGGCGCGAGCCATCTGGGCAAGAATGTCGACGAAACCGCCGATGCGGTGTTTGCCAATGGGCTTGATCTGGACCCGGCGGATGTTGTCGTGGAAAAACGCGGTTACAGCGCCTTTTTTCCGGGTATGTGCTCTTTGCCTGAAATGCTGTCCGAACGCGCCGTCGAGACCGTCATCATTGCTGGCGTGCTGACCAATATCTGCTGCGAGAGTTCGGCCCGTGATGCGGCGACGCTGGGCTATCAGGTAATCATGGCCGCCGATGCTAATGCGGCGCGCAGCGACGAAGAACACCGAGCGGCTTTGTACAACATCCTACGCAATTTCGGTGATGTACGGATGACCGACGACCTGATCACGTTGATTGGCGCGGGAACGGAGCGCTAGAGTACGGTCAGCAGAGCCAATGAACCAAGGAAGCAATGCATGAAACTGGCCGTCGAATTTCCCAGTGTCTCATACCGCGAAGGCCCGAAGATGGTTGCGCGGATGGCCAAAGGCATTGAGGA
>JAJFJC010000029.1 GCA_021774385.1 Alphaproteobacteria bacterium
CGATGACGTAATCGAGGAATTGATCCTCGGCGCCGGATTGGACTCTTGGGGATTGCTGTTCCTGATCATGGGAATCGTCTTTGTTCTGGGATTTTTCCTCGATTGGGTCGAGATTACCCTGATTATCCTGCCGGTCTTCGCGCCCATCGTCGCTACGCTGGAATTCGGCGACCATGTACCGCTTGAAAACAGAGCTATGATCTACTGGTTTACGGTGCTGATTGCGGTTAATTTACAGACGTCGTTTTTGACGCCACCGTTTGGGTATGCGTTGTTCTATCTAAAAGGAATTGCGCCGCGAGAAGTAAATTTGATGAGCATCTATCGCGGCATTATTCCGTTTGTCCTGTTGCAACTCATGGCTCTGGCTCTCGTAATTATGCTGCCGAGTATTGCATTATGGCTTCCGGGCCTGAATTAACCGGAGGGAGATGATCATGGCGAACGAAGCATCCGTACACGTTGATTCCCTTGGCCAGATCCCTCTGGCTCTGCGCCTGAGCGAGCAGTTTGGACGCCTGGCCAGCACGATCGGCAAATGGGCGACTCTGTTCATGATTCCGATGATCGCCATCACGGTGTGGGACGTCTTCCAACGTAAAGTGATGAAATTCGTCGGCGACATCATGCTCGAACAGGGATGGATGGACGCACGCAACTGGATGTATGGGAACCTGCTGGAATGGCTCCCATTCCGTTCGACCCTATTGCAGGAACTCGAATGGCATTTCCACGTCGCGAATTTCGCCTTAGTCTTGGGTTACGGGTACATTTACAACCGCCATGTCCGCGTCGACCTGGTTCGGGAGAAACTCAGTTTTAGGAAACAGGCTTGGATCGAATTCTTTGGCGTATCTCTGTTCATGATCCCGTTTTGCTTGATTGTCGCTTATTTCTCGTTTGAGTACGTCGCCAACTCTTTTGTAACGAACGAACAATCTTCGTCCTTGGTCGGACTAAGTCATCGCTGGGCAATCAAATCCATTCTGGTCTTCGGGCTTCTCGTGGCGGCGATGGCTGGTTTCGCCATATGGTTACAAGTGACTTTTGCGCTGTTTGGCCCACGGCACTATCAATTCCCCTGCTATGTCATCGAAAATGAAGAAGAAAAGACGGCACGGCGGGAAATGATGGAGAATATCGATGCATCGTTCTCCGATGGCTCCAACGAGCAAAAGCGAGGCAACAGTACCAAGCTGCTGAGTCGGCAAATGGACGACGCCGCCATGAAACATGACGAAGGCACCGCGGGACAAGCGGTATTCACCGGCCTGTCCGTCGCCATCATGCTTATCATTCTGGTCCTGATTTTCCACACCTTCGATTTTTGGCGCTGGCTTATCTGATAGCCAAAGCCAAAGCGCGGCAACCGAATAGCTCGCTGCATGATAATTTGGGAAAAATACGTCAAAAAATACGTCTGGGACGACGATAAAACACCGTATTTTATTCATGCTTCCAAATTGATGCGGGATCAAGCCGACAAAGAAATATTTCTCTACTGCTTCTTTCTTGTGATCCCTGCGGCTTTGATCAACGCCGCTTTTGTGAGCGAACTGTATAAAGGCGAGTTCAATAATTTAGCGCTAGGCCTATATGGCGCCTCAATTCTGATTTGCGCCGCCTTCCTAAAAACCAGGAAGAGTACGAGCGCCGCACTTTTCACAATCAGCGCGCCAATTGTTCTTTTGCTTCATTTCGCTGTCAACGGTTTCAACATCCCGAACTTGAATATCAATGCGGCCACGATCATCTCAACGGATACACGTTCCAACAATTTCGCGGTCGCGGAAAAAATACGCTGGAAGACGGGATACGGCATGATGTTGACCACGACCGGAACCCTGCCAAGACCGCTTTCGAAATCCACGAACTATTACCTGATACGGGAAGCCGACAAATTTTTTCAGCTTGCCGCCAGCCAAGATAGCGCGAGAAACAATGTCGAAATCAAGCTGATCGATCCAGGTTCGGGACAACACACGTTACGACGGGTAATTCAACTTCACTTGATTGAAAAATCCGGCATGATCATCCTCGTATTGCTGTGGCTACGATACACTCTGCGTGTGGTTGCTATCACTAAGGTATATTCCAGCCTCTCGGTGAGGGACATGAATCCATGGTCGAAGTTACCGCCCGGTGCAAGTCCGCCCAAGAAATAATCGTCAATCGCTTTGAAGGTAACGGGGGACCGATCCCAGGTGATCTTTGACGCTTTTAACACCCTCTATCGACTCTGCCAGAAGCAGCAGGGCATGCCGTTCTTGCGGGCTTTCAACCCACCCCCACATTTCGACGATACCCCCGGTCACGATGACATTTAAGCTACCATGTGTCACCCATCCCTGACGGTCGACTTCCTGCAGAACCGCATCCTTGATCGTGCGGTCATCAACTGTTGGTGCAACGGACTGTGACCTGTCACGTGACGCCAGTCCGCGCAACAAGTTCACGCGCCTGACAATCCCGACCACCTTCCCATGGCGAACGACGGGTACGCGCTTAATTTTTCTCTCCGCCAGGATACGGGCAATATCACCAACCGGCATATCTTCCCCAACGGTTATCACGTCGCGCGACATGATCTCGGCCGCACGCAAACCATGTGTTTTTATATAGTTGGCGGCATCCGCTTTACCGTCGCTCAGAAAGCAAAGCCACCAAGAGGTATGCTGCGCACTCTCGGCACCAACTTCCTTACGGATTAACAAATCGCCTTCCGTCACGATACCAACTATCGCGCCATCTGTTTCGACAACGGGAATGCCGCTAACATTTCGCGACAACATCATTTCTGAAATTGCTTCGACGGTGGTTTCAGGTCCTACCGTCGCAACCTTCGTGGTCATGATATCTTTCGCGCGCACCACCATCCTCCATCATCACAATAGGGCTCACTCGAACTTTTCGGATGTCGATTCTTCAACCGATTGTGATTGTTTAAAGGAAGTTTCGATGTCGCGGATATGACCTAGATCATAACTTTTATCGCGAATTTTGTTAGCTCTTGCCTCGGCCCAGTCATCGTCAACCGACAGGCTTTTGCAATACAAAGCGTGACCGCCAAGGATCGCACCCCAAACCATTACCGGCCAGTAGAACCACCTGCTATCGAAAAACAGAAAATCAATAGCGCATAGAAATATGCTGAAGCCAATAAACAGAGCTAAATGGATATGCTGTATCCGCGCTCTGCGGGCGATATCTTGGTCAGCTTTCGCGGTTTCCATGACACCCTTTCAACAATCGAATAGAAGTCTATGATGTCCGCCAAACGATGCGGTACGATCTACAGCTTAAATACAGGGTATTGATGCATCAAAAAAATAATTTATCCTGGAGAAGATATGCTCTTGGCTTTGCCCTCTTAGTGGCGGCTTTCGTTAATGACGCAATCGCCAAACGGCCTCAGATTCTACCGGACAGCATGCTGATTAACTTATTCTCGCTGACCGAAGCGTCCGCCGCCCTGCAAATCTGCGCCGACAGCAGCACGTTCGCTGAGCTTTCTACTGATCAAAAAGCGCTATTGCAGCGCTTGCAAGGCGGGATCGATGATCTGGTAAAAAAAATCGCACGAAAGTACGATCAAGATCTCTTCCCCTTTTTCGTTAAGTCACGGGACGAGGCGGCGGCGCGGCCGGAAAAAGTGCGGGAAATGCGGGATCGCTATGAATTTTGCAATAACGGCTTTCCCGAGCAGATGAAAAATTACGTTTATGACAGCCGCCAGAAACTTAACTATTTCCTTTCGCAACAGCCCAACGCGCGCTGAGAGGTGGCAAGGAACTACGCGGCGGCCGCGACCCGCTCAAGCCGGCTAAGAAGAAAATCCACATCTTCGGGGCTTTGTTCGTCAACCGTATCCTCGAAGTGGGTCAACACACGCTCCAGCATGCGCTTTGTTATCGCGCTGGGATCGCCATCGATACGTTCCTTCTCCGTCTCGATCAAGACACGGAGCGCGATGCGAAACGCCTCAAACAACGAATTCGGCAGCTCACATTTTTCATATAGAGATCTTAAACCCAGTGATCCCTTGTCATGTATGAGCGCACGAGCGTTCAACACGGAAATACCCGCGATTTGAGCAAGCGCCGCTTCGAAGAAGTTTAAGTCTCCCACGCAAACCGCGTGCAGAAGAATCGACGGCGTCAAGCGGCCATTGCGCGCCAGCGCGGCAACCAAGGCGCCGACATCATATTCGTCCGATTCCGCGGAAAGGAGCCCCAGAGTCGCGCGCTCGCGGATCTGCAGGACGAGATCATCGGCGAGCGTATTGGGCAGGTCGTGGCACGATACCAAATGATCGATAAGTTTATCCGAAACCTTGGCCACGAGGCGCTCGGATACGGTTATTGGCAATGTCGAACGCATGACCAAAGGCGTTTGAACACTCTCGCAATCACCAAATTTATCGACGACCTTATGCATCATCCCTTCGGTAACGTCCGCGCCCTCGTTACCGACAAGCGTGGCAACGACATCTTCATCCCCATGATCGACCAGCACGTCCGCAACCGCCTCTGACACGGCTGGGCGTCCCGCCACCGCCGACTGTCGACGGCTTCCTTGCGTCTGCACGATATCGATTAAATCATCATCCGAGAGTGCTTCCGAAACTTCCAGCATCGGTATGGCAACCGCGTCGCTCGCATCCCGAGCCAACGCCAAGGCCACGTCCGCAGACAACTCGGGGGCATGTTTTAGATGCGACACGAGAGCCGCGCGAACACGTTCCTCTGCGTCCTTTACCATTACGCGGAAAATGTCTTCGGCAATCTGACGCTCGGTATCACTTAACGTCGCCCGTTCGTATCGATCAGCTACTTTTTCCGCCGCATTCACACGATTCGTGGCGGAAGGGTCATCGATCAATCGAGCGACGTCGGAGACGGAAAGTTCTTTAGCCATGAAACATTCTTTTTTCCGAACCATTGTTACCAAAGGCTATCAGACGCAAAATAGATTAATTAACCATTAAGCAGGTGCCGCCTTTGTTGGAAGAGCCGGTTCAGGATTTTACATCGACACGACACCGTGAATTTTTCCGGCGTCGGATTCGCCTAGAAAGTCATGGCATGACAAAGTTTTTCGCTTATATCGCCGTATTCATCGCATTGTCGGGAACCGCTCTCGCCGATTCGTATCTGATGAGCGCCGATACCGCACATGGACGAGCGCGTGCGGGTGATATCACATTAATTGACATTCGCTCGCCCAAGGAATGGCGCCAAACTGGAATTCCAGATGGGGCGATCGCGGTTACGATGCATGATGAAAATGGTATCGATGCATTTTATGAAAATGTTCTCGCGGCAGTCGGCCATGATAAGTCCAAACCGATTGCGCTGATTTGCGCGGCGGGGAACCGCTCGCATTGGGCACGGAACTATCTTGCGGCGCAGGGCTTCCAAAACGTCCGAGATGTCAGCGAAGGTTTTTTCGGCAACGGAAAGCTGCCTGGCTGGCTGGCACGAGGACTACCCATCGTATCGCGGTAATTAAGTCAGGCCACGCATTATGCCTTCAGCGCAACCTCTATCGCAAGGCGCTGGCTGTCGATGTCGACGATCATATCGGAGGTAACCTCCAAGTCGCGATCTTCGTAAACACTTGCATCAGGGTGCTCTTTCTCCCACGCGCCGACCACGCGGTCCCGCTCCGTCACAAGCGCCCGTATTTGCGGATCGAAAAGGCAAATCATGGATGAAACCCACATGTTTACTGTCCATGACGGCTGCGCGTGATCGATCAGAAATAAATCGATCAATCGGTGCACATCAGCCGCTGAGTACCAAATTTCACCTGTCACCCAACGATTGGTGGTAAAAAGCTTAATCGGCAGACCGGCACTATCCATCGATATAGCGATGATATGACTCAGCGCGTCATCTTCGTCCTCAGGCGCTTCATAGTCCGGCACCTCTGCCGGCGCCATGCCTTCCGGCATCCCATTCGGACGAATGAATGTATGGAAATGGCCATGCTCCCCGGGCCGTTCTTCTGGAGGATGCGCATGATAGTAATACTGTGAATGGGTCGTATTGTCATACACATCGCCATCGGGGTAATGGTTCCATTCATAGAACATGTCGATATTCTTGATCAATTCGCCGACGATATTGTCGCTTGTATTGTCCAAAATTCGGTGACATTCCAGGGCCCGCTCGCCGGCTTCGCGCATTTCAATCAGTTTCTTTCGCGGCAGCGATGCAAACATTTCGGTATCGAATTCTTTCATGCTCTTTTCCTTGTCCGCAATGTCTTATTCCGCGATGTTATGTGCCATAATGACGATAATTACGTGTATGAACGTTACCTTAAACGCAATTCTATTTAACGATTTTCTCGCACGAGACGAAATCCAATAAGGATGTGCTTTAAGGTCGCAGGCCGGGAATGGCGCGCCGCGGGTCTACAAATTCCACACCCGCTATCATCCCAGGAGCCACCTTTTACGATAAAACGCCCCTTCCCTCTCGCTGCCGTCGCCGTCCACTCGAATACCTGACCGGCGGGATCAAGCAGACCAAATTCGCTGGCCCCATTCGGAAACTTGTATACCGAAACCGTATCGAACGGGCCAAGGTCATGACTGTTCAAACGCTTGGGATCATACGCATCGCCCCATGGGAAACGGCGGCCATCAACACCGCGGGCGGCCTTTTCCCATTCGGCTTCATTTGCCAATCTCCAGGTCCGATTGGTTGCCGTACTTAGCCAGTTTGCGTAAGCTTGTGCGTCTCGATGTGTCACAAGTACGACCGGGTGGTCTTCCCGTCCGACGGGTGGCTTGCCGTTTCGCCAAGCGTGTCTGCGGGTTCTGGAAAAGGGATGGATCAGGCCATACTGCTGCCATGTTTCTTCATCCACATCCGGCGCCTGGTACCCGGTTGCGGTAATGAAAACGGCGTATTGTGCGTTTGTCACCAATGTTTTTGATATTTCGTAGGCGGTGGTCTCAATCGGCCCGCGCTTGAATTCGCTTTCATACCAACGATTTTTTCGCGTAACGCTATGTCCATAGGCGGCTTCATCAAGACGGTACCCGGCTTCTCGCTCAGCCCGGTCGGACCCTCGAATAAACGGTCCCGCCGACACCTTCACGAGTTCCGGGTAAAGTTTACCCGCATTGGCAAAGGCATAAGTCGGCGCAAAAAGGATAGCGCCTAGAAACAGAGGAACAAAAATTTTCATCGCAAACCGGTTTCATAATCTTCCGCCGGCGCAATAGTGCCATAGGCTTATTTTTCACGCCACGACGGGACCGCCCACTCGCAGGAATTTGATGGTGGCGTTACCGGCTCGCCGCAAGGATGGTTTAGGGACCCTACTAGCTTCGTGTCACATGCACACAGCATTCGGCATCCCGTACAACACGGGCGGCATTCGGACCAAGCAAAAGTTTTCCAGCCCGCGGCCGACTTGCACCCAAGACAATCAAGTCCGCCGAAACTTCCTCCGCGACACGGAGAATTTCGTCATGGACCGTACCGTGGCCGACGACATGCTGCACGGCTACGGTATCCGGAACATGTTTGTTTACGAATTCGTGGAGAGTCTGCTGTGCTTGCTCAAGCATCTTATGTTCATACCCCTCCGGGAAAAACGATCCGACAATGCTCATTCCGAAGTCAGGAACGACCGTCATGATCCGCAGCGTCGCTCCGAAAAGCTGTGCGAATTCAATCGAAACGGGAAGCGATTTCGACCACGAATTCGGGTCGCCGAGATCTATGGCCAGCAGAATATTCTTGTACACGAAACGTACCTCTCAATATTGACGGCGGACGCCTATGCCGGTGCCGCCAGGCGACCGGCAACACCGTTACGCCGTCGTTGTAACAAGACGATGAGGAACAGCAAAACGATGGCGGGAATAAACATCAGGAATTTCGATGGTTGATCGACAGGGACCAGAACAGTCTGGATCTTTTGATCGAAATCAAGGCCCGTCTTCGACGCCACGCTATCGAATGTGGTACCGTCGACGAGAACCTCATCCCCTTCAATCAGCAATTCCACGCCGAAGGCCGCGAGACGCTCTTCACCCGTTGGCTCACTCCCCACCGGAACGACTACCGTGAAGGTGATCTTGTCGCCAACATCGTCCAGCCCTTCGACGAGCAATCGCATTTCCGTACCCGGCAGCGCGGCACCTAATGCGGAGACAATGTCTTTCGGTGCCCCTTTCTCAAACGGTGGCGACACATAATCCATCCAAAATCCGGGACGAAATAGCGTAAACGCAATCAGAAGCAGAGCGAGCGACTCCCATATTTTAGATCGCGCCAAGAAAAACCCTTGCGTCCCCGCGGTGAAAAGCAGCATCGCGCATGTGGCAATGACAAAGATGAAGACACCTTCCAAAGCCGATACGTTCATCAACAGCAAGTCGGTGTTAAAGATGAACAGGAACGGCAAAAGCGCGGTTCGAAGCGAATAGAAAAAAGCCACGAACCCGGTTCGGATTGGGTCTCCGCCCGAAACGGCGGCCGCGGCGAACGACGCCAAGCCAACTGGTGGTGTGACATCCGCCATGATTCCGAAGTAGAAAACGAACAGGTGCACGGCGATCAACGGTACGATCAAGCCGTTCTGTTGGCCTAAACTCACGATCACGGGGGCGAGCAGCGACGAAACCACGATGTAGTTCGCCGTTGTCGGTAGCCCCATACCCAAAATTAGGCTGAGGACCGCGGTGAACACAAGGATCAGCAATATTTGACCTTGCGACAAAAACTCGACCAACTCCGCTAAAACCAGGCCAACGCCCGTTTGCGAGACGGTGCCCACGATAACGCCTGCGGCCGCCGTGGCGATACCAATGCCAATCATGTTGCGAGCGCCGGAAATCATGCCGTCAATCAGCTCCGCGAAACCTTGGCCAAGCATTCCGGAGAGATTCTGTTTGCGGAAAAACGCAAACAAAAGACGCTGCGTCAAAAGGATGAAAATCATGAGGCTCGCCGCCCAGAACGCGGACAGAGCCGGCGATAGGCGCTCGATCATCAAGCACCAGATCAACAGGCAAACCGGTAGCAGAAAGTGCAGCCCCGCCATGACGGTCGGTCCTGGTTCGGGAAGACTCGTCACCGGCGAATTTGGATCATCCAACACTAGATCCGGGAATCGGGCACAAATCGAAACCAAATAGACGTACAACGCAATGAGCAGTGCGCCGATGACCCAAGGCGTCAAGGTTTTACCCGCGAGATCACCGATCAAGTCGACAAGAAAAAAGATACCAAATCCAATGACGACGGCATTTCCCAGGACCAAGGCGCTCACCGAGAATATTTTTTCTTTTGTGCCCGCGCTTGCCTTATTCCGCATAGGCACGAGTATAACAACTTGCAATACGACAACGATGAACACGGCAATCAGCCGATTAGTCGTGCTTTCCAGCAGCGCGAAAACCACCCACAAGTAATAAAGGCCACCAGCAATCGCCGTGATCGCAGAAAACGTGATTCCAAACGACAGCAATGCCCATTTCAGAGGCTTTGGCTCGATCGCGCGCGTCAATCCCTGCATATCGGTCTTCATCGCCTCAAGATGAACGATATAGACCAAAGCGATGTAGGAAATGATGGCGGGCAGGAAGGCGTGTTTAACCACCTCGAAGTAGGAAATACCGACATATTCGACCATTAGGAACGCAGCAGCGCCCATGACCGGCGGCATGATTTGACCATTAACGGACGAGGCAACCTCAACGGCGCCAGACTTCTCCGGTGAAAACCCAACCCGGTTCATCATGGGAATCGTAAAGGTACCCGTAGTCACGACATTGGCGATCGAGGAACCGGAAATCAAGCCAGTCATGCCGGACGCGACGACCGCCGCCTTTGCCGGGCCGCCGCGCATGTGCCCCATCAAGGAAAAGGCAACTTTGATGAAATAGTTGCCGGCACCGGCCTTATCCAGCAGCGCGCCAAAAAGGACGAATAGAAACACCAAGTCGGTCGAAACGCCCAATGCAATACCATACACACCTTCGGACGATAGCCATTGATGGTCCGCCACCGCACCAAAACTCGCACCTTTCCAAGCAAGAAACCCGGGAGCAAATGGGCCGAGAAATGTGTAACCCAGGAAAATTATCGCCACGACCATTAGAGGGGGGCCAAGTGCGCGACGCGTCGCTTCCAACAATAGGACCATACCGATACATGCAACGACGATGTCCGTACTATTCGGGTTGCCTGGCCGGTCCGACAACCGGGAGCCAACCAGCGCATCGCTTAGTACGGAATCAAATGCGAAAAGGTAAATTGTGCACAACACGCCAACAATTGCGAAAGCCCAGTCAAGTATAGGCACGACATGGCGCGAAGACCGTTTGGACGCGGGATAAGCCAGATAGGCAAGAAACATCGCGAAGGCGAGATGGATGGGCCTCGCTTCCTTGCTGGAAAAGACACCCCAGCCGATTTGATAAGGGATTGGCGATGCAATCCATACCTGCCAAACCGCCCACGCCAAGGCAAGGCCGGAAAGAAGCATCAAGACAAAGCGGCTATCGGGTGTACGGCCGCCGGTATCCGTCGATGCGACCAGATCGTCGAGTTCCGTTGCGCTTAACTGCGTGTCGCCCGATTCAGCATTGCTCATCGCGCCTTCCCCCTACATCTCATCCAGGACGGAGTTTGAGCCGCCCACGGCACTCCCGAAAAACAAAAAAGGGCGGAAGCATTTTTCGCTTCCGCCCTCGGCTGTGATTATTTCCAGCCTTTTTCCTTGTAGTACCGTAATGCGCCATCATGGAGCGGCGCGGACAGATTGTTGACGATCATTTTCGACGGCTCAAGATGCCCAAACGCAGGGTGCATCTTGCGGAACCGCTTCATGTTGTCGAAGACAGCCTTGACGATTTGATACACCGTATCGGCATCTGTCTTGGAAGAGGAAACAAACGTCGCACCAACACCAAAGGTCGTAACGTTGCCGTCCGTGCCCTTGTACATGCCGCCCGGAATGGTCGCCATGGCATAGTAATCATTGTCGGCCGCCAGCTTTTTGATGACGTCATTGTCGGCATTGACGATGCGCGCATCGCAGGATGTCGTCGCTTCCTTGATCGAACCGTTCGGATGACCAACCGTGAAGACAATGGCATCGACCTTGCCATCACAAAGTGCCGCTGATTGCTCGGAGGATTTCAGTTCAGAAGCGAGCGCGAAGTCGCTCATTTTCCAGCCCATTTTCTCCATAACGACTTCCATGGTGCCGCGTTGTCCGGAACCGGGATTGCCGATATTAACGCGCTTGCCCTTTAGATCGTCAAAACTCTTAATGCCGGAATCGGTGCGGGCCACAACGGTGAAAGGCTCGGGGTGGACAGAAAATACCGCCCTCAACTCCTTAAAAGCACCATCTGGAAATTGCTTCGGCGCGGTACCATTATAGGCATGATACTGCCAGTCCGATTGCGCGACGCCCATATCCAAATCACCAGCACGGATGCCGTTGATATTCTTGGTGGAACCACCCGTCGTATGCGTACACTTTATGTTATGATTCTTGGTACCGCGATTGACCAATTTGCAGATCGCGCCACCAACTTGGTAATAGACACCGGTTTGACCACCTGTGCCAATGGTAATGAACTTCTCGGCGCTAACAGGCGCGGAAACAAACGAGAAGGCGGCGGCAGCGACCGTCGCGAACATTGCGTGCTTTAAGGACATCGAAAAGTCTCCCTGATTTCAAATTCATGCCATTCAAGCTTACACGAAAGCTTGGTACGGCAACTTCGCCATCGCACCGAAATTCGGCCCGACAATTTGTCGATGGGTTAAATAAAAGTGCGGAGAACGGTGACTTGTTGCTGCGGGGAAACCGCAACAATCACGACACCATATCGACCTAAAACAGATCATTCATATTTCCCCGCTTGTCCGGTTTCTTTTATTTGAACCGTTCTTAGACCTCACGTAAGAGGAATTTTTGCACATTGTCAACGCACCTGTTAGGTGCACTGCAAACAGAAATGCGCGACTAAAACCGATTAGGCATTTGCCGATACTATCGCCGCATCCACGGCCGCGCCCAAACGATCGGTAATATCGTCCACATGAGAGGCGTCAATAATAAAGGGCGGCGCCAGCAGGACATGGTCGCCCTGTCGGCCGTCGATTGTTCCCCCCATCGGATAACACATCATGCCACGGGCCATCGCTTCCTTCTTAACCCGCGCATGCAGATTGAGAGCGGGGTCAAAAGGTTGCTTGGTCGTCCGGTCGGCGACAAGCTCAATTGCCCGAAACAGGCCTCGCCCTCGAATATCTCCAACGTGGTGGTGATTGCCGAAACGATCGTGAAGTGCGTCGTTCAGCCGTTCTCCCATGGCGACAACGTTGGCAAGCAGGCCTTCTTCCTCAATCACCGTTTGCACCGCGAGCGCAGCCGCGCAAGCAACCGGATGCCCCATATAGGTATGACCATGCTGAAAGAAGCCAGACCCGTCACGTATCGCGCCATAGACCTTTTCCGACGCCAGCGCCGCGCCGATCGGCTGATATCCCGCGCCAAGACCCTTGGCGCAGATCAAGATATCGGGGGAAACGCCTTCCTGTTCGCAAGCATACAAAGTGCCGGTGCGGCCCATTCCGCACATCACCTCGTCGAAAATCAGCAACACGCCATATTGATCGCATATTTCACGGACACGTTTGAAATAACCCGGCACCGCGGGAACCGCGCCCGCTGTCGCCCCGACAACCGGTTCGGCGAGAAACGCCATTACGGAGTCGGATCCCAATTCAAGTATTTTTTCTTCCAGCTCATTGGCGACGCGAAGCCCGTATTCGGCCTCGCTCTCTTCATCACCCTGTTCGCGATAGGCGAAACAAGGCGCGATATGATGCGTATCGATCAAGACCGGCTCGAACATCTCACGCCGCCACATATTCCCGCCCGCCGCAAGGGCGCCCAGCGTGTTGCCATGATAACTCTGCCGGCGCGTAATATAATGTATGCGCTGCGGTTCACCGATCTCGACAACATATTGGCGCGCCATCTTTAGCGCCGCTTCCATCGCCTCCGATCCGCCGGAAACGAAATAAACCGACTCCATTCCGTCCGGTGCCGCGGCGATCATGCGGTCGGCAAGGTTTTCCATCGGCTGATTGGTGAAAAATCCGGTATGCGTGAAGGCCAGTTTGTCGACCTGATCCTTGATCGCTTGCGTTACCTTGGGATGGCTGTGGCCAAGACAGGAGACCGCGGCACCACCGCTGGCATCAAGGTAACGGTTCCCTGCCGTATCGATGACATAGATACCATCGCCGCTAGCTGCGATGGGCGGCACGACCCGCGCATTACGGTGAAAAACGTGACTCATGGCATTTCTCTTTCGCGTTAGCGCCGCCGCGCGGCCTTGTCCTTTGGTTTGTCGTTCTTTTCGCCGTTGGTTAACGTCCATTCGACCAAACGGCGCATGGATTTTCCAAGCGCGGTGTCGAACGCACCGATAATCGATTCCATCGTGTTTCCGGTTGCATCGATCGTGTATTCAAAATTCTTCGACGCGACAATCGATCGCCGAGGCATCTTGATAAGCTTTGCATTGATCCGCACACGGATGGTTGGCGGCGGCACATTACCCATCCCCCCATCGGTGTTTTGCGGTAATCGCTGTGCGTATTCGGCCTGAAATTCCCGCAATTCGGTCTTGAGAATATAATCGGCCCGCAATCCTATCGCCTCCCGGCCGACGGCAATGATCCGCTCTGAATTTTCGAAAGATTCAACGATCAATGTCTGGATCATTTTCGGAGCGAGATCGGTCCAATTCGCCAACTCGAAGTAACGCATTTCTATCGGGCTGTCCCGCAACGCTATGCGAGCGGTATTCACGCCCGCCGGAGATTGTGGAACCTCGACAAGCAGTTGCCAATCCACCTTTGGCATATCTTTAGAGAAGGTACTCTTAGGCGTCAGGATATACATGCGCGGCGGCGCACCGCTTCCCGGCAACTCTAACGAACAGGCCGTGCTCGTCAGAACGAGAAGCGCAACCATCCAATAACGCATCGCGGACAATCGGTCCCACTTCCAAATTGAACTCATTGTCATCGCACGCCCACTCCTTGCTGCGAGTCGCCGAATAGGAACCGTGCCGGATCCCGCTCTATCTGGCCCGATATTCTGGACAACGCCGTCACCAGATTACGGGCTTCCGCCAACAATTGCGTGAATTCGTATAGGCCCGAACTGGTGAAATTGGCAATCGGTTCCCGATTTTCCGCAAGCAGGTCTGTCAATTGACGTTGAGAACGATCCAAGCTATCGGCCGCCTTTTGGACCGCCGTCAAGGTCGTTCGAGTCTGCGGCCCGATATTGCTCATTTCACCGGCCAAATTTTTGGTCAATCCGCTGATGTCACCAATCGTGGCGCGGGCATCATCGGTAATTATATTGATGTTGCTTCGCACATCGCCGAGAAGCCCACGAGTATCATTGAGCGTACCCGTCGCTTGCGCCGACAGCGTTGTCAGTGTTCCCCGCAATTCCTTGATCAAGATGCGCGCGTCGGCCGAGGCCGCTTGCAATGCGGAAACCGCACTGGCGCCATCAGACAGAAGTGTTCGAATATCATTGGAGCCATCGGCGAACGATCCCGTGATTTCCTTTACATTGGCCATCGCCGCCGCGAAATTTTCCTGATTTGCGTCACCAAGCAGTAAATTCGCTCTATCGACCAACGAAATAACCCGATTTACCAATTCCGGTGCGGCTTCGATAACTTCCTGGAGTTGAGAGGGTTTTGAATTTATCACCGGATTTCCGGCACCCGGTATCCGCCGCAGCGACGGAGCATCATGCGTTCCACCGGTAATTTGCACATAGGCAATGCCAGTGATGCCTTGATATTCGAGCGAAGCGATGGCGTCTTCCTTGATCGGCGTTTCGTTCGGCACCTCAATCGTAACCTGAACCTGTTCGACATTTTTGGGATTGATCCGCATATCGGTCACCACGCCAACCGGAACCCCACGGTAGCGAACCGGGTTGCCCGGTTTCAATCCCGTCACGGACCCGTCGAACATCAGATCGTAATAAGCGTATTCTACATCCAACTTCACATCGG
Organism: Alphaproteobacteria bacterium; assembly: GCA_021774385.1. GTDB lineage: Bacteria > Pseudomonadota > Alphaproteobacteria > UBA8366. The sequence continues at coordinate 15,104 of JAJFJC010000029.1, forward strand.
CGAGCCAAAC
>JAJFJC010000281.1 GCA_021774385.1 Alphaproteobacteria bacterium
AAGATTCTCGTAGTTCTCGAACGGTCCTTCCAGCGTCAGGTCGGTGACAATTGCCCCCTTGCTTCGCAATGTGTCGGCTGCGGCCTCCAAAACTTCGTGCGTCGCCTGACTGGCCCGGTCCCAGAACATCGTCCGGCAAAATCCAACCCGCAACCCACGAATGGCACAATCGGGGAGGGGGGCATGGTCAATAGCAAGCACGCCGGCGCGGAACAATGCGATGTCGTCGACGGTTCTGGCATACAGGCCCACCGTGTCGAAGGATCGCGTGTTCTCCTTCACCCCCGCGGCGGTAATTAGCCCATATGTTGGTTTGTACCCTACGCAGCCGCAAAACGCCGCGGGCCGGATTACCGAACCGCCGGTTTGCGTGCCAAATGCAAATGGTACCATACGGTCCGCCACTGACGCACCTGAGCCGCTAGAGGACCCGCCGGGTGTATGAGCAGGATTGTGCGGATTCCGCGTGGCGCCCGGATGCCGGCTTGCGAATTCGGTTGAGACCGTTTTGCCCATCAAAACCCCGCCAGATTGCAGGCTTAGCGCGACGCAGGGTGCGTCAATGGCCGGTTGATGCCCTTCATAAATGGGGGAACCGTGGCCCGTGGGCATTGTCGAAGTATCGATAATGTCCTTAACGCCGAACGGAATCCCGTGAAGCAGGCCCTTTTTTCCCTGCTTATCGAGGCTACGGGCTTGCGTCAGGGCGCCCACCGGGTCGAAATGCTTCCAGGCCTGCACGGCATCTTCGCGCGCCTCAATACGCTCGATACAGCTCGCCACCAACGTTTCGGCGGTAAGGTTACCGGCATCAATCTGCTTGGCCGCTTCGGTCGCGGATAGTTCATGCGGTTCGGTCATTTCGGTTCCGTTCCAGTTGGATTCATACGTATGCGGTATTCAATTCTATTCCTCAGCCCTATTTTGTCACTTGGGACATGGATTTGGCCAGTATGAGGTCCCATCGCCACCCTGGCATTGATCGAAACGGTCGGGAAGGGCAATATTCGCGCCCAACCGCCGCTATCGACAGGAAGAAACGATGTCTCATACCGCTGCATCCTCCGCGCTTTCGCGCTTTACCGTACTCGATTTGACCCGTGTTCGCGCGGGACCGACCTGCGTGCGGCAACTCGCCGACTGGGGCGCGAATGTAATCAAGGTAGAGCTGCCGGAAGCCCTCGATGCGGCGGAAGGGCTGGGGGGTAAGCGCCACGGACCCGATTTTCAGAATTTGCACCGCAACAAGCGCGGCATCACCCTTAATCTTAAAGACCCGGACGGTCTCGCGGTCTTCATGCGCCTTGTTAAAACGGCCGACGTCGTGGTCGAAAACTACCGGCCCGATGTTAAGAACAGGCTCGGTATCGACTATGAATCGCTGAAAGCGGTAAATCCACGCGTGATTTTAGGCAGTATTTCCGGCTTTGGTCAGGATGGACCTTATGTCGGCCGGCCTGGCTTCGATCAGATCGCGCAAGGCATGGGTGGCCTAATGTCGATCACCGGCGAACCGGGGAAGGGGCCAATGCGCGTCGGTATCCCGGTGGCTGACTTGTGTGCCGGCCTGTTATGCGCCCATGGCATCATGGTCGCACTGCTGGAACGAGAGGAATCGGGCGAGGGGCAATGGGTCGACTCATCCTTGCTCGCGGCGCAGATCTTCATGCTCGACTTCCAGGCCGCGCGTTGGCTGATGGATAAGGATGTGCCTCCGCAAGCGGGAAACAACCATCCGACCAGCATACCCACGGGTGTATTTCAAACCAAGGATGGCCATATCAACATCGCCGCCACGGGACAGGTCATTTGGGAACGGTTCTGCAAGGCAATGGATGCCGAGGATATGATGAACGATCCCCGGTTCGCCAACGGCGCCGCGCGTTCCGAGAATAGAGACGCGTTAAGCGTGGAAATCAACAACCGGACCAAGGAAAAGGACAGCGCGACGTGGATTGAATACTTTAATGAGGCAGGTGTTCCGGCCGGGGAGATTAACTCCATCGACCAGGTCTTCGCCGATCCGCAGGTCGAACACCTAAAAATGGCGGAAACCGTTCATTCCGATGCCATCGGCGACATCGATCTGGTGGCGCAAGCCATCAAACTCAGCCGCACCCCAAGCCGGCTCGCCGTAGCCCCGCCGGAACGGGGCGAGCATACCGACGCGGTGCTCGAAGGGCTGGGCTATAGCGGCGATGAAATCGCGGCGATGCGCGCGCGCAACGTCATTTAAACCGGAACCGCGTTAACGCCTCTCCGACGATGAGGCGAAGACGGAAAGAGGAGCGCTCGACGATGCCTACCGATAAAATGATTGCGGAAAAACATGGCCCGATTGGTGTCATGACCTTTAACAATCCCAAGCGGTTTAATGCGGTTTCCATGGAAATGTGGGAAGGCGTAACGGAAATTCTTGCCGATTTTGGGCAAGACGAGGCAATCCGCGTCGTTATCGTGACAGGTGCTGGGGGGAAAGCGTTCGTATCCGGGGCCGATATCTCGAAATTCGAGGACGAACGTAGTTCCCAAGAAGCCGTCGCGCGATATGCAGTTGTGGTGGACCAGGCCTATAATGGATTGCACGCGTTCCCCAAACCAACCATTGCGATGATCAACGGATACTGTATTGGCGGTGGTGTCGGTCTCGCGGTTTGCTGCGATATGCGGATTTGCTCCGATAATTCACGTTTCGCTATTCCCGCGGCGAAGCTCGGTCTCGGCTACGGATATGAACATATCCGCAAGCTGTCCGACCTGGTCGGGCCTTCCCGCGCCAAGGAAATCTTCTTTACCGCGCGCCAATTCAACGCTGATGAGGCGTACGGCATGGGTCTCGTCAACCGTGTCGTATCGGGCGGCATGCTCAAGGCCTATGTCGACAATTATGCCGAACTGATCGCCGCCAATGCTCCTTTAACGGTGGCGCAAGTCAAGCACACCGTTGGTGAAATCGTTAAGGACCCCGCGGATAGAGATCTGGAAAAATGCGCGGAAATGGTGCGCAACTGCTTCGATAGCCAGGACTACCAAGAAGGCAGACAAGCATTCATGGAAAAACGCACCCCCAATTTTCAGGCGCGCTAAATCGACCCGAAAGCCAAGAATTCGGCTAAACGGTACGCACAAATAGAGCCACGAGGCTTTTCTTTAATTGTAAAAACACATTAAAAGGAAAGCCTAGCCCCATCATAAACAAGAAAAAATAACCGATGGGCAGCAACCGCGATGCGGTCGCGAATATGTTAATCAGCGGCAGATAAAGACGTTGCCTTCAAGCCTTTTGCGTCACTGACTTCTTCATAATTTATACGTTGCCCTTCGACCAGCGGCGGCATGCCTGCTCGCTCAACTTCGGTGATATGGACAAAGGCGTCCTTGCCGCCCGTATCGGGCGTGATGAAGCCGAACCCTTTGGTCGGATTGAACCACTTTACTGTACCGGTAGCCATGAACGATATTCCCTTTCGAATTTTTGTTAGGAACGATCCATTCTGTGTGACCGCACCCACTCCCTAGTTCACATCACTTTTTGGGGGATTTAGGGCGAATCGTGTCAGCTTTCTGCGGCTGAATACACAAAACCGTCAATTTCAATCCACCTATCGGATGCTGAAATGGAGTTTAGGACTGTTTATTTTAAGCGCACAAGCAAATTTTATCCTAAGCGCACAGCCAAATTCGGTTTTCGGATTATCACGCGCTATAGCAGCTTTATTGCCATTAATTTAGCAAATTAGCTGATCTTATTGCTTTTTAACACGATGCCCCGGCTCGATCATTCGCCAGCACAAGGCGGATTAAAACAGCTGTATATTTTAACGATAGAGTTGTTAGTGAAGCGGAAAATGAGCGCCATGCGTCCCGGTATTCGTCACCAAGCCCGGCTCGCAATGTTGAATGAACCAGTCACAAGCGGCGACCTGATGGTCGAGGTTCGCGCTCATCGCGAAGAATTCGGCTTGCTCTGCCTCCAGAATCCGCGGGCTATCCAGCTTTTCGATTATTGCAGCGACAATCGCGCCGGTCACGAAACGGGTGGCCTCCGCACGTGCTTCCAGCGACCCACGGGACAGTGGGCTAAGTGCCTTGCAAGCAATCGAAATGGTGGCCTTGATGTCGTCCCGGCATTGCCACCAATCATTTGGTGTCAATTTATGGAGACATTCATCCACGGCTTTCTGTTCTTTTTCCGGGAGTATTTCGGTCAGATACATGCGCCGTCTCATTTCTTCCTGACGTGATGGAAGATGTTTAACGGGTACTGGTTAACACGATGTAAATGTCGAGCGCCGTTGGCACATTCCTTCGAAATAATGTTTTAACAAAAAAATGCCAAACATTTTCATTTCTAACCCAACTGGGTGACGTCCGAAACTGGCGTTCTTGGTCTTATGTAGCTGCGTCCATTGGAAACCAATGGTTCAGGGGGCCGCTTAATCCTGAATTGCCAATGTGTCGATTTTAGAACCTAGATACATAACAAGTAGATACATACTTAAAGTTCATATTTATGTTTACCGCGGCGTTGGCCGCAAATGAGGAATGAATTGTCGTAATGTTAATCTGGTCACGTTGGAAAATTACGATATTCTTGGCGGGAGTCATTATTTCAATGACCGGCTCTCCGTCCAGCAGCTTCGCCGTACCACATGATGGTATTATCCTGAATTGTGGAAATTGCGGCGGGGTGAGTTTCTCCTGGTTTCACGAGGCGGGTAGCAATCCAACTCGTGGCGGCAATTTCTTGAAGAAGATTACGGAAGGTGCGCCAATACGCTACGAGTGGCTTCCAGGTGGCTTGGTCGGCGCAACATCGAAGCAAATCTTCAATCGAGGATCGACGCATATTCTCGACAGCGCCATAACCGACGGTACTGGCAACAATATAGCCTTTTCCGTCGATTTATGGACCGATCACGCGGACAATCGTACCGGGTCCGAAGCTGGAGATCTCAACGTTCTGTCCGTCCGTCCCGACGGCGAAGTACCGGCTATGACGGTCGTCGCCGGCCAAGACGCGACTGCGTTCAATTTAACCCACAAGGTTTCCGCCCGTTTCGGCTTCACGATCACCACGAATGATGTCGTCATCTTCGATGAGTTCATTTTCGACCCGACTTACGACATGGGATCGGTCGACAAAATCGGAAATGATGCGAATGGTGGCGTCGGAACGTTTCTTTGGGGCTATACCAGCGGTCATGACAGCAGCAATTTCTTCGGCGATAATTCCTCCACGGTTTGTTTGGACGGCTCCGAACAGGCCTGCCAGTCCTTCGTGGACGCCCTTTATGGCGTTGAGGGCATTGGGCTCGATTTAGCCTATAGCGGGACCCGGGTTTCGGTCCCGGAGCCAGGGACCCTGGGATTGTTGGCTTTGGGCCTCTTGGGGATTGGTCTAAGTCGGCGTCGCTGATCACGTTAAAACCTTCAACTCAGATCTGGTCTAAAACGGCGGTTCCAATAGGATCCGTCGTTTTTGTTTGCCTGTCGTCCGCGCCGTGCTAACACGACGTTTCCAAGATGTGGCGGATATAGGATGGACAAGGACAAAAAAGTTGCCAGCGGTGCCGAAAAACGCAGGCTTTACGTCATCGCGTTCTGCATTGCATTCGGCATAGATTTCCTACTTAGCATCATTCGGGGTGGAACATATCAACCCACGCTGCTTGGGCTTGCGATCATGATCGGCGCCGTTTTGTATTTCGCCTACTCGTGGATTACCGACCGGTAAATTCTACTGGCGTTAAACTTTACGTATTATTAGATAGTTACCGCCTCTATGGGCCCCCAAAGCGCGGCGCTCGGTAGGCGTTCTATCTAAAACCAATCTTTCAGGACAACATTTTCCAGGCGGCACGGCGATTGCAATGCCTTCCCGTAGGCCTTTTTGGCCCTTCCGCCTGTGTTTTTAACTGTGACGATCATCATATTGATAAAAAATGACTAAAAATATAGTTGAATAAATATAAAATTTTAACTAAAAGAGATTAAAGTTAATCAAATGTTAGATTCAAATTTGATTCAGAGACCCCAAAAATTAGGCATCCCGCCAAATTTCGCGCCGGAGTATTTTTACTACTTCGACACCGGGAAATTGGATGGAGAAACACGACTACGCGAAATAGTCGGGAACAGAATCCAGCAAAACCGGACCGTCTTGGCGCGATTGAAACGGGCGTTTATTGCCGGATTCGCGAGCTTATGTATCTTTTTTGCCGTCCTCTCAGCGCCATTCGCAGCGACAACGGGCATACCCAGAAAACAGGGAACCGCGGATGAGATGGTTCGGGAACATCAGGGGCACGGAAAAGACGCTTTAAGGGCGCAAATGAACGCCCTTAACGAGGGCTTGGACAGTTTGCGCCGCCTTCGCAACTTTTTCGATGAAGCAGGCGGCGCCGAAGGATCGATACTCGAACGGGCGCGACAACTCATCGAGACATTGCCCCAGCACGAAAATGCCGATGACGCGGCATGGCGCATTGCCGCGATCGCATCGCTGACCCTGCAATCCGGCACGCTTGCCAATGTTGATGTGAACAATGATTATCGGTTGCCACGAGGTGCCATGGGTTGGGACCTTGGGCCCGAAGGCGCGCGAGTACATACCGGATTCACACCCGTCACGCCGACATCACTCGAAAATTCAGAAAACAGCCACGCCATCCCCGGTATTAATGCGCTTAGCGACGGCATTACCGCACTTGAAAAATTTCAGGCAACGTTACCTAACGGTATTTACCGAATTCTGATCGTTCGCGATAACGTGCCGAAACCCGACGAATTCACACCACCCTTTGGTGGCGAAATACACCTGAATGGTGCCCCCATCAAAAGCCAGATTTCCATGGCACGCGAACGAATTATGTTAACGGGCAGCGACGGCACCGTTGCGGCGAATCAAAACCCGAAGCCACATCGAACCGCTCTGGGAATTGGTGTTGAAGGTTGGGCGATCGTTGAAAACGGACGTTTAAAAATAGATTTCAAAGACAATTCCCAAGACATTGCAATAACAACGATAATCGCCGAACCTATCGATATCGGAACAATGACATTACGGGAGAAAGTTTTAGAAACCTTGGCGGATGTGCTGGGGAATATAAATCCCGCTGCCGGTCCGCCCCTTGCAATCCCGCCTAGCAGTACAAGCCGCCCCGCAATGTCAAATACATCAAGTAGACGATCTCCCGTTCGACCTCGGTCGCCTCAAAAGCGAGGTACAAACAAACCACCCGCCGGGTCGATACCATCCCGCACCCGCTTCGCCGCGAGCCGAGTTGCAGCGGCCGCCTCCTTTGTAGCAGCGGCGCCAGCACCTAAGCCGGCGACTGTAACAACTGAAACGGCTGAAACTCCCTTTGAGGATCGTGAGATTTTCGTGAGCCGGAGTATCGGGCCAGAGGCTGATACCGAGGGTGCGGCGATTGATCTCGGCGCCTTGTTGGATGATGCCAGCCCAAGTGGTGTGTTCATGTGCCTTGCGGATCCTTGCGCGGAAACGCCGCCCATCGCCGGGGAGCCTGATCTCGTTGCCGCGATAGACGCTTTAGGGGACTGGTTAAGCGACCCGCTCAACCTTCCTGACGATTGGGCTGAACTTGCAACCGTACTTGCGGGCCGCGCCGAAGGCTCTGAAATCGCCATTGTTTATGAATTTGATGTGGACACCGAACTTTTGACCGACGTCGAATTGCGGGCCAGCGCCGGAACCGGGCTGTTTATCTGGCTTGACGGAACGTACATCTTCGGCGCTTCGGAGACAGGTACGTTCACTGATGATCTAAACTTCGAATATCGCCTTGAGCTCCCCGGTCTTGAAGGAGGCCGGCATTTTCTGCAGGTCTTGAGCGAAAGCCATGAACCCGATCAAGGTTTCGCGCTCGAACTGCGCGGTACGCCTCTTACGGTGGCCAATGTCGCGACGGTGTCCGTTAGCGAGCCAGGCACGCTCATATTGCTGGGGTTAGGGTTGATCGGCATAGCGTTTTCCACGCGCAAAAAGCGATTTGATGCCTAACATTCAGCCCGGTTCAGCAAAGGGACTACAGGACTTTCAGGCCAAATTTGAATTTCCCCAATATCGATAGGATCGCGTCCGAATAGAATCCAAGCATCCTGGACGGGACCGATCTCCAGTTCGAGCCTGAGACGGCCTGGATAGCGTGTTAGCAATTCGGTCGCCGCGATGCCGGAATCATACTTTCCCGCTAGAAGGCCCGCCGCGACCGTACTGGTCGACGTTTCGTCGACGATTTTCGCCCATTTGCTCAGATCGGCGTAATGGCGCGTGGCCGGCTGAAGCCCAATCGATTGGGGTTTTGCGATATCCCTACGCGTGAGAATCCCTAAGGGTTTCGAAGGCGCGATGAAGGTATCGACGATAAAGGCCCGGTTCATGTAACGGGCGACGCATTCGCTATGTTGCGGATGGACCGATACCTGCAGGACGAAATCAATTTCCCCGGCTAAAAGAGCCTCGAAAGCCACTCCAAAATCCAGGAAATAGCGGACTTCCACGCCATCGATACCGCGCGCATCAATATAACGCTTTAAAACCAGCGCATGATTACTGTCTTCGGAACCGAGGGTTCCAAACCGCATGGAAAGGAAGCCCTATAGTGCCTGCTCGACCTGCGGAAACACCTCTTCGGCCATGATGTTCATCATATCGAGGACAAGATTGTTGGGCATGCTGACCCAATGGATGCCAAGGATGAAGTGGTTGGCGCCTAAGGTCTTGTTAAACCGGACGATTTGCTCCGTGACTTCATCGGGGGAACCGAACAGGAAGCGGTCACGGGCGAGATCGTCGAAATCGAGGTTTAGATTGTCGTCGCCCTTCGGCATCGCCTTGTCCTGGCCCCATTGGTGATAGACCTTGTACTTGGCTTCCAAGTAGGGCCGGGCCAACTCCTCGGCTTCCTTGCGCGTCGGGGCCACGAAGAGCTCCCGCATCAGCGGTAGTTCGTCCGGGAAGGGCTTGCCGGCATCGTCAAGCGCCTGCTTATAAACACCCATCTGGCGCTCGATGGTTTCCATGCGTTGATGCGGGTTGATGAACCAGGTGTCCGACATCGTCGCGGCGCGGCG
>JAJFJC010000282.1 GCA_021774385.1 Alphaproteobacteria bacterium
GGAGTCATTTGCAGGGTAATTTTCCAGGCGCCGACCGCAGGGCATTGCCAGACGGGGCGGTGCCGGTATGTGTGGCGCCGGGCACGGCGGTGATTTTCGACCGCCGGGTATGGCATTCCGGCAGCGCTAACTACTGGCATAGCCCGCGCCGCGTGCTTTTCTACGGCTATTCCTATCGATGGTTAAGGCCACGGGACGATATGCAGGTGGCGCATTACCTGCCGGATTGCGATCCGATCCGAAAGCAGCTACTGGGTGAGAGCGCTACTGGTGGCCGGGGTTATACGTCGCCGACGGATGAAGACGTGCCGCTCAAAACATGGATAGAGCAACATTGAGACATTGGTGGCCATGAAGGTAGGCCCTCTGGAGGGCCTCGCCTATCGCGTGAACGCCGCGAAGTTACGGGTGCCGCTGTTTCAACTCCTCGAACGACACGATCTCGCCGGCGATGGCGCTGGCGGCGACGGTGACGGGGCTGGCGAGCCAGACCTTGCCGGGGCCCGAACGTCCCGGGAAGTTGCGATTGATTGCGCTCACCGTGACGGTTTCCGTGTCGAGAGAAAGACCCGGACCGCAGCCAGCGCAGGCGCCGCAGGCAGGTTGCAGGATTTCGGCGCCGACCTGTTCGAACGCGTCAATATAGCCCTTCTCGCGGCAATAGTCGCGCACGGCAGTGGTACCGAACTGTAGGTAAAGCTTGACGCCGTCAGCGGCCTTCAGCCCGCGGTCGGCCGCCCAGCGCAGAACCTCATGGTAGCCATCAAAATCGACTCGCTTGCCCGCCGTGCAGGAGCCGCCATAAGCGATTTGCACCGCAATCGGTTCGCCGAGTTCGTTGACTTTAACACCGTTGCCGGGGTCGCCGGGCGCGGCCAGCATCGGGGACAGGGTACCGCAATCGATCTTGATGGTGTGGGCGTAAGCGGCCCCCTCATCGCTCTTCATCCAGGGTTCGATGGTAAAGTCGATATTGCGCCGTTCTTTCAGAAAGTGGACGGTCTGTTCATCCGGTGCGAAGAGGCCGGTCAGCCCGCCCATTTCCGCCGTCATGTTGGTAAGGGTCGTGCGTTCGTCGATCGGCAGCTGCGCCGCTGCGGGACCACCGAATTCGTAGACCCGGCCGATGCCGCCGCCGGTCTTGGTGAAGGGATCGGCGAGGACGTGGAGGACGATGTCCTTGGCCATAACGCCGGCGGGGATGTCGCCTTTCAGCTCAACCCGAACCGATTCCGGCATGGAGATACGGTTCAATCCGGTCATCAGCGCGTTCGACATGTCAGTGCTGCCGACGCCGTAGGACAAACAGCCCAGCGCACCATTATGCGGTGTATGGGAATCGGTTCCGGCCAGCAGTTGGCCCGGCAAGGCGTAATATTCCGTCATGACCGCGTGGGAAATGCCTTCGGATCCTTCCTCGCCTTCGAGATAGCCGTGATCCCGGAGGTTATATTTCTTCCAGAAAGCGCGGTGGCCTTCCGCCATGCGCCGGATGTCGGGCATCCGGTCGACCTTCGCGTTGACCTCGGGCCGATGCGCATAGGAATAATGGTCCTCGAAGGAGACGATCCGGTCGGGATTGTGGAGGTCCAGATCGGGGCCATAGAATTCGTGTAGCATGTGGGCGCATTGCGCCGAGAAAATATCATGGAAGTAACGCCAATCCGGCTGAACGAACCCGGCGGTGCCTGGCGTCAGATCCCAATCGAGTTCGTCGGCAACGACCGCGTGCCGCGCCACGATCTTCTCCGCCAGGGTCTTCGGTCCCGACAAGGCGTCGGGACTGGAGAGGGCAGGGCGGATGCCTTTTGAGATCGAGCGTCCGAAACCGAGCAACCCGCCAGCGCGCAGGATCTTTGCCGCCAGCGGTTCGCGGTCGGCGACTAGGTCGTCGATGGGAACGTCCTCGCCCGCGCGGATGCGGTCGATCAGCCCGAAATCGGTCGACGTGAAGAGGCCGAGATTGTCGCAATTCTGGCGATACAGCCGCTCGAAAGTCTCGGCGACGATCAATTTGACGCCGGCGTAGAGCTCAGCTTGCGGGCTGTGTTCGCGGGATGACCCCTTGCCATAGCGTTTGCCGCCGACGATTACCGAGAAACCGCCATTCAACAACCCGTCCGTGCCGATTGGCTGTTTGCCGCCGGTTTCGAAACCAACATGCGCGTAACGCCCAAGTTCGCGGTCGTAATGGACCAGAACCGGGATCGGCGTGATCTCGTCCGTGGAAATATCCTCACGGAGCGGCATGGCCTCGTTCAATGCAAGGTCGGTACCAGTCAGCTGACGGGCAACGGCATCGGGATCCTGCGACAGAAACAGGATGCGGCCTTCAAAGGCGATCTTTTCCATTAGGTGTCAAATTCTCCAGACATTTCGTGACTTTGGCTTCGCGGCTTCAACGCCGTTGGTACGAAATTCGATGAGCGCAAACCTAGACAATGAATGCCAAATTGTCCAAAGCAAAGCCGCTCGGTGTCGACAGGGCTTGGCTCTGCTGCGCTTTTCTGGCAGACACGACCCTTATAAGCCAAAGCGAGCGTTAGAGCATGAGCGATACGGATGTCGAGAACACCGAAAATGCCTCGGATTTTATCCGCGATGTAGTCCGCGAAGATTTAGAGTCCGGCCGGCACGACGCAATCGTGACGCGATTTCCGCCGGAGCCAAACGGGTATTTGCATATTGGGCACGCTAAATCGATGTGCCTGAACTTCGGAGTCGCGTCAGATTTTAAGGGCCGCTGTCATCTGCGCTTCGACGACACCAATCCGGTTAAGGAAGAACTCGAATATATTGAATCGATCCAAGAAGATGTTCGTTGGCTCGGCTTCGACTGGGGCGAACATATTTATTACGCATCTGACAATTTTGAGCAGCTTTATGCTTGGGCGGTCCATCTAATCGGCGAGGGCAAGGCCTATGTCGACGACCTGTCGGCGGCGGAAATGCGCGAATATCGTGGCACGCTGACCGAACCGGGAAAGCCCAGCCCGTACCGCGACCGTCCCGTCGATGAAAATCTCGATTTATTCCGCCGCATGCGATCGGGCGAATTCGAGGATGGTGCGCGAGTCTTGCGCGCGAAGATTGATATGGCGTCAGGCAACATCAATCTTCGCGACCCGGTGCTTTATCGCATATTGAACGCACATCATCCGCGTACCGGAGACGCCTGGCATATTTACCCGACTTACGATTTCGCGCACGGCCAGTCGGATTCCATCGAGGGGGTAACTCACTCTCTTTGCACGTTGGAATTCGCGGACCATCGTCCGCTTTATGATTGGCTGATCGAAAACCTTCCTGTTGAAACGATCCCACGCCAGTATGAGTTTTCGCGCCTTAATCTGACTTATACGGTCCTGTCGAAACGGCTGCTGATGCAGCTTGTCCAGGATGGCCATGTGCATGGTTGGGATGATCCGCGCATGCCGACTCTTTCCGGCTTGCGGCGGCGTGGCATCCCGGCGGCGGCAATTCGTGATTTCGCCGGCCTTATCGGTGTGACAAAGAGCGACAGTACGGTCGATATGTCGTTGTTCGACCATTGTACCCGCGATCTGCTCAACAAGTCCGCGCTGCGTCGTATGGGCGTGTTGCGTCCCTTAAAAATCGTCATCGAGAATTATCCTGAGGGCGAGGTGGAAATGATCGAGGCGCAAAACCACCCGCAGGACCCCGATGCCGGGACACGGCAGGTTCCGTTTACGCGCGAACTCTATGTCGAGCAGGAAGATTTCATGGAAGAGCCGCCACGCAAGTTCTTTCGGCTTTCGCCGGGCCGTGAGGTTCGCCTGCGTTACGCCTATTTCGTGATTTGTCGGGAGGTCATCAAGGACGCGAATGGCGAAGTTATTGAATTACGCTGCACCTATGATCCTGAGACCAAAGGTGGCAACTCGCCGGATGGGCGCAAGGTGAAGGCAACCTTGCATTGGGTCTCGGCCACGGAAGGCATGCAAGCCGAGGTGCGTCTTTACGACCACCTGTTCAAGGAAGAAGAACCTGGCGCGAATGGCGACTTTCTCGACGATCTCAACCCGGAATCGCTTTCCGTGCTAAACGCTTACGTTGAACCATTGCTTGCTGAAGTTGGGGCAGGGGATACCGTGCAATTTGAACGCCAGGGCTATTTCTGTGCCGATCCGGACACATCGCGGGACGCGCCCGTGTTCAACCGCACCGTTGCGTTGCGCGACAGCTGGGCGAAGGCCAAGAAAAAATAGTCGGGCATAGTTAGATTCGGATTAATCGGAAGCAAATTTCGCGATCCAACAATCGCGTGAAGCTGGTCTTTCTTCTAATCGTCACGCGGTGGATATTTGGATCCTGGCTCGGAGGCCGGGATGACTGGTAAGGTGTGCGTGGTGCGCATTACCCCTCTTCGCGTCGCCCCGCGCTTGATGCGGAGTCCATGTCGATACCAATCGCCGATCTTGCCAATTGCCATGAGGTTGGTGTGTAGGACGGGTGCCTAATTGGAAGATCCGTTCTCGAAGACGGCTAATAGACGCGTTTCGATGCTGCGCCGTGGCGGCATATCTTCGGGAACGGATTTATTGTCGAACGAGGTGTGCGGGCAGTAATAGGCGCGGTTTGGCCGCCCATCAAGCTGCTTGATGATCAGCACTTCGTCCGTCGTCATGTCGGGAAAATAGCACCAACGGTGATCGGGATTGTAGACCGGCGCGGCGACTTTGCTGTCGCGCCCACGGCCCGTATAAAAATAGTCGATCACATCTTCCGGCGGCAATGATTCCCAATCGATCACCGCTAAAGGATTGTGATGCGCTGGATTGTCGAAAGGTTGCCAAGCGTTGAACCAGGCATAGGTCCAGTTCTCTTTCGGTGTCACGCCATGCTTCGCCAGTAGATCGTTCGACATTTCCGTAAGCCGGTCCATGTTGTAGTCGCAATGGACGAAACGGGCGTAGCCGTCGTTGAAATCGATCGGTTTTTCCGTGCGAACCAAATGATTGTAAACGAAGGCATGATCGGCGCCGGTTAACCGCTTGATCAGACCTTTCATCTGCGGGTGGTACCGCGCCGTGACTTCGTCATCGTCGCGAAAATCGGCAATCGTCGCATGATTCTCCGACAGGGTGAATCCGTTGCGGTCTAAATCGATACCCGCTGTTTCGAGGCGTGGCCGCGCATTGTGAACTTTGACGGCTTGGAACGAGGTGTTGGCGCGCCGTGATTCCTTTGACCCAATGCGGGGCGCTTCTTCTTTATTGCGCCACTCCGCGTTGATGTAGCGTACGTGCGCCTCTACCGTCTCGGTTACGTCCAACGTTGCTGCGTCGCTCACAATCGATCCCTTTCCTCTGCCGCTACCGTCGAAGTTTAGACTATTCCCTCGGACCTGAAAACATGCGCCTTATTCGTCCAAGGTCGGACCTTTGCCTTGTACGCGGGTCTGACGAATTCGCCGACGGTACTTGTCGGCGTCGTAGCCGGCGCCGCGATGCAGGGTACAGCGGTTGTCCCAGATCACCAGGTCGCCGGTCCGCCAGCGATGCGAATACACATTTTCCGGGCGCGTGGCGCGTTCCAACAGGTCGTCGATGAGGGTTCGGCTATCCACGTCGCTCCATCCGGCTATGGCCTTGGCGTGGGACCCGACATAGTGATTCTTGGCCCCCGTTCTGGGATTTATCCGAACCAGCTTCTGGTCGATGGGTGGCAGGGATGCGGCATGTGACGGCGTTACCGCGTCCGGGCTAACCTTGCTGCGCGAAAAAACATAGTCGTGAATTACGGTGAGCGGATCGATTTTGTCCTGCTCTTCTTTGGATAGACGGTTGTAGGCTGCCCGGCCACTGACGAACTCGGTCTCGCCACCTTCTTCAGGAACCTCGTAAGCGCACATGATCGATACGAAAGACGGAACCTTGCGAAACGATGAGTCAGAGTGCCACAAATTGTTGCCGGTCTGAAACTTGGTTTTCTTATGGTCGTTGCCCAGTTTGCTGCCATCGGGCTGGACATTGCCGATAGTACCGAAGAATTCGATGATACCTTCCTGGCCAAGCTTGACGTGATTGGGTTCTGGTTCTCCCAAGGCGTGGGTAAGCGCGAGCTGACTGTCATCGTCGAATGTTTGTTCAGGGAAGAAGACGAAAGAATATTCGTCGATAGCGGCACGAATTTCTTCCACGACATCGTCGGTTAGCGGCGCGTGCAAATCAACTCCGGTTATGCGTGCGCCGAAATCAGGATGTAGCGATTCGATGGTCAGACTTGCCATGGGGCCTCTCCGGTGTTGTCAGGTATTGCAATTCAAACATCTATCGTGCGTTGATCCAAGTCGAGCAATGTCAAATCATTGATCAAGGTGGGTGGTAATTACTATCATCGAGGTCTCAAAAACGGGAGGTGACCCCATGACGCATGCTGCGGAAGAGTTCCCCAACGGAGTCGGCTATATCGACGGCGACTATTGTGCGAAGGAGGAGATGCGGCTGCCCGTCGCGGATCTTGGCTTCCTATTGTCCGACATGACCTACGATGCGCTGCATGTCCATAAAGGCAGTTTCTTTCGCATGGAGGATCATTTCGACCGTTGGGACCGCTCGATCGCAAAACGCCGTTTCACGACCTTGCCGCACGGCCGCGACGAAATTCGCGACATCCTTATGGAATGCGTGCGCCGTTCGGGCCTGCGCGAGTCGATGGTCTACATACTCGCAACGCGCGGTGCGGCGATGGACGGCCTCAAGGATTTACGGAGCTGCCAGAACAACTTCCTCGCCTGGGCCGTGCCCTATTATGGGGTGATTCCCGATGACCGCATGGAAGACGGTATCGATATCATGGTCAGTTCCGTTTTGCGGACGCCGCCCGAGGCAATTGACCCGACGGTGAAGAACTTCGCGCGTATAGATTTCTCCGACGCGCTGCTCGAAGCCTACGATCACGGCTGCGAACATGCGGTGCTGCTTGATCGTGATGGCAATGTTACCGAGGGACGGGGCTGGAATATATTCGCGCTGCATGGCGGACGATTGGTCTCGCCGGATGACGGCGTTTTGGAGGGTATTACCCGGCGGACGGTTATCGAGTTGGCTCAGCAAACCAATATCAAGGCCGAGCTCGGGAAGATCAAAGCCGATGAATTACGCAGCGCTGATGAGGTATTTATGACCTCGACGGCGGGCGGCATCATGCCGATCCGGAAAATTGACGATAGGGTTATCGGAACCGGCAGCCGAGGACCGGTCACCAAACGTCTTACGGATCTGTATTGGGCCTTGCACGATGATCCGGATTACACAACACCGGTTGCCTATTGAGTGGCGGCTTGAGCCATTTTCGGCGTGTTAACGCTGGCGAAGCTTCAGCGTTGTCATTGTGAAGGCGGGATAGCGCTCTCCATCCTTTTCGATGGTTGTACCAATGACCTTGAAGCGTTTTCCGTTCGCTTCAAGACTCTCGGGACCGGAATAGACGATTTCATCGGGCAGGTGTTTCATTCGTTCCGTGACAAAACACCGGCGTTCCTTGAAGGCTTTTTCCAGGTATGACCAATAGGCCTCATGTTCCGCATTGCCGCTTTTTCCGCCGCTCAAGTAAAATTTATTAGCGCGCGTCGCGATGGTTTTGATCGTTTCGCCTTCTTCCCCACCGCAGACCAATGATTTGCCGGATTCCGTTCGCCATTCGCCGATGGCGACGATGTCCTCGCTGGCAGCCGCGGTCGCGGTCCAGCCAAACAAGGTTACGATAATGACGGCTGTGGATTTTAAAATCATCGACATGTCCAAATTTTACCTTCAATTCCCTCTTATAGCGGCCTGGGCCGCCGGCGCGGCAAAAATTGACAAAAAATTTCAAGTTTCGGCATTGGGGACTTCGATCCGGCAGCGTTGGCCCCGCGAGTCCGGTGAGCCGGTAATTGGATCCCAAGGTCCGCCGTAAGACATTGCGCCGTTGATGTTGATGTCGAGGGCGCCCAGATCGGGGCTGTCCGCGCCAGGGTCCCACCATCCCATGCCGGTCGCAACAATGTCGCGGGGCGCGCGGTCGGTCACCTGTGCCTTGACGCGGCATCGCGTTTTTGTGCCAGGCGTCCGTACCGAAATCCATTGTGCGTCGGTGACGCCATGCACGGCGGCGGTTTCCGGGTGGATCTGCAGAATCGGGTCCGGTGAGACCTTCCGCGCCCAGGCCTGATCGCGGAAGCGGGAGTGATGGTAAGTCTTCTCTCGAATTCCCGTTAACAAAATGAGTGGAAAGTCGGTTCGTGTCGTGTCGTCGGCGCTGTCGGCTGTTGGCGGTGTATAGTTGGGTAACGGGTCGAGACCGAGTGCATCCAAACGCTCGGAGAAAAGCTCCACCTTCCTGGTTTCGGTTTTAAAATCTCCCGGTTCGAAGTCCCCTTGACGGTAAGGGAAGGTAGCAAAACCCTTCTCCTGAAGCCCTTCGATCGTAATACCGCTCTCGCCGAGAAGGTATTCGTTGAAAGCGCGTTGGTTCTCCCAAGGCAGAAAGTCCTGAAAGAGCGCCTGACGTTCGGCCAGCTTGTCACGCAGCCCGAGTGCGATATCCAGATCGCAGCGCGCCTCGCCGCGCGGCGGGACGACGGCTTGGGTGAAACTGATACAAGGTCCGCTGGCCTGCAACTGTACCTCTTCTTCTTCCAGGGTTGTTGTTTTCGGCAAAATGATGTCGGCGAAGGCCGCGGTCGGCGTCATGGTTTGGGAGGCGACCACGACGAAATCGAGCGACTTGAGCGCCTCAATGGTCCGTGCCGCATCCGGGTATGTGACAGCGATGTTGACGCCGCTGATATACATCGCGCGAACCGGATAGGGTTTCCCGGTCAAGATCGCTTCGATCACCGAGGGATTGTGACAAGCCGTTTGCCAACCCTCGGGGCCAGACCAAAGCGGGAAGCGTTCCGTCCCAATCGTCTGCAATTCAACGTCGCGCGGCAGGCGGAATTCGGGATTATGAAGCAATTCCAGGTAAGTACGAAAACCCATTGGCCGTTTCGCCAACCGGTTGCCGCCGGGGCGGTCGAGATTGCCGCTGATGGCGACGAGACAATCAAAGGCGCGAAAAGTCTGCACGCCGGCGCTGAAGGCGTCGATCCCGTGGCCGGGCACGAATACCGACGGACCGTCCGCGTAGTACCGCGCCGCC
Organism: Alphaproteobacteria bacterium; assembly: GCA_021774385.1. GTDB lineage: Bacteria > Pseudomonadota > Alphaproteobacteria > UBA8366. Next base: position 9,151 of record JAJFJC010000282.1, read on the forward strand.
TGCACGATGTCTTCCGCGGCGACGCCAGTCAATTGGGCGGCGATTTCCGGTGGAAATTCGTCGACACGCTTTTTGTAGCGCTCGAAACCATGGCACCATGCCTCGACGAAGGCTTTGTCGTGGCTGCCCTCCGCGATCAGTACGTGAGCGATTGATAGCGCGAGGGCGGCATCGGTGCCAGGCCGGGGACGGAGCCAGAGATCGGCGATGTCGCTAGCCGGGCCTTGTATCGGATCGATGACGATGATGCGGCCGCCGCGGTTTTTCAGCGCCTTGAGTGCAGTCCATTGGACCGGGTCGGCGGCTTGAGGATTGCGCCCGACCACCAAGGCGCAGCGGGCATTGTCGATGTCCTCGCCGTTCTTAATCGGCGTGCCGGTGATCTTTTCGCTGAGCGCCTGACATCCGCCACACAGGTCCTGGTTGATGAGCCAGTTTGGTGACCCGATCGACCGCAAAAGCAGGGCCATGACCGCGCCCCGGCTAAAGGCGGCGCCGCTCACCGCGCCGGCGATTGATTGGGCTCCGTATTTTGTACGGGTTTCCGCCAAGCGGTCCGCCATTTCATTGAGCGCCGCGTCCCAGCTTATGCGCTCCCAATTGCCGCTGCCGCGTGGGCCGATACGGCGCAAGGGGAATTGCAGGCGGCTGTCATTGTCGGTCCACTCTCGAACTGCGCGGATGCCCTTGACGCAAAATGCGCCCTTTGAGCCAGGATGATCCGGGTTCGGCGCGATTTTCACGGTTTTGTCGTCGCGAACGGTAACGAGCGAGCCACAATACGTATTGCACTCCCAGCACTGGCTGGGATGTACGGTTTCTGTCGGCGGCATGGGTATTCCCTTTGATGGTATCCGCGAAGGGCCATTGTAGCATGTTCGTTTTATCGGTGCTTCCAGCTTGAACGGAACGGTCGTAAGCCTTTAACTACGCTCAATCGGATCACAACAGCGGATTGCCGCTGCAGGGAGAAACTTATCATGAAGCTCTATACCACCAAGATCGCTCCGAACCCGCGCCGGGTTCACATTTTTTTGGCCGAGAAAGGGATCGAAGTCGACTGCGTGGAACTCGATCTCGGCAAATCCGAAAACCTTAATGCCGATTTTGTCGCCATCAATCCCCTGGGCCGGGTGCCGGTTCTCGAACTGGACGACGGGACGGTGATTGCCGAATCCGTCGCGATTTGCCGCTATTTTGAAGAAATGCAGCCGGAACCGCCGATGTTTGGTGTCGATGCCACGGACAAGGCTGTCGTCGAAATGTGGAACCGCCGCATGGAGTCGGAAATTCTAGGAAATGTTTCGTTTTGTTTCCGCCACTGCCATCCCTATTGGGAAGGGCGTATTCCGCAAGTTCCAGAATTCGGCGAGCTGTGCCGCTCGAACGTGCTTGAACGGATGGCGTGGTTGGATGGCGAACTGGCCGGTCGTGAATTCATCGCCGGCGACCGTTTCACCGTAGCGGACATCACGGCGTTTACCGGTATTTCGCTTGCCCGCATCCCGAAGATCCGCATCGGCGAGGATATGACGAACCTGCAACGCTGGTTCGATGCCGTCGGCGCACGGCCGAGCGCGGCATAACCAGCGCTGCAAGGGGGGACGGACTAGTGCTGTTCGTCCCCACGGATGCCCAACCACCACATCCAGCCCATGACAGCGCCTTTGACGCGGGGCAGCACGATGAAGACCGCAAGCAGCGTAAGCGGCGGCCATAGGCTCCAATGTGTCCAGGCCGGGGGGGCGTAAAGCTTTTCGACCAAAAGCACCAGCGGCACAATGATATGCCCGACCACGAGGATCGTGAAATAGGGTGCGATATCGTCGGTCCGGATTTTTCCGTAAGCCTCGTTGCAATGCGTGCATGACGCGGCGGGCTTGAGGTAACGCGCGAAGATATTCCCACGGCCACAGCGCGGGCAACGGCAGGATAAACCACGGCCCACGGCGCGCGTTAATGCAATTTGGACACCCTCGATCATCAAAGCACCTCAAAATTCTGTTCTGCACAACTATCTAGTCCGCATTGGCCAAGGGGGCCAGTTGTTGGTGTAAATGCAGGCGCGGCAAATTGACCGGGTAACGCAACCTTCACACCGGACAGATTTCACACATTGCGCTGCAATCCGCCCTAAAATACGCTGGGACCGATATATTTCGTCCAACCGCCACAGGAGGACCGTTATGCCGGATGACCAGACCGCGACACCGAAGGAAGACCTCCCCTGGCAATGGGCCGATGAGAAATGGCGCGGGATTGTCGACAAGGTTCGCGCGGGCCGATCGCTGAAACCGGCGCAATGGAAAGATGGTGCGAAATGTTGTGTCGCCCTGTCCTTCGATTCCGATCACGAGACCAGCACATTGCGGCACGGTCAGAATTCGCCCGGTAAACTTTCGCAAGGCGAGTACGGGTCGCGTGTCGGGGTGCCACGCATTCTGCGGCTTCTCGACGAACACAATATCAACGCCAGTTTCTTCGTCCCCGCCGTTGTCGCGATGCTGCATCCCGACGAACAGCGTGCGGTTGTCGAACAAGGCCACGAGGTTGGCATCCATGGCTGGATACATGAATTCAATAGTACCCTGCCGCCGAAGGACGAACGCGATCTGCAAATGCGCGCGGCCGACGTCTTGGAAAAGATCACTGGTGTCCGCCCGGTTGGTATCCGCACACCATCCTGGGACTTCAGCCCCAAGACACTCGCGATCAGCCGTGAGATGGGGTTAATCTACGATTCTTCGCTGATGGCCGACGACGAACCCTATGAAATTCTGGAAGATGGCGAACCGACCGGGATCGTCGAATTGCCGGTCGAGTGGATCCGTGACGATGCGGTCTATTTCAACATGGACCGGATGTCTGCGTTGCGTCCCTACACGCCACCGTCGGCGGTGCTGGAAATCTTCAAGTCGGAGTTCGATGAATCCTACAAGGAAAACGGACTTTTTCTGCTGACCATGCATCCGCATTTCATCGGTCACCGCTCGCGCATGGCGATGCTGGATCAGCTCATCCGCCACATTCGCTCGCATGAAGGCGTTTGGTTCGCGACCCATGCCGAGGTGGCGCAATATTGTTTGGAGAACGCCGGATGAAGATCACCGACCTGCTCTGTGCACCCGGGCGTAGCGGCTATTTCAACAAGGACCTTGCCGCCGTGCGGGGCGGTGCGCGGCAGGAAGGTTTTGGTTATATCGACCCGCCGGTCACGCCCGGTTTCACGCAAGTGATTCAGGCGGGAGAGGCGCTGTCGGTGATGTTGCTGCTTGAGGACGGGCAGGTTGCCTATGGCGATTGCATCGATGTGATCTTCACCGGCGCGGCGGGGCGCGATCCGCTGTTCAAGGCGGAAGAACATCGCGGCGTCGTCGAGGGTGCGGTACGCGACCTGCTGGTGGGGCGGGACTGTGACACCTTCCGGCCGCTTGCCTCGGAAATCGAGTCATTCCAAGCCAATGATAAGGCGCTGCATACCGCTCTTCGCTATGGAATTTCGCAGGCGCTATTGCACGCCGCATCCTTGGCACACCGCTGCACGGTCGCTGAGGTCGTTGCGAGGGAGTATGACGCGACGGTTGCCAGCGCGCCGATCCCGATTCTCGGCATGTGCCCGACGCCACAGGAATTCATGGTCGAGAAGATGATCATGAAACGCGTCGACATCATGCCGCACGGGTCGTTTGCGAATGTGGAAACCGACCTCGGGCCGGGTGGGCATAAGCTCATCGACTATGCCGCCTGGGTCTCGCAATTAGTGCAGCGAACCGGCGCGCCGGATTACAAGCCGGCGATCCATCTCGACGTCTACGGCACCATCGGTGAATTGTTCGATTTCGACATGCCGGCAATGGCGGACTATGTCGCTAAGGTCGCGGAAGCGGCGGCACCCTACGAACTCTATCTCGAAACCCCGATGATCGCCGACAGCCGCCAGGGCCAGATCGACGCCTTTCGCGATCTGCGCGCGGCGCTGGGCAAACTGGGCAGCGTCGTCAAACTGGTCGCCGACGAATGGTGCAACACCTTGGATGACATCCAAGCCTTTGCTGATGCGCAAGCCGCCGACTATCTGCAGGTCAAGGCGCCGGACCTTGGCGGTATCGGCAACTCGATCGAAGCGCTGCTCTATTGCCGTCGTGCGGGCGCCGGCGTTTATATGGGAGGCTCGGCTAACGAAACCGACCAGTCTGCCCGCCTGTCCGCCCATGTCGCGCTGGCCTGTCAGGCTGACTTTCTGATGAACAAGCCGGGGCAGGGTGTCGATGAAGGGCTCGTCGTTCTGACGAACGAGATGGCCCGGACCCTCGCGCTTATCGCAGCGCGGGGCTAGCGTCGTTTCATACGTACCGGTGGGCACCTTGCCGCCTAAATTGATTTTCCAGTTTTGTTAGGAACGAAAGCCATGCCCACCGAGCCGATGCCGCCCGAAAATCTGACCGCGCTGATCCGCGATAGCCTCGCCGCCGGTGGGTTCTCGGCTGCCAATGCCGATATCGTGTCACGGCACCTCGTGGATGCCGAAATAAAAGGTGTGTCGTCGCATGGCGTCAACCGCCTCGGTCTCTATCTTGGCGAAGCCGCCAAGGACGTGATCGATCCGAAGGCGGAACCTGTCGTGAAAGCCGTGCGGGACGGGCTCCTGCATGTCGACGGCGCCGGCGGTATCGGGATTGTCGCCATGGCCCGGGCCACCGAGGCATTGATCGAAACGGCGCGGGAACGGGGCCTGGCCGCGGCCGGGGTCGTCAATTGCGGTCACTCCGGGCGCATGGGCGCCTATGCCGAACAGGCGGCGGCGGCCGGATTCTTGGCGATCAGCTTCGGCGGCGGCGGCCGGCGGCTGTGGGGCAATGTGGTGCCGTTTGGCGGCGTCGAGCCGGTGATGAGCACCAATCCCTATACGCTTGGCTTGCCGGGTTTCCCCGACGATCCGGTGGTCTGCGATTTCGCCACCTCCGCCGTGGCCACCGGTAAGGTGGCGGTCGCCCGCGCCAATGGTGAAACCTTGCCGCCCGACGCTGTTATCGACCGCGACGGCAACCCGACCCAGAACCCGGAAGACTATTACGATGGTGGCGCATTGCTACCGGCGGCGGGGCCGAAAGGCAGCGGCCTTGGCATCATCGCCGAGTTGATGGGCGACGCCATGCTCGGAGATTGCGTGGAATATAACTGGCTCATGATCCTAATCCGCGCTGATGCCTTCCAGCCGATGGCAACCTATGAAAAACGCGCCCAATCCTTCGTCGAGGAAGTGCGTGGCTCGAAAACGGCGGCAGGCTTCGACAAGGTGATAATGCCCGGCGAGCGCGAAACCACCCTGGCGCGGGACGCAGCGGGTGACGGCATCGTGATCGGCGACGGAGTGTGGGCCGCTATCGTCGAGGCCGCGGAAAGCGTTGGTGTGAAGGCTTGAGGGCTATTCAGACGTAACCCTTGTTTACATTGCGCCCCATTATAAAATGCGCTGCTCTAGAACAACACGCACTTATCACGTTGCTTCCGGTAGGGTTTGTCGCAATTCCAGTTGTTTCCGGAATAGTCTAGATGTGTGTGCTTCGGTAACGCCAACACAGCACAGGTCTCGCCGACGGCGTGATATCCGCGTTCGCACTTCCATCCCGGTCCGTGCGACGCTTCCATGAGATACCCATTCGAAGGAACCTTAACCGCCTCGCAAAGCTTGCCGACCGTGCGATATCCGCGTTCGCATTTCCATCCCAGCCCGAATGCGGAGTCAGCCAGGTACCCGTTCGTAGGTACTTCGACGGCTACACAGCCTGTGCGAATTTTTCGATATGCTCGGCTGCATTTCCAGCTATCGCCGGTCGGAGTCAGATATGCGTTTGGCGGGATTTTGATGGCCATGCAGGCGTCGCCATCCAAACGATAGCCGCGCGCGCAAGTCCAGCCGCGCCCAAAAGACGTAGTTGTCGCATAGGCATTCGTTGGTACTTCGACCGCGGCGCAGGCACCGTCAGTTAGCAGATAGCCACGTTTGCACTCCCATCCGGTTCCATAGCCTTTTGCGCGAGCGTTGTCCGGGATCGGCCCTGAGTCGCCACGGGCGCCGCGTTCGCCCAATACAACCGTCAAAAGTGAGAATATAAACAAAGAGAGAATGAATACGGCGCGTGGCCGCAAAAAACTACGCATGGGTTACTTCCCTTGTTTCGCGCCAACTTTTGCCGTTGTTCGGATAAGGGCGTCGGGGTTCGTTCGCCGCCGCGGCAAAGCGGTTATGTGCTTTATCGGTATCGCGAGAATGTCGCGCGGGCGGGCTTTTTCATTGGCGACGGTCGCCGCACTTTTGGCGCAGGCGGCTTCGTGCCGCATTTCGGACAGGCCACATCCGCCGACATTAAGTCATAATATTTGGTCGAACAATTTGAGCAGAGATGCTTCGAGCCTCGTTCTATTGCGCTCATATCTTTGAATTCCTCGTTTCGCGGTGTTGTCGATCCATTCACGTGCGGCATCGAATGTTGTCAAATTTCCGCTTGCATCGCACTATCATATTCCCAAGAGTACCGACCGGTTCGCTGGTCCCGATGTGTGACGATAATCCCGGCTGTTACGCCGTTGTTATAGCATTTCGCGGCGCGTCGGAGGGCGGCTGACTTGAAGGCTCGCCTTATCATCCTATAAACGGCCATTATGGATTTTACGAAGCAACCTTCAAAAGTTATGCAGATCACTGCCGGGCAACGCCGGATACGGATGAATCATTCCCGGGTATCGTAGCCCAGCGCTCACCGTCGACGAAGGATTCTCTTTCCCACTCTTGCAAGCCGCGCAATTTTTCAAGCTTTCTCGTACTATCGGCCTGCGCCATTAATTGATGTATGCAAATCGGAACGAGTTGATCCCTGACCGTTTGTTTCGACATTTCCATCGCTGATGCATGGGCACACCCGCTGGTCACGACCCAACCCAACCCATCGACAATCCGATTTTGGACATAATATTTCATTCCAATTTTCAGTTGTAATTTTAGTGCAAGATGTATCGGAAAATAGAATTTACTTCCGCAGGATCAACTTTGCGCGGAAGTATAGAATTTCTATTTTATCTAAATTTCATACGAGAGTTTATATTAGGGATTGAATGAGTATAAATAGCAAGAATAAACGATATTTTACTGGAATTCACAGATATGTGCTTTTCTTTTGTTATTCCTAGACATTGAAAATCAAAATATTATTGAATCGGGAGGCATGAAGTGATGCTAATTAACTTATTGATATTATGATGATAATTAAATTTTATTTGAATATATATGATATTTTGTACTCATTTATTTGAGCCCTAAATTTTTTAAAGAATTTTAACAATTGACTTTTCCGCTAATTTATTTACATACCTTAATCGCGTGTTGCATTTGTTTTGTGTTGATTGAATAGTCGGTACGCCGTTTAGCTTAGTTATCTCCTGACAATGTAAGCGTTAAATTGATCGCCTATCACATACCGTGAGGTGCGGAATCAATTTATGTGTTAGAGGAACTAACTATGACTACTGGTACTGTAAAATGGTTTAACCCGGCCAAGGGTTTCGGATTCATTGAGCCCGAAGACGGTTCGAATGACGCGTTTGTTCATATTTCAGCCGTTGAGCGCGCTGGACTAAGTTCGCTTCGCGAAGGGCAGAAGGTTTCATATGAACTTCAGCCTGGACAAAACGGCAAATCTTCAGCTGAGAACCTAACCGCCCTTGACTAACCGCTAGGCAGGGCGCCGCTCCCAATCGCATTGAGGGCGGTCGCCACAGGGCTCAGCTTCCGGTTTCGGCGGCAGACGGACGTCAGCTGACCGAACGGTGAAAGAGTCGTCGCTAGCATCTAAAGCCTCGAGAACAATTTTGATAGCGCGATGTCCCACGTTCGCGTCAGGTTTGTGCACCCGTTTCGCGTGAAGCTTGGCCTGCGTTCAGGGCAAAAAAACGCGAACTTTCTCGAATTAGCGCGGAGGAACTTAGAGATGGCGAACACGGCAAGATCAAAGGCTGACCTATTATTCGCTGAAAGTGAAAAGAAGACCAAGAAGGCGCTACACGATCGGGAAAAGGCGCGGCGGAAAAGCGCGGCGCATAACGCGGAGCTGCGGGGGCTGAGGCTCGCGAAAGAGGCGGCGGAGAAGGAAGAAGCCGATCTCGCCAAGGCCGGAAAAGCGACCTCACGGAAAAAGAAAGAGCCGTCGCGAAAGCCTAAGGTCTATTAACGACGGACGAGATTCGCCAGCGATCGCGATCCGACCGAGAAACCCGAAGACGAGCACAATGGCTTCGTAGAACCCGACATTGGTGGTGTCTAAGTCGCCATGTGCGAGCCCTTACATCCGCAAATCCTGAACCCGAACCGCCTTACCTTCCGAGCGGGGCACCGCGCCGACGTCCATGACCTCAACCTCGCAGGTCACGCCGACGATGGATTTGATGTGGTGCTGAACCTCGGCGGCTTTGGCGGTGCGGGCATTGTCGTCCATCGCCGCATTGGCTTCGACTTCGACGCGCAGCGCGGTCATCGGACCGTCCTCTGCGACGACGAACTCGTAGTGCGGTCGTACGCGCTGGATTCGTTTGGCAGCCGCGTGAGGTCCTGTATGCGGTCGCGGATTTTGGCAGCGCTTCCTTGGTCAAGGCCGTGGCCACACACACGATACGGGGGACGAGACGACAATTGTTTCGGTTGCGTTAGACGCCCCCCACTGTGAACATGAATCCGGTTTGATGAGGTGGTGGCCTAGTG
>JAJFJC010000283.1 GCA_021774385.1 Alphaproteobacteria bacterium
GGGCGGGTTCTCCAAACGCTTACGATTTTGGAGTTATACCAGACGGTGCTTCTACACTTCCTGTATAGTAGGGCGCTGCGCCTTTATATTTGGACATGTCGATTATAAGGCTGGATGTGAATTTTTTTGTGTCTTTTTCGTCCAAATAATAACAATCGTACTTCATATCCTTGAGAATCCAGTGTCCGCCCAAGGCACTGAATTCTAAATGTCCGAGATACATCCGTGCGGGGCCTTCCGGAACCATGAACATGGGTTCAAAATAGCCGGGTTTGGTTTTATCTTTCAGGATATCCAGGCCATCCAGTGTCATGCCTAAGTTGGATAATTGTTGTCCAGTTACCCCATAGTCGGACAAGCTGGGTTTCGGCACCAGTGCGGACAGTCCGGCATACACTGATATTAAAACAGCCAACGTCAAAATCGGATGCCGCAATACAAACTTTAGAATAGCCATCCTGAACGTACCTCTTCTTGCCAACCACGGCACCCTAAAATCAGACCCGGTACGCATTGGCCCTCTAGCGCAGTGCAATCTCGAGGATGCTTGCGCCCCACCCTAATGTTGCGTCGTTAATTCATCATGTGTCGAACATTGATCTCAGCCCACGCATTTTCCGGAAGGCGAATTATCACTCCATCTTTTCCGGAATCCAAGCCAAAGCGCCAGGCCATGAGGCTGGCTGCCAACGGCCATCTAGCTACAATGATGCAAAAGGAACGATTTCGCCCACTTATCCTCTGTCCGTTAAACGTTGTAATTGTTGCGTCTGAGTGGGTGAGAAACCGTGGTGAATTATGCGATCATCGCAATCTGGCTTATCATTGCTGACTTCCGAGTTGGGTCATAAATTCCCGTCAGCGGGCACCGTCGGTCACTTCTGAACTTGCGGGATAACCGGGCGTAAATCCGCTGAAAGCTAACATCGCCGCCCGCATGTCGGTTGTTATGGGTAGAGCAGAAGTCGGTCCGGAACGCCGTGAGTTCGCTTTTTAGCCACAAGGCGACATTAAGCGGTCTCCGGAATAGCAACTGGCAAGTTTAGCCGCATTGGGTAACAAATCTACCAATCTTCTATTTATCATTTGGTGTTTCATCCTCATATGTATTTTTTACTTTTGCCTCCGATTTATAAATCTAAAATAAATCCAACTGAATATTCCAGCACCAATAATCGCTAGGACAAAGTCAATGGCCACCGTTTTGATATCGAAGTCCTCTAAGATCAATAGACCTAAGAATGCAACCGATAATATTACAGCCAGCGTGACATTGCCCTCGTTCAGTATCCTTCTCTTACCACGACCATCGTTCGGCATCACTTTAATCCAGACATACTAGAAGAGCCAAATCCAGTTCTATTCGATGACCCAGTAGTGGTTAGAGAACCACCGAAACTTGGCCGGCCAAGAGAGGCAGCATTAGCAGGTCGCGCACCCAAGACCGCGCTAACCACGATGCTTAGCAACAGATTGTCAAACGCGCTTTGGTATCGCCAGGTCTTTCTTCGTGATCCGCATAAGGAGTTAGACGAACTCCTTTCCAGGCCTTTGGGTTCACCGGAGATATATCTGATCGCTTGCGATATACGGCTCCAGCAAGACAATTCTTATAGACCGAAATCCACATCGTCCACTTCCGTTGTGGGCCATTAGCAACGGAATCGCCTCCGTGCCGGCACGCCCGAACCTGGGAGACAAGCAGACGGAATTTGGCTGAAAGCCGACATCACCGACGTAATGCCGCATGCTGAGGGTTAAGCGGAAGGAAATCACGGCAGGCCAAACCGACGCGAATAGCCAGGAACAGACTCCACGGTTTGTCTTTTCGATACCGCTATCGCTTTCGCGGCTCAGCCATTTCACCCGCATCCACTGGTTGCCGTCTACAATTGTCTCAATCTATATTCCTAGAATGCGAAATGATCGAGGGCCCTTATTTGTCAAACACTCTGATTAGGGTCCGCACCGCCAATATTGTTTTGACTGCTTTGGGCACTGCGGCGTTCATTGCATTCTTTCTCTATGTTGTTGTGGCTCCAAAGGATTTTGATCAAAGAACGCGCAGTTTTGCGATTACCAAAGTGAAAGCGAAAGTTGACGAGCAGTTCAGCAAGGCCGCGCAGTCAAAAACAGCGAACAAGGCTACAGAAGTTGCGGGTATTTTCTCCGAAAGCCTTGAGGGAAAAATTCAGACACTGCGCGACAGCCTTGATACCGGCGCAACGGACTTCGTCGCTGACGTACTGGCGGCAGCTTGCAAACTGGACTGTGAGCGGCGCGACGAAGTCGCAAAGGCTGTTACTGAATTCTACGAGGCGACCATCACGCGCCACGGCCTTGCTCTTAATCGTATGAAGAGCCTCATCAAAGGCGAATATGATACGATCATGGGTAAACTGCGCAATGATTTGAAAATCTTTTCGGGCAGCAGTTTTATCGCCCTTTTGTCCGCCTTTTTGCTTTCAATCTTTCGCGCTAATGCGGCGGCGCATCTCTTGCCCTTTTCCATCGCACTGTCTACCGCAACACTCATTGCTGTCATTTGGTATGTTTTCGGTCAGGACTGGGTGATGACGATAATATATAGCTCATATTGGGGTTGGGCATATCCTGCTGTTTTGTCAGTGATTGCTGTATTTTTAGTAGATATCGCGGTTAACAAGGCGCGGATTACGACTGCCGTATTGAACGGTATCGGCAATGTTCTGGGAGGCATGTTTCACCTTACTCCCTGTTAAGCGAGAGGCAGATTTGTTGGCGCTCAACGCAAAGCCTGATGACCGTTATGGGTCAACTATTACCAAAGCGCGGTATCGCACGGCATGTCTGTGTTTGAGGGCAAAGCAGGCATAGATCGGCTGTAAGCAGACTTCACCGCCGGCGCTTATGTTACCGAATCCCCTAAATCGTAGGTTTTTGTGTTGCCGGTCTCCTGGCGTATTGTCGCATGGCCCCAAACGCGCAGCGAAGCGCGATTTAGCGGCCTCGCCAGAGAATTTGAGAACGGGCGCGGAATATGAAAGGCTAGTGCCCCAAAAAAGGAGCGGCACCGGGATGGACACCAAACTGTTGGCGAACGACTTCACGCTTGAGATACGCGGCCTTGATCTTTCCAAGCCGCTCGATGATGGCTTGTTTGAGAAGATCAGGGCGTTGTGGATGGAGCACCGGGTGGTGGTGTTCAAGGATCAGACGCTCGACGACGATACGCTGGTCGGTTTCGCTGAGCGGTTCGGGCCGCTCTTCGTTCATGCGCAATCCTCGTTGCTCTCCGCCAAGCGCAAGGAGGTGATGGAGCTTTCGAACCTGCCGGATGCGGAACGCCGCACGGTGCACGATCTCGATTGGCACACCGATCAGAGCTATACGCCGAAGCCGGTCTTCGCGACGATGCTTTATGGCGTGGTGGCGCCCAGGGAAGGCGGCGAGACCCATTTCACCGATCTGGCCGGGGCTTATGCCAGCATGCCGGACGCGTTGAAATTGCGTATCGAAGGGGTGACGGCGGTGTATTCCGCTGAGCCGCGGCCCAAGGTCCGGGAGACGCCACTGACGGAAGAGGAACGCGCGCAGATTCCCGATTGCACCCATCCCATCATCCGCACCCACCCGTATTTGGGCCGCAAGGCGGTCTATCTGAGCCCGCTGCACATGGCGTCGATCGGCGATCTGCCGGAAGAAGAGAGCGCAAGCCTGATGGCGGCGCTTACCGCGCACGCCACCCAACCCGCGCATGTCTACCGCCATGTCTGGACGGAAGGCGATTTGGTGATGTGGGACAATACGTCGGTGATGCACCGCCGCACGCCGTTCCCGCCCGACATGCCGCGGCATCTGAAACGCGCCGGGTTCTATCTGCCGGATGAACTGGCGGTACCGTTTTAGGGGGCGGCGAAGTTACGGCGCGGTGAGGATCGTGTCGGTCTTGTAGCGCTTGACGCAATCATCGACGCTTTTCTTGACGATATGGCTCTTGAATTCCCGGTCGATGGCCAGCCAGCGGTCGCGGAGGTCCGGTGGGACGGCGCACTGGTTGAGCGATTCCTCAAGGATCTTGAAGCGCAGTTCGAAATGTTCGTCGGTGATGAACATGTGCTGATGCGCATCGCGCGGCATCCGCCCACCATACAGTCTCGGCCCGCCGAACTGGTCGGCCATGAAGTCGCTTTGCTGGTCTTCCTGGTGCTTACGGTTCTTGCCGGCGAAGAACGCGCCCAGGACGGGGTGGTTGAAGATCTTGTCATACAGGCGCCGGTGGACGCGCTCCAAGCAGGGCCGGCCGCCGAGACGGTCGTAGAGGGTACGGGCGGCGGGGGCCGGTTGCCGGGTTTCGCGGGCTTGAGACTGGTGGGCAAGCATCGGGGTTCCTTATCTCCACGGGTCGTTACGAGTTGGCGCGCGTGCCGCTATTAACGAAGGAGGCTAAGGCATGAAGGTGAAGAAGTGTTTAATTATAAATGGTTAACGGTTGGTTCCGGCGTTTACTTTCTCGGATTGAACCGATGCCACGGTAGAAATTCCGCAACATTTTGGTTAATGCGGGCGAAGTCCAGCGAAGAAGTCACTAATCCGCCAAAACCGGCGGAATGCGGCGTTAACCGGCCTTTATCGGCCAGTTCTGGCGGCTTGCGCCGTCGATGTTGCTATCGCGCGCCGCTCGCTTCACCCGCCGCGAACTCGTAGCAAGAATAGCCGGCGCCAAAACCCGGAGGGTGTAGCATCACTATCTGGCTCAACTGTCACACCTCTTACTTTGCTCCTAAATTTTTTTACAATCGAAAACGACGCCATGGTTACCTTGGCAATATCAGTCCGGATGACTTTGAAGAGAAAGCAACCGGATCTTTTTGAACTGTCCACTAAAATGGGGCAAGATCAGACCGAGTTTGACCCAGTGCGGAAGTCGCGCGTTACCGACGCTGGGTATTATCAACTTCGTCCTGTAGCATCAGGTCAACGTAGCAGCGCCTTTGATTGGGGAGATCGGTGGAGCGCAGGCTTGCAGCGATATTGGCGGCGGATGTTGTTGGCTATTCGCGCCTAATCGGTGCGGACGAAGCTGGCACGCTAACCGCGTTGCGAGCGCTCTTAAAAGATTTGGTCGAACCTACACTGACGCGCAATCGCGGCCGCGTAGTCAAGTTGATGGGCGATGGATTGCTGGCCGAGTTCGCAAGCGTCGTGGACGCTGTTGCGGCTGCGGTCGAGATCCAGGAGGCCATGCCTGAGCGGTCCGCGCATGTGGCTGATGATCGGCGTATCGCGTTGCGGATCGGTGTCAATACAGGCGACATCGTTGTCGAGGGCGGCGATATATTCGGCGATGGCGTAAACATCGCAGCACGATTACAGGAAATTGCTGACCCAAACGGCGTGGCGATCTCCGATGGTGCGCATCGCGAGCTTCGCGGTCGGTTGGAACTTCCATTCGAGGATGCTGGCGAGAAAGACTTAAAAAATATTGCGGAGCCGGTGCGGACTTGGATGTGGTCGTTGACGCAAACACTCTCAAATGCGCCTGTGTCGGACACCCAACTCGCGCGGCCGGACAAGCCATCCATTGCTGTGTTACCGTTCGACAATCTTTCTGGCGACTCCGAGCAGGAATACTTTGCCGATGGCATGACGGAAGACATTATCACGGGCCTCTCCCGGTTTCGCTCGCTGTTCGTAATCGCTCGCAATTCAACTTTTGCCTACAAGGACAAATCGCCCGATGTGCGCGAGGTCGCGCGTGACTTGGGCGTTCGCTACATCCTGGAAGGAAGTGTGCGGCAGAGCGGCAACCGAATACGGATTACGGGACAATTAATCGATGCGGCGACCGGCAATCACTTATGGGCGGAGCGCTACGATCGTAAAATTGAAGACATTTTCGAGGTCCAAGACGAAGTCACGGAAGCAATCGTCGCGGCGATCGCGCCGGAAGTCGATGAGGTGGAGAGGCAACGCGTGCTTCGGAAAAAACCCGAAAATCTCGATGTCTGGGGTTTGTTCCAACGCGCGATGACACTCAATTTGGAATTTACCGCTGCGGGCCGCGCGGAGGCGCTTCAATTCCTACATCAGGCGGTCGATCGTGACCCTAGCTTCGCCCCGGCTCAT
>JAJFJC010000284.1 GCA_021774385.1 Alphaproteobacteria bacterium
GCGTGGTGATCGGCGAATAAGGCGCACGATCCGCGTTAATGATGGTCACTATAAAGGCTCCTTCGCGTTCAACCGTATCTCTGCGGCCTTATTCTAAATCTTATCAGTCGAAATTCGCTTTCACCCCCCATCCTAACCTTCCCCCACAAGGGGGGAAGGGATTAAATATGAGAGTTTCAAATTTCGTTTCCCTCCCTCTTGGATGGGGAGGGCTAGGGTGGGGGTGGAGCCGCCGACGGTTCATCTCTATGCAAATACATACCAAGGGAGACCAATGTGAGTATGACCGAACCTTATAGCCACAGCATCTTGCCACCCGGTATCCGGTCGCGCATCGTCGAAGGGATCAATGGTCTTCGGATGCATGTGCTGGAGTCCGGCTATGAGGCCGGCGACCGCCCTTGCGCCCTGCTCCTGCATGGGTTTCCCGAACTCGCCTATAGTTGGCGCAAGGTCATGCCGGCGCTGGCGGCAGCGGGCTATCATGTCGTCGCGCCGGACCAACGTGGTTACGGGCGCACCACGGGCTGGGATGGCGACTACGACGGCGACATTGCCTCGTTTCGTTTCCTTAATTTGGTGCGCGACACGCTGGCGCTGGTTTCAGCGCTTGGGTATCGGGATGTGGCTGCCGTCGTCGGGCATGATTTCGGCGCCACCGTGGCGACTTATTGCGCGCTTGCCCGACCGGACGTATTTCGCGCCATGACGCTGATGAGCGCGCCGTTTTCCGGACCACCGGCATTGCCCTTCGATACCGCGGACGAATTATCTCACACCACGACGACAATCCCCGATATCCATGCTGAGCTCGCGGCGCTAAGCCGGCCCCGCAAGCATTACCAATGGTACTATTCGACCCGCGATGCAGACACCGATATGCGTTACTGTCCACAAGGCCTTCACGACTTTTTACGGGCCTATTATCACTATAAAAGTGCCGACTGGGCCGGTAATAACCCCCAGCCGCTGGAAACATGGGCCGCCACCGAACTGGCGAAAATGCCGACCTATTACATCATGGATTTAAAGGAAAACATGGCGGAGTCGGTGGCGCCCGCCATGCCGTCATCGGTCGAAATCGCGAATTGCACATGGCTGACGGAGGATGAGCTAAACGTTTACAGCAGCGAATTCGAACGGACCGGGTTCCAAGGCGGTCTCAACTGGTACCGGTGCCGAACAACCGAGGACCACAGCGCAGAACTCAAACTGTATTCCCGCGCGACAATCGATGTCCCGTCCTGGTTTATCGGCGGTGCCAGCGACTGGGGCATCCGGCAGAGTCCAGGCGGGTTGGAGAAGATGCAAAACGAAGCGTGCACGGATATGCGCGGTTGTCATCTGATCGACGGCGCAGGCCATTGGGTCCAGCAGGAACAGCCCGAAGTGGTGAGTGAATTGCTTTTATCGTTCCTACATGAACTCGATTAACGGCGTGTTCTAGACATCGCCAATAATTTTACTTCTTAATTCCAAACGGTGTTACAATTTTACGTATTGGTTAGGTGCGTACAGGAGCATAAGGGAAAAGTCAGGATAGCAGTCGTTTAAACATCAAGTGAATCCGCATCATTTCTGAACGTCGAACGTATAGGAGTGATTACGATGAGTTTGTTACAGGCAGCGACATTAGATCGACTTTGGGCCAAGTATGAACTTCGCTTCGGCCATCCGCCGCCGATCGATTCGGCGGATTTCGACGAAGCCATCGCAATTCTCAGAAAAGAACTAGCGGCCCAATCTTCTCCGGCAACGGTGTCGCACCATCTCGGCGTCGATCACCGCTTGACCGACTTGGAAGTACCGTGGCCCCTAAAATGGCGATGATGCCGACTGAAACTTAACCGGCGTTGTCGGGCTTCCGCCCATCCGGCGGCCACGCTTCGACACCGTCCTCCAGCGGGATTTCAAGACTGCGCAGCAATTGTGAAAACATCGTCCAATTGCCAATCGCGACGACCATCTCAACCAGTTCAGCCGGGCCGCCGACATGTGCCGCGCAATCGCGCCAGACCTCATCAGATATCTTGCCCTGTTCCAGCGTATCGTCCACCGCGGCGAGCACGGCGCGGTCAGCGGGGCCGAAGCGGTCTGAATTGCGCCAGTCCTGCACCGCGACCACATCTTCCGGCGGAAGACCGACTGCTTCCGCAAAGCGCCAATGCTGGGTCCACTCATAGGTCGAACCGGTGACCCATCCAATGCGCATGATCAGGAGCTCACGCAGGCGCACGTCGATAGTCTTGTTGGTGAACAGTAGCGTCGTCAGAAGCGCGTTCACACCCGCCGCCAACTGTGGATTGTTGAGCAGCATGCGGTAGGCGTTGACCGACGCCATCGACTCGCGAATGCCGACTTTGCGCGCAGCGGCGATCGAATCCTCGATCGATAACATTTTTACCCGTTCCGACATGGCATGCTTTCCCTATGGTGGCTTGTAATTGTTGCGACATTAGACATGCGGCTGTGTCCGGCGCAAGGCGACAACTGTTCGCACACCAAGCGCAATTTGCGAAAAAAACTTCACAACAACTGAGGTTGGAGAGATCATATCGTGCAACGGGATTACCATCCGTTGAATCTCGCGTTAATCATCCAGCACTTGATCCAGCACCCAATTGTCGAATGCGTGGCACAGCGTTTCCATGTGGGTAAATTTCGACGCCGCGTTGACGGGCGCACGCAATCCTTGCTGCTGCCAGCCGACGGCCTCGTTGTCCTCCGGCAGAATTGTGTCGACGCGGGCGTAGTAGCGCGCGGCGAGTTCCTCGAAATCAGGCCGCTCGAAGCGGTCCTTCGGGAAGAAGGAGCTGGCGACAAGATCCATTGTTTCCGGTCCGGTCGGGCGAATTTCGAAAATCCATAGGCAGTCGATTGTCCAGCCGAACAGAACGGTGGGATACAGACAGGGATAGTAGGTGCCTGTTTCGTATCGGCCTGTCAGCGTTTCGATGGGCGGGAACCCCGTCTCGCCGGTTAGCAGGCCCCGGCTGCCTTCATGCTTGGTGAAATGGGTGATGTAGGACCCGTTGGTTTCCTCATGCGTCGCGCGGGCCCGTCCCTTGACTTTCTGTTTCGCCAACGTCCCTTGATGCACGAAGGGGATATGCAGCGAGTCGTTGTAGTTTTCGAAGTAGAGCTTCCAATTGCCTTCCACCGAATAGGATTTGCGGCGCGCGCATACCAAGGTTTCCGGTCCATAGGGCGCGCAGTTTTCCGGTAGGTCGCCCAGATAATCGGCGAGCGGCGCGCACTCCGGATCAAAATTGACGAACAGAAACCCGGCCCAACGATCCAACGTTACCGGCAATAGCGGATAGTCGGTGTGGTTGAAATCGGCGTCTTCATCGATCAACGGCGTGGCGATCAACGCGCCATTCCGTGCATAAGTCCAGTTGTGATAGGGACAGGTCAGGTTCTTGCAATTTCCCTCATCCCAGGCGACCCGCGAACCGCGATGCCGGCAGGAATTGTGAAACGCCCGGATTTCGCCATCGTCGCCACGGATAACGATCACCGGCGCGCCCGTGACTTCAATCGTAAAATAGTCGCCCGGCTCCGGAATCTGGCTGTCGTGCCCGGCATAGTTCCAAACCTTCATGAAGATCCGCTCAACCTCGCGCTGGTAGAATTCGGGGCTCGTGTAACACCAATTCGGTAAGGGCACGGCGCGCGCCGCCAGTTCGCGAACGCGCGTGTAGTGAGTGGGATTGAACAGATCATCGGGATTAGGCATCGCTCTTCTCCCTTCGTCCTTGGGGTTGCTAAACCGGTGTCTTGCGACCGTCCGACGCCTTCGCGAGAAAATCGAAATCGGCCCCTTCGCCGGCTTGCTGAACGTGGTCGAGATAGAGTTTCAGATAGCCGCGGTCCGACCCCTCATGCGGCGGCGGTGGCGTCCAAGCGGCGCGGCGGCGTTCCAGCTCATCATCGTCGACCAGCAAATCGAGGCGCCGGTTCGGCACGTCGAGCTTGATGGAATCGCCGGTGCGGACGAGTCCCAGCGGTCCGCCCATCGCCGACTCCGGTGTGATGTGCAGAACGATGGAGCCGAACGCCGTACCGCTCATCCTCGCATCGGACATTCGCAGCATGTCTTTGACCCCCGCCTCCGCGAGTTTCTTGGGAATGGGAAGGTAGCCGGATTCCGGCATGCCCGGCGCGCCTTTGGGCCCGGCGTTCTGCATCACCAGGATATCGTCCGGCCCTACTTCGAGATCCGGATCGTCAATACGGTTCGCCAAATCCTCTTGGTTCTCGAACACGACAGCGCGGCCGGTATGGGTCATCAAGCGCTCGGAGGCAGCGGATTGCTTCACAATCGCCCCATCCGGCGCCAGATTGCCGCGCAGTACGGCAATGCCGCCCTGCGGGTAGAGCGGATTGTTTAGGGGCCGCACAACGTCCTGTGGCCAGGATGGTGGTGCTGCATCCAGTTCCTCGCCGAGTGTTCGGCCGGTTACCGTCAGGCAATCCAAATGCAGAAGCGGTTTCAATTCGCGCAGCACCGTGATCAAGCCGCCTGCGTTCTGCAAATCCTGCATATAGTGCTGGCCCGACGGTTTCAGGTCGACAAGGACGGGGGTTTCCGCGCCCATGCGGTCGAGCGCTTCAAGGTCGACTTCGATCCCGAGCCGCCCGGCAACCGCGGTCATATGCACCAATCCGTTGGTCGAACCGCCAATCGCCAACAGCACGCGGAACGCATTTGCGAACGCTTTTGGTGTCATGACCTGTTCCGGCGTCAATCCGTCCGCCGCCATGGCGACGGCGCGCGCGCCCGCCGCCTCCGCATGCCGCAGCCGGTCGGCCGCGACCGCCGGGATGGCCGCGCCACCCGGCATCATCATGCCCAGCGCTTCTGTCATGCAGGCCATCGTGCTGGCCGTGCCCATGACCATGCAGGTGCCTGCCGTCGGCGCCAATTTTCCGCCGACCTCGTCGATTTCGTCGGCATCGATCTCGCCGGCCCGGAACATGCCCCAATAGCGGCGGCAATCCGTGCAGGCGCCGAGCCGTTCGCCCTTGTGGCTGCCGGTCATCATCGGACCGGTCACGACGGAGATCGCGGGGACGTTTGCGCTGGCCGCCGCCATCAATTGCGCCGGCACCGTTTTGTCGCAGCCGCCAATCATAACGACCGAGTCCATCGGCTGGGCGCGGATCATTTCCTCGGTATCCATCGCCATGAGGTTGCGCAAGAACATCGAGGTCGGATGCGAGAAGGATTCGTGGACCGAGATTGTTGGGAATTCGACCGGCAATCCACCCTTCAGCATGACGCCGCGCTTGATCGCCTCGACCAATTCCGGCGCATTGCGGTGACAGGCGTTGTAGCCGCTGAAGGTGTTGGCGATCCCGACAATCGGGCGGTCCAGCGCGTCGTCGCTATAGCCCATTGCCTTGATGAAGGCCTTGCGGAGATACAGCGAAAACCCTGCATCCCCATAACTCGTCAGCCCCTTGCGCATTCCCGTTGCGTCGTCGCTCATCGTCCACCCTTGTTCTGAAATCCGGTTCAAGCGTACTCTACCAATTGCGTACCGCTATCCGCCAGCGGCTTGGCATCGCGACGCAAACAGATATTCGGCATCAGATCAAAGAGGCACCATCATGAGCACTTCTAAATCCGCGCAATCCCAGGCCTTGTTCAACCGCGCGCTCGATGTCATGCCGGGCGGTAACACCCGAACCACCGTCTGGCACGCACCGCATCCGATGTATGCCGTTTCCGGTAGCGGATGCCGGGTCAACGACGCAGATGGCAATCAGTATCTTGATTTCCTCAACAATTACACTTCGATGATTCATGGCCATGCGAACCCTGTTGTTGGGGAGGCCGTCCGCCGGCAACTCGAACTGGGAACTTGCTTCGCCATGCCGACGGAGACAGAAATCGTCCTGGCCGAACTCTTGTGCGAGCGCGTACCGGGGTTCGAAAAAGTCCGGTTTACCAATTCCGGCTCCGAAGCGGTCATGATGGCGCTGAAGGCCGCGCGTGCGCATACCGGACGGCCAAAGATCGCGAAATGCGAAGGCGCCTATCATGGCAGCTATGATTTCGCCGAGGTCAGTCTCGATTCCGCGCCGGAGAGTTGGGGCAACGCCGACCCAAACTCCGTCGCCTATACCGCCGGAACACCCAAGAGCGTGCTGAACGATGTAATCGTCGTTCCCTTCAACAAACCGGAGGAAGCGGAACGGATCCTGAGGGCGCACGCAGATGAGCTGGCTTGCGTCCTGATAGACCCGATGCCAAACCGTGCCGGGTTGATCCCTACGACGACCGAATATCTCGAAATGCTACGTCGCGTAACACACGACACCGGCATGCTGCTCGTCTTCGACGAAGTTATCAGCTTTCGGCTTGGCTATAACGGCGCACAGGGTGTCCTTGGCGTGACACCCGACCTTACCACGATCGCCAAGATAATTGGGGGCGGATTCCCGATCGGTGCCGTTGCAGGCAGTACCGATGTCATGGCCGTATTCGATCCACGCCAAGGCAAGCCGCTTGCGCCGCACGGTGGTACCTTTAACGCCAACCCGATCAGTATGGTCGCGGGTACAGCGGCCATGGAACTGCTAACACCAGAAGCATTCGATCGGCTGAACGCGTTAGGCGACCGCGCCCGCGAAGGCATCACCCGTGCCTTTGCCGATGCTGGCGTTGACGGGCAGGTTACCGGCGGTGGTTCACTACTCCGCATTCACATGACGAACGTTCCGTTGGTGGACTATCGCTCAGCCCGCGCCACGGCGGCGCAAGGCGCAGCCCTGACGACAGTCGTTGAATTCATGCACGCGAACGGCGTTTTGATTGCGGAAACCGGCCTCTGCGCCTTGTCAACGCCAATGGGCGAAGCGGAAATCGACGAGTTCGTTGATATTTTTGCCGCCGCGCTAAAAACAACCGGACAGCCCCGACAGGCGGCGGAATAGCAAGGGGACTATACGCGCCGCGCCATTGCTATCGCCTCGCGCAACTCTTGCGCGACGGCGCCGTCCGGTCGCATATCGAAGGAACCAGTAACCCCGATCATCGTAATAACCGCATCCAGGCCATCGCGGTGATCCAGCACTGGCGCTGTAATGCCGGTCATGCCCGGAATTCGCAGGTCCGTTACGACAGCAATTCCATCATCCCGGATCGTCGCAAGTTCAGTGTCGAGTTCCGCATTCGATAAAATATGTGCCTTGCCGCCCCACGGCGACTCCGTATCTCCCGCCGCCGCCGCAATGATCGGCGCGGTAATCGAACGCGGCAAATACGCGAGAAACATTCTTCCCGTCGCGGTGTAGACCGGAGAGCTGTGATGCCCGACACGCAAATCGTAAGGCACGCCCGAAACACCCTCGTCCCGCACGACGATAACGGGTCCTTTCTCAGACCAAATCGATACAAACAATCCGCTGCTCAGCTTGCCCCGCTCACGAATTAGCTGAATTGCACGCTCGGCAACGCTCAATCCCCCGCGCCGCGCCAAATAGACAAGGCCAAGGTCAAGCGCGATTGGACCAAGCATGTAATGGCCGGTCTCGGTATCTTGCGAGATCATTCTCACCCGTCGAAAACTGACGATGTAATTATGAGCCTTGCTCGGAGACATATCCGCGGCAGCGGCAAGATCCTTTAACGGCATCGGCCGACCGGCCTCCAGGAGCGATACAATTAGACGAAAACCGACATCAATCGATTGGATGCCCTTACCTTCGACAGGTACGTTCCCACCCAACGTGAACAATCTCCTCACACCTGAATTGGATTTATTGACACGAAAGCTTTTGATACAGGTATAATGAATGCAATTCAATAATGTTGAACATGAGGGTGATAATGAAGTTTGGCGTCCTGCAATTCTTCTCTTGGCCACAACGCCGCAATACGCTGCAAACCGTCTATGAGCGCGCGATGTACCGCATCGATGTCATGGACAGATCGGGTTATGACGCGGTGTGGTTGGCGGAACACCACTTTACCGACTACAGCGTCTGTCCCTCCGTGCACTTGATGGGTATGCATGTCGCGAACAAAACGAAGAATATTCGTATCGGCACAGCAGTTTCCCTCGCCGCGATGTATCATCCGTTGCGCCTGGCCGAAGAAGTCGCGCTGCTCGACGTATTAAGCGAAGGCCGGGTGAATTGGGGCGCCGGACGCGGCTTCGACCCAACCGAGTTCAAGACCTTTGGCGTCCCATTTCCCGAGAGCAAGGACCGTTTTCGCGAAGCCGTCGATATCGTACTCGCGGCCTGGAATAACGAACGCCTTACTTGGAACGGTAAGTTTTGGCAATTCGACGATGTCGAAGTCCTGCCGAAGCCGCATCAGGACCCGCACCCGCCGGTTTGGGTTGCAGGCGGCTCAGCCGATTCAGTCCATTGGGCCGGCGAAAGCGGATATACGGTCATGCTCGGCCCGCATGCTGAATTCGCGCAAATCGAAGAGCACCGAAGCAACTTCCTGAAAACATTGGTCGAGCACGGTCATTCCGCGGAGAATCGCGAAATACCGATGGCCCGGTTGATCGCCGTAGCAGACACGGATAGCGAAGCGGAACAAATCGCGCGGCAAGGCGCTAAATGGATCGTTGCGACTTATAAGAATGAATCAAAGGGCATGGCCAACCCCGTCAAGACGGTCGAGATCGATGGGAAGGTACAAGAAGTAGATCCGATCGACCGTTATCTCGAAGATTCCATCATCTGGGGCACACCCGAGCGGGTCATTGATTTGTTGCAACGGTTGGAGGTCGAAATGCATCTCGACTATCTGATGTGCGCGCCGCTTAGCCATTCCTCGTTCATGACGTTTACCGAAAAAGTCATGCCGCATTTCCTTGACTCACCGTCACAACAGGCACGCAGAGCCGTATAGCATTCGATCTCGTTACAGAATGCCATGCCGAATTCCATGACGAAGATCGTCATCGCCGGCGCCGGGCTGGGCGGTCTCACATTGGCGAACTGTCTGGTTCGCGAGGGGTTCGAAGTTTGTGTTCTCGAGCAAGCCCGCGCGCTCGGCGAAGTTGGCGCGGGCGTTCAGATAAGCGCGAACGGCGCCCGCGTTCTGCATCATTTGGGGTTGGAAGAGAAACTACGCGGCGCAGCGTTTACCCCGGAACGCGGTGAAATACGTCACTGGGAATCCGGCGATACATTGGCGACGCGCCCCCTTGGGGATACCAGCGTCGAGAAGTTTGGCTACCCCTACTACCACCTGCATCGTGCCGACCTTCACGACATTCTTTCCGAGGCATTAACGGCCGCCACGAGCAGCTCGGACGCTGCGGTAACGATGCATCTTGGCGAAAAGGTCAGCGACTTCCATGAGCCCGACTCCGGCGTGGTCGTGAAAACGGAAGCCGGGACAGAAGTCGACGGCGACATCCTGATCGGTTGCGACGGTATTCACTCGATTGTACGAGAAAGGATGTTCGGCGCCGACCAGCCCCGTTTCACAGGCTGCGTCGCGTGGCGGGCCACTATCCCAACATCTCAATTGCCGGCAAATCATGCTCGACCTGTCGCTTCGAACTGGATCGGCCGCGGCGGCCACTTCGTGCACTACTATTTGCGGCGCGGCGAACTCGTCAATTGTGTCGGTGTAATCGAACGAGATCAGTGGATTGAGGAATCATGGTCCACCGAAGGTGCCAAACGCGAATTTGAGGAAGATTTTCAAGGCTGGCATGAAGACCTACATGTCCTCATCCGAGAAGCGCAAACCTGTTTTCGTTGGGGGCTATTCGACCGCGATCCGTTAGAACAATGGTCCAGGGGCCGGGTTACGCTGTTGGGCGATGCGTGCCATGCCATGCTGCCCTTCATGGCGCAAGGCGCGGTCATGGCGATCGAGGATGCCTATACGCTTGCCCAATGTCTGTCCGCGAACCAAAACGAGCTAAGCACCGCACTAAAACGGTACGAAGATTTACGCCGGGACCGAACCGCCAAGGTGCAACAAATGTCGCGGGACAATATCCAGTTTTTCCACAATGCCGACATTGGAAACCTCGAAGAACGTTTGGGCGCGCATCGCGACGCGCATTTGTGGCTCTATGCGCACGACGTCACGGGACAGAATTTCCAAACTTAAACCGACAGGCGAATTTTTTGCTGACGCGGCGATGGCGTGCGCTACAGTAGCGCCCAAGAGATATCTAATTCAGGGAGAATGGCGAATGCTCAAGATCTGGGGACGCAACGACGGCTCGAACGTTATCAAGGCATTATGGTGCCTTAATGAATTGGGCGTCGAATATGAGCGCATCGATTGGGGCGGCGAATTCGGCGGCAATGATGACCCGGAGTATCGCAGAAAAAACCCCATGGGCCGCCTGCCCACGCTTGAAGAAGAAGATGGGTTTACGCTCTGGGAATCCGGCGCCGTTGTCCGTTATCTCTGCGCAAAATACAGCATGGGCGATATGTGTCCGGACACCCTGCGCGGCCGCGCGGAAGCGGAAAAATGGATGGATTGGAGTTCGCTCAATCTCGCGCCGTTCAATAGTGTCTATCTCAACCATTTCTGGCGCCTACCGGAAGCGGAAAGAAGCCAGGCCACGATCGACGCGGCGATCAAACAAGCAATTCCAATGTTCGATATCCTCGATGCGCAATTGGCGGATAAGGATTTCATCTGCGGCGATCACCTAACGATGGCGGATATTCCATCGGGCGTTCTTGCGCATCGATGGATCAACTGGTCGCCGTCACGGCCGTCGCATCCAAACGTCGAGGCTTGGCACGCAAGGCTCTCGGAACGTCCAGCCTACCGCGATAACGTCATCACCGTGACGCGTCCCGCGCCGTAGGGATTGACCGCCTAAGACTTTCCAAAGAACGCTTCAAGCCGCTCGATCGCCGCGTCCAGCACTTGGTCCTTTTTGCAGAAGCAGAAACGGACGAAGTGGCTGGGGCCGTTTTCTAGGTAAAAGGCGCTGACGGGAACAGCGGTCACGCCAGCTTCGACCGTAATATGACGGCAAAACTCGACGTCATCGCCCTCGAAACCAAGCGGCCGGAAATCGGCGGTGATAAAATAGGTGCCCTGGCAGTCGATAACGTCGAAACCGATTCGCGAGAGACCCGCGCCAAAGCGGTCACGTTTGGCTTGCATATCGTTCGAAAGGCCCCGGAAATAGGCATCGTCTTTCCCAAGACCAAAAGCGACCGCCTTTTGTAGATTGGGCGGGGTCGTGAAGGTGACGAACTGATGCGCCTTGGCGATTGGCGCCAAGAGTTCGGGGGCCGCGGTCGCATAGCCGACCTTCCAGCCGGTCAGCGAAAAGGTTTTTCCGGCGGAACCGATGCGCACGCAGCGGTCACGCATCCCCGGCAGCGTAATCAGTGGCGTGTGGCCACGACCGTCGAATGCAATGTGCTCGTATACTTCATCGCACACGGCGTAGGTGTCGTACCGCATCACCAGTTCGGCGATGAAAGACAATTCGTCATCAGCGAACACTTTAGCAGCTGGGTTCATCGGATTGTTAAGCAGTATCAGCTTAGTGCGATCGGAAAACGCCGCTTCCAGATCCGCCCGTGGCAAGGTCCAGTTTGGCGGCTCGACCCGCACCATCTTCGGGACCCCGCCGGCGCGGCGGATAATCGGCAAGTAGCAATCGTACAACGGCTCGATCAGCACGACTTCGTCGCCCGGCTCGATGAGCCCCATCATGCAGCCGGTCAAAACCTCGGTGGCGCCCGATGCGGCCATGACTTCGTTTTGCCAATCGACGTCGAGACCGTAGTGATGTTTCGCATGCGCCGCGACCGCCTGCCGGAGTTCAGGTAAGCCGAGCATCGGTGGGTATTGATTTGGTCCCGCCATGAGTGCATCCGCGGCCGCCCGGCGGACATCCTCGGGACCATCTTCGTCGGGAAAGCCCTGCCCAAGGTTGATCGACTGATGCTCCATCGCGAGACGCGACATGACCTCAAATACGGTGGTCCCGTATCCCGATAGAACGGAGTTTGCTGGTTTCACGCCATTTGCCTCACGCGGTCAAGAAAATGATTGTTTAGACAAAAGAATGATTGTTTAGAATAGCACCAAATGGGATTCCGAGACAAAGCTGGAATCGGGTTTACCGCGCCTCCTATTTTCCTAGATATCGTCTCTCAGGGCAGCGCGGATCAGCGCGCGAGCATCAACGGCTTGTATAAGAGGATGGCGCTGCACATAGACAGCAGCGGCATAATTGAGCGCCACATTCGATGTGCGCCCAAGCGAACGCTCAATGGCATAGGCGTCCGTGGCGAGACGGATGTCATCGAAGCGAATATGCGGCACAAAGGCGAGGACGGTGTGATTTTTCTTGGTCACGGCGGCACGGACTTTTTCATGTTACCGTGCCCTATCTATTGAAGAAGGCCAAGGGCGTTTCCCACTATTTCCCGAGCCTTGCAAGCCGGGACGCAGGGGTGCCTTTGCTGATAGACAATTGTCGCTAAATTAAGGGCCGTATTCTGTTCGCTGCCAAACTCTATCTGCTCACGATACGCCGCGCGGGCCGCGAAAAAGTCATCATTCTCAACCGTACTTACCATCACAATCACCTGAATTGCCATTCCGGTTTGGTCCACTCTTGAGTGCTATTCAAGGCGGAATTGCAAATATTTTAATCCCCCATATGAGGGACGAATTGCGATCGAGCAGTCCACCCGTTATCATCTCAAATCCTTTCACTTCGTGGTTTTGAAATATTTTCCCCAGCTCTAAATGGATGGAAACATGGGAATAGTTCGACATAGCGCCCATTGGGGTGCCTTTACCGCCGAAGTACGCGATGGACGCGTTATTGGTGTTAAGCCATTCGAGGCCGATCCGAACCCGACACCGATCCTGCAAGCAATGCCGGAGGCGCTCTATCATGATTGCCGCGTGGCGGAACCCATGATCCGAAAAGGTTGGCTCGAAGGCGGCCCCGGCGGCAATCGCGGCGCACGCGGCGGTGAGCCATTCGTTGCGGTATCCTGGGAGCGGGCCTTGGACCTCGTCGCGGAAGAGCTGAAACGGGTCAAGCAAGACCATGGCAACACGGCGATATTCGGCGGCTCCTATGGCTGGGCAAGCGCGGGGCGCTTTCACCATGCCAAGACACAGTTGCAACGCTTCCTGAATTGCCATGGCGGTTTCACCGCACAAGTGCACAGCTACTCAATCGCGGCGGGGCTCGCCATCCTGCCGCATATCCTGGGCGACCTCCAATCCCTACGTGGCGTCAGTTCCTGGCGCGATATCGCGGAAAATACCCAACTCTTGGTGTCCTTCGGCGGGGTCGGAACGAAAAACACGCAAGTCGAACCAGGAGGCGCCGGCGAGCATTCAACGGACAAATGGCTGCGCCGTATTCGCGCGGCAGGCGTAAACACGGTCAACATTACGCCGTTACGTGACGACACACCTGATTACCTTGACGCACAATGGATCGCACCGCGCCCGAACTCAGATGTCGCATTGATGCTGGGACTGGCGCATACGCTCCTTGCGGAAAATCTGCATGATCCAGCGTTTTTGGCGCGTTACTGCATCGGTTTCGAGCAGTTCGAACGTTATTTAACAGGCGTGGATGACGATCAACCGAAGGACGCTGCCTGGGCGGCGGCAATCACGGGCGTGGATATCGGTTCCATTCGCGACCTGGCCCGTCGAATGGCGGCAAACCGCACAATGATCACCACCAGCTATTCCCTGCAGCGCGGCGACCACGGCGAGCAAACCTTCTGGATGACGGCGGTATTGGCGGCAATGCTGGGACAGGTTGGTCTGCCGGGCGGCGGCTTTGGCTTTGGGTATGGCAGCATGCAAGGACAAGGGAATCCAATCGAACCCATCGCGGCGCCAAATTTGTCCGCGGGCGCCAACCCGACCGGCAGCTTCATCCCCGTCGCCCGTATCGCCGATATGCTGCTTAATCCCGGTGAGCGCTATGAATTCAACGGGCGCACGCGAACCTACCCCGACACGCGCATGATCTATTGGTGCGGTGGCAACCCTTTTCATCACCATCAGGACATCAACCGCCTCGTTGAGGCCTTCCGGCAGCCAGAAACAATCATCGTACATGAACCGTGGTGGACGGCAACCGCCCGACACGCCGATATCGTCCTACCAGCCACCACCACGCTCGAGCGCAACGATATCGGATCCAGTTCACGGGACCGCTACATCATGGCCATGGAACAAGCCGTCGAACCGGTTGGCGATGCGCGAAACGATTTCGATATATTTTCCGCGTTATCGGAAAAGCTCGACTTCAAGGAGGCGTTTACCGAAGGCAGGGATGAGTCGGATTGGCTCCGGCACCTTTTTGATGTGGCACGCCAGCAAGCTGCCCAAAAACGGATCGAACTCCCAGATTTCGAAACCTTCTGGGAAAATGGGCATGTCGAGGTTCCTGAGCCGGAAAAGGCGCATATCGCATTTGCTGAATTCCGTGCCGACCCAGACACCAACCCGTTGAAGACACCATCGGGCCGGATCGAGATTTTTTCGAAAACGATCGATCGCTTCGGTTACGATGACTGCCCGGGGCACCCAGTCTGGTTGGAACCGATAGAATGGCTAGGCGCCGCTTCCGCGAAACGCTTCCCGCTGCATATGATGTCAAACCAGCCGGCAACGCGCCTGCATGCGCAAATGGACTGCGCCTCGGTCAGCCGCGATGCTAAAATTCAAGGCCGAGAACCCATCGCTTTGCACCCCTCTGACGCCGCGGCGCGTGGCATACAAGAAGGCGATATCGTGCGTGTCTTCAACGACCGTGGCGAAACGCTGGCGGGTGCGACATTGTCCGACGCGACCCGGCCAAGCGTTGTCCGCTTGGCAACCGGTGCCTGGTACGACCCAGCGGAACCAGGGCGCATTGGAACACTCGATAAGCATGGTAATCCGAACGTCCTAACCATCGATCGCGGGACTTCGAAGCTTGGACAAGGACCAATCGCACACAGCGCGTTAGTCGAAGTCGAGCGCTTTGTAGGTAATCTTCCAGATATAACCGCCTTCACCGGCCCGACTGCAACGAAAGTACCATCGTGACCGAAAAACGCATCGATACAGTTCGCCTGCAAAACCTTGCGATGGGATTTTGGCAATCTGCTAGTTTAATGGCGGCGGTCGAAATCGGCCTGTTCACGGCGATCTCGAAAGGAGCGGGAAACGCCGCGGAGATCGCCAAGGCATTGAACATTACCGAACGGAACGCCGACCGGCTTGCCACCGTTTGTCGCACAATGGATTTGATCGATACGGCGGAAAGCGGACGTTATCGAAACGCCGCGGATGTAGAGCGTTTCTTGGTCGAAGGCGAACCCGGTTATGCAGGCCCATGGATACTTTTTACAAAGCCACGATGGGACAAGTTCGGCAACCTAACCGAATTTTTGCGCCAGTCAGAGGAAGCCGTCCTTGGCCAGTACGAAGGATTGACCGTCGCGGCGGCGCGAAAAATGCACGAGGCGACCTACAGTATCGGTATGGGTGCGGCGCGGCGCTTCGTACGCCAGGTTGATCTATCGAACCGCAACAGGGTACTTGATCTTGGCGGCGGGTCGGGAGCCTATAGCATCACTGCGGCCAAGGCTCACCCGCATATCGAGGCCATCGTTTTCGATTTACCGCCGGTGGCCGTCGTCGCGAGAGAATACATCGCCGAGCACGGGGTCGAAAAGCAAGTGACAGCGGTCGGTGGCGATTTCACCGCCGACACCTTGCCGGATGGATGCGATGTCGCGATTATGGCCAGCAATCTGCCACTATACAGTCGCGAAATCATAGGTAAGGTGATCCGTCGTGCTTACAACGTCTTGAAACCGGGCGGAGAAATGCACCTCATCGGCGAGACCCTGCGTGACGACAGAAGCGGTCCCCTCGGCCCCGCGCTATGGGGATTGGCCGAAGCGATAAACGGCAGTACTGGACTGGCCCACACCGATGCCGATTGCATTGGATATTTCAAAGCGGCCGGTTTCGAGAGTGTCACCGTCCATGAATTCATACCTGGTACGCTGAGCCGAATTGTCGGCACGAAACCCGAGATTTGAGCATGGACGATATCGAAATCGTCGATGCGCACCACCATTTATGGGATCTGGAGGGACTGCACTATCCGTCCCTGATGGGTAAATCCGAGGGCGTATTCTTCCTCGGCGACAACTCACCGATCTGCAAGAACTATCTGCCACACGATTATCGCCGCGACTCCGCACACCACAATGTCATCAAGACCGTCCATGTCGAAGCCGAATGTGACAGAAACAGCCAAATCGCTGAAACGGAATGGATCACCAAAATCAATGCCGAGCACGGTTTCCCCAATGCCATTGTCGCGCACGCTTGGTTTGACGAGGAAAACAGCGAAGAAATTCTAGCCACGCAAGCCACTTTCCCTTTGGTTCGCGGCATACGCTCGAAGCCTGCCACCGCGTCGTCACCGAAAAACATGCAACCGGGCGCGCCACGGACCATGCAGGATCCGAAATGGTTGGAAGGCTTCTCCCTGCTCGAAAAATACGACCTTTCCTGGGACCTTCGTGTCCCATGCTGGCATTTAGAAGAGGCCGCGGCTGTCGCCCGGGCCTTCCCCGAAACCCGTATCGTCCTCAATCATACGGGTTTCCCCTGGCGCCGCGACGACGTTGGGCTTGCCCTGTGGCGGCAGGGCATGCAGGCGCTTGCCGCCGCCCCAAATGTGCACGTCAAAATCTCCTGTCTATGCCTGCCCGACGGAGCATGGACGCTCGAAGGCAACCGTCCTATCGTCCTTGAAACGATCGAAATGTTCGGTGTAGAGCGCTGCATGTTCGCCAGCAACTACCCGGTCGACGGCCTGCGCGCGAGCTACGATCTCATTTACGATTCTTTCAAAACGATCGTTGCCGCCTTCCCGCATCACGAGCAAGATTTGTTGTTTTCAAAGAATGCCATGTCGTTCTACCGCATCGAATCCTGAAGCGAGACACAACGGGAGAGTTTCAAGATGGTTGATCATCTGCAAATAAACGCCAGCCCGGAAACCGTTCATTGGGGCATTTTCGATGCGGCGTTGCCGGCTGTTGAAACAGTCAACTCGGGAGATACCGTAACGCTGCATTGCGTTTCCGGTGGCCCAGATATTCTACCAACCGGAGATTTCGAAATTTTGCCGGAACACCGGGAAATTCATGCCAAGGTTTCGCCCGCGCAGGCGGGACATATCATGACGGGACCGGTCGCGGTGCGCTATGCGATGCCCGGCGACATGCTTGAGGTAAAAATTCTCGATGTATCGCTGCGAGTCGACTGGGGGTGGAACCGCATTCGTCCCCTTGCGGGGACGTTGCCCGAGGATTTCCCGACAATGACGCTCACCCATATTCGTTTGGACCGCGACAAATTGGTCGGCCATATGCCCTGGGGCGTGGACTTGCCACTCGCCCCGTTCTTCGGCGTCATGGGCGTCGCCCCACCCGCCGAATGGGGCCGCATTACGTCAATTATCCCGCGCGCTCATGGTGGAAATCTTGACATTAAGGCACTCGGTGCCGGCTCGACATTATTTTTGCCAATCTTCAACGAAGGGGCTCTTTTTTCCGCTGGCGACGGCCATGCCGTACAGGGTGACGGCGAAGTAGACGGCACGGCAATCGAAACCTGCTTGTCGGGAACCTTCAAGCTCATCCTGCACAAAGGCGCGGCGATCACGATGCCACGCGCGGAAACCGACCGTCACTATATCACGACCGGTATCGATCCAGTTCTCGATAACGCGGCTAAACAGGCTTTGCGTGAAATGATAGGGTTGATCCAGGAAAAGACGAACCTGTCGAAGGAAGACGCCTATATGCTGTGTAGTCTCGCGGCGGATTTGCGCGTCAGCCAAACGGTCAACGTTCATAAAGGCATCCATGTCATGCTGGAAAAAAGCGCGCTACACGGATGATGTCTCTGGGTCGAAGGCCTGCGGATTTCGCGGCAGCATAATCGATACCCGCGTTCCTTTTCCGACTTCGCTTTCCATTTTCATGTCCCCTTGATGCAGCTTCACCATCGACAAGGTGACGGCTAACCCAAGACCCGTCCGTTCCTCTCTGCGATAAGGATCCCGCCGGCCCTGTTCGAAGGGATCGGTCAATTTCGGCATTTCTTCTTTCGGAATACCAACACCCGTGTCCTCGACAAAAAAGCTGAACCAATGCCCATCGGCCTGAGCCTGAATTGCGACGGTGCCATTTTCCGGTGTAAAAGCGATCGCGTTCGCGAGTAATTGCAGGATTATATTTTGAACCGCACGGCGATCAGCACGTAACGACGGTAAACTACTGTCGATATCGACATTGAGGTGAATTTTTCCTAATACCGCCTCGTCTCGAAGGGACTCGCAACAAGCCTTCGCTAACGCGGAAAAGTCGATGTCCTCGACATTCAATCTATAGTTTCCCGCTTCCGCGGTGGAAATATCGAGTATCTCGGTGATCAGTCTCAAAAGATGGGTTGCGCTATCATGAATATTCTTGGCATATCCGAGATATTTTTCCGGGCTCACAGTCCCCAATATTTGTCGGCTCATAATGTCCGAAAATCCGAGAATGGCATTGAGCGGAGTGCGCAGTTCGTGGCTCACATTCGCCAGAAATTGCGACTTTGCGCGATTGGCTTCTTCCGCCTTGTCACGATGCAAGCGAAGTTCCGCCTCCCGCTGACGCAGTGATGTCTCCGCTTCGACCTGTTCGGCGATATTAATACCAGTACCGCGATAGCCCTTAAAATTACCTGACTTGTCATAAATTGGCTTACCGCTTATCGAAATATGATTCGCCACACCGATACCTCGTCGGCTCGGCGGACGAAAGTCGCGAAACGGCAGACCTTCTTCAAGTTTTGCCAGATGGTCCCGCCATACCCTATTCGCCGTGAGGTCGACACCGCCAGCGTTGAGGAGTTCTCCGCGCGTTTTTCCGAGGAGGACGCCCGGGGCAACCCCCGTGGACTCTTCGAAACGTCGGGAGAGATAGGAAAAGCGCAATGCCTCGTCCATCTCCCAAAACCAATCTGTCGCCGACTCGGCAAAATCCCGAAAACGTTCCTCGCTTTCGCTCAAAGCCTGCTGCGCTTGTTCTCTTTCCGTAATATCGAGAATTGTGGTCAGATTCGCGGGCTCTCCATCCCACTCAACCATCGTGACCCGGTTTTCCAGTTGGACGAATGTTCCATCCGCTCGGACACCCTGATATTCATAGGAAGCAGGCGCCGACTCGCCCCGCACTCGCGCATCCTTATATCCGGTAATGCGACCGTGTTCCTCCGGCGTATACAAGACGAGAATTGACTCTAGCGCTAATATACCGGACGGCGTGTCATGGCCAAAAATATCCGCAGCGGCCTGATTCGCAAAAAGAGGTTTGAAATGACGATGAACGATGATGCCTTGAATTGAACCTTCCGCGAGATCGCGGAAACGGGTTTCACTCAGACGTAGCGCCTCGCTTTGCCCGGGAGCCGATGACGCAACGCGTAATGCCTCACGCTTCAATCGGTCCTGTGTAGATTGCTTATTGGCCACGGTACGCCCACTTTTCGAGCATTGTTCACAGTTTTACAAAAACTGAGATAAAGCTAAATCTAGCTTCTGTAAATAAAACCGTGATAAAATTTTATTTACCGCCTGAAATTGTACAATATTTTCAAGTGATGACCAAATAATACTCAATCAAGGCGCCGTCCAATATGTACGGTAACACGAACCACACATAGCCATATACCTGCGGGTCCTTAACGCTGATTAGGAACCGGCGTTGGAACTGGTTGTCCTGCGAAATGCGCGCGTAAATTGGCCAGCACAAGGTCGGCCATCGCACGACGGGTTTCCTGCGTCGAACTCGCGATATGCGGCGTCATGACGATGTTTTCCGTTGTCATCAGCGCTTCGGGCGCGTTCGGTTCATCTCGGAAGACATCCACGGCCGCGCCGGCAATCTGCTTATTCTGGAGCGCGGCAATGAGAGCGTCCTCGTCGACGATCGTGCCGCGCGCAACATTGACGAGGAATCCGGTCGGGCCAAGCGCCTCGAAGACCGACGCGTCAATCAGGCCGCGTGTCGAGTCGCCGCCTTGGCAAGAGACAAACAGGATATCGCTGTCTTCCGCTAATGCGAGTAGGCTCGGATAGCTACGGTAGGACACGTCCTTGGGCACGATATCATGGAAGCCGATATCGAGGCCAAAACCTTCCGCCCGGCGCGCGAGCGCACTACCGACGCGTCCGAGACCGACGATGCCGAGTTTCTTGCCGCGCAGATTGGTGCCCAGATCCATGCGTCCCTGAAGCCATTTTCCGGCACGCAGATGACGCTCCGCTTCGGCAATCCGCCGCGGTGCCATAATGATGAACGCCATGCCAAGATCAGCCACGTCGTCGGTCAACACGTCCGGCGTATGTGTCACGATGACACCGCGCGACTGCGCCGCAACGACATCCGTCGCATCGAAACCCACACTGAAGGAGGAAATAATTTCCAGATTTTCCAGCCGGTTGATCAATGTGGCATCCGGCCCCTTCATACCACCCGCGACGATGCCGCGGATACGGCCGCCGACATCCGCTAGTAGCGCCTCCGGATCGTCTGCATGAAATAAATCATGCAGTACATATTCCTTCTCGAGATCTTCGACGAGAAACGGCGGCAGGAACGCGACAAGCAGCAGTTCCGCGCTATTCTTTGCATCCATGTCCGTTGCCTCAGCCGCGACCAACAAACGGCATCTTGGTCGCCATCACGGTCATGAACTGGATATTCGCGTCCAGCGGCAGGTTGGCGATATGAACGACGGCATTCGCAACATGTTCAACGTCCATACGGGGCTCGACTTCGACCGAGCCGTTCGCCTGCGGCACGCCCTTTGTCATGCGTTCCGTCATCGGCGTCACCGCATTGCCGATATCGATCTGGCTGGTCGCGATGTCGTATTTACGGCCGTCCAACGCCATTGCTTTCGTTAGGCCGGTTACCGCGTGCTTGGTCGACGTGTAGGGCGCCGAAAAGGGCCGCGGCGCATGCGCCGAGATAGACCCGTTGTTGATTATGCGGCCACCCTGCGGGGTCTGGTCCTTCATGATCCGAAACGCCTCTTGGCTGCACAGAAATGTCCCGGTGAGGTTGGCGTCGACAACGGTCTGCCATTGTTCCAGGCTTAAATCCTCGAAGGGAACCGGCGGCGCCCCGGTGCCGGCATTGTTGAACAACACGTCGAGACGGCCATAGGCCGTCTTGACCTTCGCAAATAGATTCGCCACCGACGCGGCATCACCGACATCAGTCGCGACTGCCAACGTCCGCCCGCCATCCGCGCCTGCTTCGGCCATAGTTTCCGCCAGCGCATCCTCGCGTCGCCCCGCAAGGCCAACCGAATATCCTGCCTGAAGTAGCGCAATCGCGCTGTAGCGACCGATGCCGCTCCCCGCACCCGTAACGATCGCGACTTTCCCATAGTCTGCCATTTCTGTTCCCTCTTGCCTTGTCCGCTGCCGCTAAAAAATTGGTTTCGTTTCGGCGGAAGCCGGCTGCTGCATCATCGTATCGAACCAAGCGGTAAGTTTTGGCCTGTTAGTACGCCACTCATCGCCAGGGTGCCGCCAGTCGGCATAGCCAAGCGACGCGACAACAGATAAATGCGCCATATTAACAGGCTCGACAAACTGATCGACAAGGCCTTCAAACGCATCGTAGCAGCGTGCGGCGCGACCGGCCTCATTTGCAATGAATCCCGGCGATTGCTCCGAAGCCTCGCGGCGGTTCTCATGCGCCCGGTAGTATAGCGCCTCCATCAACAGTGAGGCGACACCTTCGATCTGAAACGCAAAGTCACGCTGTTCGCTAGCCGCGGGGTAGAGCCGGCCACCGGACACCTCATCAAGATAGTTAAGAATAACGAGCGTTTCGCACAAAAATGCACCGCTATCGGTCAGCAACCCCGGAACCTTGCCGCCCGGCCCATAGCTCTTCAGAACATTATCCGGCGCGGCGAGTGGTGCGGCATCAACTTCTTCGACGCGGTCCATAAGATCGAATTGGCGGATCGCCATACGCGGCCGCCGAGCGTATGGCGAATTGCCGCTGTAGTACAATTTCATGCTGTCACTCCCTGGCTTTTCAGTCTGGATCTGGCCAGACATTTCGAATTCGGCCGGACTGTATCAGCCCATGTGCTTGCGGCAAACCTGTCTCGCCGATGAACAACGGTTGCACCTTTGCGCCGCAGCGATCACGATTGAAATTTGGTCTACCGGCCAACAACCATCGAAGAGTGAGGAACCGATATGGAATTCGGGGTCACGGCGACGAAGATCGACGATATTGGTTTTTTTACGCATGCGGAAAACCTCGGCTACGACTTCGCCTGGATAACGGACAGCCCACTGCTGCGTTCCAATCCTTGGGCGGTGATGGCCTTGGCGGCGCAGCAAACGCAGAAGATCAAACTTGGCACCGGGCTTGAGGTTGGCGCGCTGCGGTTGGCGCCCGTCACGGCGAATGGTATCGCGACGATCAACCGGCTGGCGCCAGGGCGTACCTTCCTCGGCGTCGGTACTGGAAACACGGCAATGCGCACCATGGGTCAACCACCGATGCGAGTCGCGGAATTTAGAGAGCATATCCGCGTCTTGCGCGCGCTGTTGAACGGCGAAGAAGTCGACTACACGCTGAACGGCGTCACCCACCCGATCAAATTTCAGAACCTGCAGTACAATTATGTCGACGTGGAACACTATATCCCAATCCATGTCGGCGGCTTCGGTCCCCGCGCGCAAGCGTTGGCGGGAGAGTTCGGCGACGGGCTGGTCACCGGCATTCCACGCGGCGGCACGATCGCGCAGGCGCTGGCCAACGTGCAGCGCGGTGCCGACCGTGTCGATCGAACGTTGGACAGTTTTCAGACCACAGCGCTGGTCAGCCTTCTGATGCTAGAGCCGGGCGAGTCGCTGACCGATGAACGGGTCATCGCCGAATGCGGTTCGTCGATCATGGTCAATGTCCACTTCGCGGTCGATCTGGTGAAGGAAACTGGCTGCGAACCGCCCGATTACGTAAAACCGATTTGGGAAGAATACATGGCTTTCCACGAGACCCGTGCGGCGGAGACCCGGCACCAGAAGCTCCACCAGAGCCATTACAGCTATCTCGATCCCGACGAAGCTCGGTTCATAACGCCGGATATGATCAAGAAATTCTGCATTGCCGGGCAGCCGGAGGAAATCGTCGAGCAGCTTCGCGACCTAGAACAGCAGGGTCTCAATGCGGTCAACTTCGTTGCACCGCTCGACCATCGTTACCGGGTGATCGAGGATTTTTCGCGTAACGTAATGGCGAAAATGTAACCGCGGGAGAAACCGAATGGATAACGGCGAAATCTACAATCCATTGGCAAGTGCAGGGGCGTTAGCGGGAGAAATTGCCGAAGCGGCTGATGAAATTGAGCGGACGCGCCGTATTCCGGCGACGCTCCTCGACCAGTTGCATGAGGCACGCCTGTGCCGGATGCTGTTGCCGCGTTCGGTCGGCGGCGACGAAGTCGAACCCGGTGTCTACTTACTGACGATCGAGGAAGTGGCGCGGCACGATGCGTCCGTCGCCTGGAACCTGTTTGTTGCCAATAGCGCCGCCTTGATCGCGCCGCATTTGGAGCCGACAGCGGCGCGGAACATTTTCAGCAATCCGCGAGCGTTGGCCGCATGGGGTCCGCCGAACGGGACAATAGCGACGATCGAACCAGGCGGCTACCGGGTCAGCGGTCGTTGGGATTTCGCCAGCGGCTGCCGCAACGCAACCTGGATGGGCATCCATTGCATGGTCGCGGAACCCGGCGGTGAGCCGCGCCTGAACCAGTTTGGCCGACCGGCAATTCGCTCGCTGCTGTTCCCGATCGGGGAGGCAACGCTGATCGACACCTGGGACACTATCGGCCTGCGCGGCACGGCGTCGGATTCCTATAGCGTCGAAAATTTGTTTGTGGCCGACGAATTTACCGGCACGCGCGAAGAACCAGAAACACGGCGCGATCCGGGACCACTCTACGCTTTCCCCATGCAAGGGTTGTACGCCGTCGGCGTCGCCGGTGTCGCGCTCGGCATCGCGGACGCCATGTTGAGCGCCTTCCGCGACCTTGCCGCACGAAAAACCCCGCGCGGGCTCAGCCGCCTCGCCGAAAGCGCCGCGGTGCAGAGCGGTGTCGCCTTGGCGGAAGCGAGGCTCGGCGCTGCCCGCGCCTTCATGCTGGAAATTCTCGCCGAGATATACGCACGCGCGCCATCGGAAGGCGCCATCGACACACCCGATCGCGCGCGCGTCCGGCTGGCAACCAGCAACGCCATCCATGGTGCGATCGAGGTCGCCGACTGGATCTATAAACGCGCCGGCGTCGATGCGATTTCCCCCGGCGGCGCCTTTCAGCGCCGCTTCCGCGACATCCACACGTTGTCCCAGCAAATTCAGTCCCGCGACGCTCATTTCGAAGCCGTCGGTCAGGTCTTGCTCGGCAATCCGCCGGTCGTGTTCTTTTAAGTTTGGATCAGGCGAAGAACGTATTGCGGATCGCGATATAAGCCATCGCAACACCGATCACAGCAAACAATATACCGATCGATGTTTCCATCGTTCGTGGCGAAATTTTTCCCTGCAGACGGGGGCCAATTTGACCCCCTATGATTACCGCCGGGATGGTGTAGACAACTGCATTCCAAGGTACCGCGGCTAATCCTCCTGCCGCGACAAGCGCCGAAATTTGGGTAAAACTCGCCGCCGCGACAACAACAATGACAATGAATACAGATGTCGCCGCGGCAACTGGAATTGGAACCTTGTTCCGCTTTGCCAGTTGCGGCATGACGACTTCGCCGATACCAACACCGAGCAACCCCGTCAAAAACCCGCCAATGCCGGTCGCAATGGCACCCTTACCCTGACGTGGCGCGCTGTAACTGTATTCCGTACCATCGCGTCCCACGATAGTCTGGGTTTCGCGAACTGCTGCAGCACCAACGGATTCACCTTCCGGTTCCAGGTGCATGTCCTCGACCGGGTCATGATGGCGGATGAGTTCGTATGCGAGAACGAGCATCAGAAGCGCATAAGAGCCGCGCAAGACTTCTTCATATTCCTTAAAACTGGTTAGCAGGATTGCCCCAACGATCCCGACAGGTACACCAACGATGATAAAAGGTATTGCGCTTTTAAAATCGACGAGCCCTTTGCGGAAATACCCAACAAAGCCCGAGGAAAAACCAAAAGTTTCCGTCAGCAACGCGACGCCGATGGCGGCGGCAATACTGGGAAACGGATATTCCGGCCCGAGAATAGGAAAGATGATCATAAAAATTGGCGCAAACATCGCCGCGCCACCAATTCCGCTCAACATGGCGGTCGTCGCCACGCAGATCGAAATCGGGAACATGAACCAGTAGAGTGTCCAGTCGAATTGCGCTAATTCCATGCCGCGACTTAGACTGCGGGGCAAGATGGGTCAATACACCGTACAACCTATGTCCTAATCACTTCATGGTGATCGAACGGAAATATAGCGCCATAATTCCGCGCAATGATTCCTAATTCTACGACCGAGGCCTTAGCGAAGCATTGAGACAACTTGTTCCTGCAGCATCTCAGCCGTCAAAGGCTTGACTAAATAGTTTGACGCACCGGCCTGGGTTGCTTCGAACGCATCTTCCAATCCCGACTTTACCGTCAGAATCAAAAACATCGACGTACTGACCTTCTCACGATAGCGCTTTAGGAATTCAATTCCGTCCATTTTGGGCATCATCCAATCGCAAATTATAAGATCGAATTCGGTAGTCGATTCAGTTAATCGAAATGCCTCTTCGCCATCTTGTACCTTGGATATGTCACCAACACCTATCTGCTGGAGCGCCAATTCGAGCCATACGGCATAGTCGGGATCGTCCTCTACAATCAGGATACGAGCATTTTCCACGTCCGAAACCTCGCCTCACTTCAAATTCATATAATTAAACTATTTGTTTCAGGTGAATTTTCAAACCCAAACGAAATCAAGATGAATTCTCGCCTCAATCGACCGCATCCTGGTCTCTAGCGCCGCGACTCTGCTCCCGCTAAACGAACCGACGCCTTCACGACAGGCACATCTTCCTCCGCCAAGGGTTGCATATAAGACTTTCGAGCCAGCGCCGCCTCGATATAGGGCGCCAGTTCCTTGGCTTTCGCCGCCTCGCGCGCTTCAACATCCTTCGCGAATTCCGGCATAACGGTTTTGGCGAATAGCTCGAGTGATTCACAGATGTTCTTGTGCGAGTTATGGCCGGCCTGCTGCAGCATTATGACCTGATCGACGCCGCAATCTTGA
This sequence comes from Alphaproteobacteria bacterium, assembly GCA_021774385.1. Classification (GTDB taxonomy): domain Bacteria; phylum Pseudomonadota; class Alphaproteobacteria; order UBA8366. Next base: position 26,369 of record JAJFJC010000284.1, read on the forward strand.
AAACTCTTAAGGTGCTTCAGCATATCCGCGGGCGTACCGATACCGGCGCCGTCATATTCGCCACGCTGTAGGGCGGCCTGAATCAGTTTATCCGAGGCGTCACCACGCTTTTCCATGAAATCCGACCACATGTCGCTGTAGCCGGGAACAAAATCATGAGCCACCAAACGTTGCTGGGAATAGCGGAAGAACTCAAAGTTATCCTGGCCGCGGCGTATCGCTTCCGAGCGGTCTTCATGCATCGAGAAGGCCGAGACAATTGCGATATTGGCATTTACGTTCCAGCCCAGCGGAACGCAGTCCTCGCTCTTGATGATGTCGTAATAGATTTTCGACCAGTGCAGGGCTTCTTCCGGATCGATGAAGGAAAAAGCCAACGCGCCGATACCATTTTGCGCCGCGATTTTGATGGTATCGCGGTTAGTGCATGCCATCCATAGTTTTGGATGCGGATCCTGCAACGGCTTGGGCAACACGTTTCGGCACGGCATGGAAAACCCTTCCCCCTCAAAGCCAGGATAGGGCGTCAGTACCATCATGTTGCAGATTTGCTCCGCCGCCTCCAACGCCATCGCGCGTTTTTGCTTCGCCGGAATGCCAAATGCGCCAAGCTCAAGCCGCGTCGCACCCTCGCCGATGCCAAATTCGACACGGCCGTCCGACATCAGGTCGAGCGTCGCCAACCCTTCAGCGGTACGCGCCGGATGGTTATAATTTGGAATCACCTGCCGGATGCCGTGACCCAGCCGAATCCGTTCGGTCTTGCTAGCCGCCGCCGCAAGAAAGACTTCGGGGGCGGAGGAATGCGAATACTCATCGAGAAAATGATGTTCGACTTCCCAGGCATAATCGAATCCCAGTTGATCCGCGAGTACGATCTGATCCAACGCCTCCTTGAACAGCTTGTGCTCATCGCCAGGGTTCCAGGGACGAGGTAGCTGCAGCTCGTAAAAAACGCCAAATCTCATATTTCTGCTCCCGGCTTGAATCGCAATTAATATGTACGGACATATGTAAAGATCAAGGACCAGAAATTCGCAACCGGCAAGGCTATGAATTCGTTCGCGGCGGCCCCCTCTTGCGCGAACCGTCTGAAAAAGAGACCATCGCCGCTCTTTCGGTTTCCGGAGTAACGACACGTGAAAGCAGGCGTCAATCTGATCAATTTCGGTCCCTCCGCCAGCCCCGATAGCTTGCGGAGTTGGGCCAAGCTTACCGAAGCATTGGGATATCACCTCTTGATGACTTCGGACCATGTCGCGACAACGCGCGACGTGCAAACCCGCTATCCCGCCCCCTTCTACGAACCGCTTACGACGCTGGGCTGGCTAGCCGGCGTGACAGAGCGCGTGATGATTGGGTCCACGGTAATTATTTTGCCGTACCGCAGTCCCCTGGAAATCGCCCGCGCCTTCGCCAATATCGACCAGTTGAGCGGCGGGCGCTGCATCCTTGGCATCGGTGTCGGTTGGGCACGCGAGGAATTCGACGTCCTGGGCGTACCGTTCAACAAGCGTGGCGCGATCACGGATGAATACCTTTTGGCCATTAAAGCATTATGGACCAACGAGACGGTGTCCTTCGATGGCAAGTTCGTCCAATTTCAGGAGGTGCAAAGTGCGCCACTGCCGATTCAGAATCCGCACCCGCCGATCTGGGTCGGCGGGCCGAGCGACGCGGCGATGCGGCGTGCTGTTCGCCACGGCGACGCCTGGCACCCCGTGCGCGTTAAGCTTTCCTGGTTTCGGGACACTGGCATTCCCCGCCTAAAAGAAATCGCCGAGGCGGAGGGAAAACCGATGCCGGCACTGTGTCCCCGCATCCGGCTGCGCGTGACCGAAGCGCCAATGCCCGAAGACGAAAGGGTTGCCGGCGAAGGTACGATCGACCAGATCCACGGCGATGTCGCGGCGCTGGAGGCGCTAGGCTGCGCGTATGTCCTGCTAGACACCTATTACGACGATATCGAGGCAACCCGAAACACCGAGGCCGCGTGGCGCATGTTGGCGGTCATGGCGGAACAAGTCCTCGACCTATCCCACGAAACCACCCGTTAAGAGGAGTCGACAGTGAGTACGTTCTACATGGTTGAGATGCACTATCCGCTGACCGAAGACCGCACGCTTTTCAACGAATTCTATGCAAAACACATTTCCATGCTACTCACCATCGACGGGTTCTTATCGGCCCAGCGGTATGAATGCGCGCATGAAGCCCGCGCGCCCTTCCTCGCGGTCTACAAACTTCGCGACTCTGCCGTCATGAAGAGTACAAACTATACCTCCAAAGCGGGCCGCAGTTCTGTGAACCCGACCTTCCGCGCCAAGATGACCAATTGGGACCGTAACCTTGTGCAGGGCGAAATCGCGAATATGGACGTGCCGGAGAACGGTTGGATGGTCCTAATCGACCGTTTGAGCGCGGACAGCCCGCCCCTTCCCGACGGATTCACGCCCCTCGAAATCGTCGGTCTCGACAGCACCATTGCCGAGCGCGGCGTTCGTGTTGGCCAGCAAGGCGAACCCGCCGTGCCCGACGCGCCGAGCACGGGCTGGACAGTGCGGACATTTAGGTCAGTCCATCCGCCACGTATTCCCAATTGATATTTAAAAGGAGCAGATCTATAACAATGTTTGATATCAAAGATTGTTATAGATTGAATTATCTTTCTACCTGAAGACAAATTCAGAAGGATTGGACATGAATTTCAGTTTGACCCCCGGCCTGGAGCAATTTGTCAGAGATCAAGCAAATTCTGGTGACTATAACAATGCAAGCGAAGTGGTCCGGGATGCCCTGCGCCTTTTAAAACGTGTAGAAGACCAAAGGGTGTTGAAACTAGAAAGATTACGCGCGGCGATCCGTGACGGCGACACCGCCGCCGCGAATGGCGAGTTCACTGACTTGGAAACAAACGAAGCGCTGGACGCTTTCTTTGACAGCCTATAAACCGCTTCGGATTACCAATCCAGCCAACTGCGACCTCACCGACATCTTTCTTTACACGCGCCGTCAGTGGGGGAAAACGCAAGCACGCAAGTATCTCAACAACATTCGAGACACATTTGCGACGTTGCGAATGAACCCGGGTTTGGGCGTACCTCGCGCCGAAATCGACACAGGACTGCGCGCGCATACAACAGGAAAACATATCGTGTTCTATCGAGAGACGAAGACGGCGCTGATCATCGTGCGTGTCCTGCATGAACGTATGGATATAACGCGATATTTGAGCCGGGCTATTATTTCTCCCGATTGCTGAACACGTGACGCCGTTGTTGTACCAAAATATCCGGTTCACCAACCGTACCGTCACGAAATTTTCGTCACTCAGCCGCGACAGCGGATACCTTTTCGTCCAGCCATTCCGGCGCGTTTCCGCCGAGCACCGGCGTCGGTCGGACCCAATGCGGCTGGGATTCGGAAAGGTGCAGGACCGGGCCGAGATGCCGCAGCGAACCCTGTTCGGGTTCCGAATCGATGCGAAGTTCGGCGAGTTCGGACTCGGACAAGTTCATGTCCGAATTGTCGAACGCCGTCGCGCCCTGGCGGTAGATGAACATGCCGGACTGACATAGGGAGACCCGGACATGATAGCTGCCGCCGTCCCGCGCACGCCGCGCCAAGGCCAGCAGCGCCCCGTAGGCTGCCAGATAGCCCGTCGTATAGTCGCACGCCGCCGCCGGCAAGAGCGCCGGGCGGTCGGGCCGTCCCTCGTTGCAAATACCAGTGACGGTCTGCGCAACCTGTTCCCAACCGCCACGATGGCTGAACGGACCATCGGCTCCAAAGCAACTAATCGAGACATAAATCAGACCCGGTCTGTGGGCAGCCAGTTCTTCCGGTCCAAAACCCATATTCTCGAGGACACCCGGCCGGTACCCTTGGGAGAATATGTCAGCGTCGCCAACCAGTTCCTTCAGCCGCCCGGCTTCTTCCGCCACTGTAAGATTAAGGAAGCAACTGCGCTTGCCATGGCTCGTATCCATGACATGTTCCCTGATCTGCGGTACGTGCTCTGCGGCCACCATCAGCACGTCCGCGCCGTGTTCCGCCATGGTCCGGCCCGCAATCGGTCCCGCGAGAATGCGCGTCAGATCGAGCGCCCGGATGCCGCTCAGGGGGCGCTGGCCCTCCGGAAACGGTTCCGGATCGCTGTCACCGATTTTAAAAACTTCGACGATAGGCTTCGCCGCCAGCACTTGGCCATGCGGATGATCGAGCCATTCCGCGTTGCTGCGCACCATCCCGCCACAGGCCCTGATCTCATCGATCGCATTTTCCAGATCTATCGCATCCCATTTCGCAACGGCCTTTCCGACGGAATCAGGATTGGGCTCGCACTCCAACAGCGCCAACATCTTCTTCTGTAGATTCGGCAGGCCGAAATGCGGCAATGCCCAACGCCCATCCTTGGTCAGCCAGGGTTGGGTGATCTTGATCATCGATTCATGGTTCTTGTTCACCACATTCTCGAAAGATCCGTCAGCCCGAGGCCTTTGCATGTAGGTCGTACTGCGTAAGGCAGCCGCGGCGCGGCGTACATCAATCGCCACATTTTGGCGGCGGCCGGTTTTCAATTCCCAGATATCGGAAACCGCGACACCGATCCCCGCCACGACCGCGGCGCAGGTCTCGCCAATCTTGAACTTCGTGGAAAACACGGGGTCGGCGCCGGTAATTGCGACCTGACCATCCCGCGGCATTCCCATGCCCCGAACATCCATGACTTCTTCAAATGGTGTTTTCATGGCTAAATAATCTCCATTTATTCGAAAACCGGACTTTGCCTAAACGACCTCATCTTCGCGGTTGGTGGTCTCGCCGTAGCGGGCAAGCGCCGGCGGCTTAAGGCCCTCATATGCTGTCTCGACCTTCTTGTTGATGATGGCATTCTGCTGCTCGAACAGGCTGTTGCCCTCGAGGTCACTTTCGACAATCAGCGGGCCGAAATTCTCGACCTCGAAGACCCACATCGCCTGCGCGATACCGAGTTCCCCAAGCCAGTGCGCGTCGACCACCTTCTTAATCGCCCGGCCAAGCAGCGCGCCAGTGCCATAGCCAACTGTGGTCAGATAGACGGCGCCATTCGGGGCCAGTTTTTCGCGGTAATCCTCCAGCGACATGCCGCCCTTGCCGATTAAGAGCTTGCAGCCCGACGTCTCGAACCAAGCGTCGAGCCATTTGGAAAAGCGGAAACTGGCGGTCGCCGTCACCGCGCCGACATTAAAGGTGCCATCGTCATTGACCGACGCCGCCGGCGAACAGTGAAAGTTCGCGTTCGATATATCGCGCAGCGGAACCGGCGGATCGATGCCGTCGCCAAGGATGCGCTGATACAGACCCTCGCGCCCAGTATAGATCACACCGTCTAGATAGACGATATCGCCGAGCTGCAGGTCACGCAGCGCCGCATCATCAACCGGCACCTTGAGGCGTTTGCGCCTCAGCCCGCCGCCAGACTCTTTTCCGCCGTCGTCCATTCGACGCTCTCCCGTCGCAAATAAGGGGTGAACCAGTTCGGGTCGGTCCGGTATTCGATCCGCCCGTCACTATGCAGCCGGGCCACCGACCGCCGCGATGACAGACAGAAGCTGTGCACGCTGATCGGCATGCCGCCGGTGTGACAGCAACCGGCCTCGATATGGCAGTCGACCACCATCGAGCTACCGACATAGCCCATCGGTCCCATGCCAATCGAATTCCCGATGTCTTTCAACTCATCCTCGAGCGCGGCAATCTGCGGATCGGGATTACGGTCGCCAACCGTGCGCAGGCAGGCAGCCTGTTTGCCGAGAGTCATGGCGATGTCCTTGCTGCCGCCAAGGCCGACTCCGACGATCGCCGGCTGGCAGGCCAGGCCGCGGCGTCCGAATTCATACATGACATCGAGGAAAAAACGCTTGATGCCGTCGATCCCATCACCGGGAAACAGCATCCGGTAGTCAGAGCCGAACAACCCGCCTTTGTGCACCGTGGTGATATCAACCCAGTCGCCGTCGGGCTCGAACGTATAATCGATCTCCGGCGCGCCGATGCCGACATTGTTGTTGTTATCTTTGCGACTTAGAGGATGGACCCGGTTCGGGCGCAACGGCACGTCATGGGTCGCTTTGGCGAGCGCGCGGCGCAGTCCGGTTTCTAGCGCGACGAAACCGCCTTCGATTTGCGCCTCGTTGCCCGCCTTGACGAAGAAACGCGGCACGCCGGTATCGGCGCACATGGCGCGGCGGTCCTGCTCGGCTGCTTCGTAATTCTCCAACATCGCCTCAAGAACGAAGCGGCTCAACTCCGCCTCTTCGCCATCGAGCATCCCACGCAGTCCGTCGCGGTAGTCTTGGGGAATTTCAATCGCCGCGCGGCTGGTTATTTCATAGGCCGCTTCTTCGATCGCTTGAGCTCGAATCATCGCGTCCCTCCTTTACCTAATAATGTGCGTGCGCCGGCGCGGCGATCAAGCCGCATCGTCGATCAGGCTTTCGCCCGGCTTGATGCGGGTGAATTCAACCGGACGGGTTTCAACCGTCATCTCATCATCAGCAAGTCGGGCAATCGTATAAGTCGACGTTTCGAGCGCGCCCGGATCCGGGAAATCTTCACGATAATGCGCACCGCGCGAATTCTCCCGCGCGATCGCGGCGACGCAGATCGAGCGGCTGACCAAAATCAGGTTTTCCAGGTTCATCCAATCGTGCCAGCTGAGATTGAAGCGCTTGTCCTGTTCGGCCAAACCCACATTCGCCAAGTCCGCCGACATTTCATCGAGCTGCACCAAAGTCTTTTCCAGGCTTTCGCGGGTGCGGATGATACCCGCATCCTCCCACATCACATCATAGAGCCGGTCGCGGATGGCATTCATGTCGCCCGCGGGCTTGCCGAATGGCGCCGCGGCACGCGCCACGGCCGCATCTATTTCGGATTGGCTCGGTTCGGCCAATATGCCCGACTCCTTGACGAACGGCGCCATGGCATCACCCGCGAGACCGCCGAAAACCGTCGAGTTCGCAACACCGTTACCACCGAGCCGGTTCGCACCATGCACCCCGCCAGTATCTTCGCCGGCGGCGAACAAGCCGGGCAATTCGGTTTGACAGTCGGCGTCGAATACGACGCCACCCATGATGTAATGCGCGGTCGGCACGACTTCGACCAGTCCGCCGACCAGATCAAAACCGACATCGTGGCAGCGCTCCACCATGCCCTTGAACTGACGCCGCACCATCGCCGCATCGAGATGGCGCATCGTGACATAAAGCCCACCATTATCGGTGGTCTTGCCATTTCGCATCTGCTCGAACATCGCACGGCTAACGATATCGCGGGTCGCCCGCTCCTCGCGCGGGTCGTATTGCTTCATGAAGCGTTCCTGCGCACCGTCGAGCAAATGCCCGCCCGCACCACGCAGGCCCTCCTCGATAATCGTGCCGGTGATGCGCGTATCCTGACCGGCGATCAGGCCGGTCGGGTGGAACTGCACCATTTCCATATCGCGCAACGGCAGTCCCGCCATCAGCGCCATTGCCATGCCATCGCAACTCTTATCACCCGACGGCGTGTGGTAGCGATACATGGTCGGCCCGCCACCAGTCGCAAGCAAAACCGCCTTGGCTTGCACAAACGTGAAGGTCCCGTCGCGCATATCGACCAGCAGAACGCCCGACAGGCGCTCGCCAGACTCGTCCTTGATCAAGGCCAGGGCGCGATGTTCTTCCAGCCGGTTGATGCCACGCGCCCAGACCTGTTCCGCCAGGCGGCTGATAATTTCAATTCCAGTTAGATCGCCCTTATGGACCGTGCGGTCGAAGGTTTGCCCGGCGAAGGCCTTCTGGTGGATCGAGCCATCCGGATTGCGGTCGAAGAAACAGCCGAATTCGTTTTCCAACTCATGGATTCGGGTAATCGCGGTGTTGATTAGCGTCCAAGCCAGATCCTGGTTATTCAGCCATTTGCCGCCTTCGATCGTGTCCTGAAAATGACGTTCAACCGAGTCGCCCTCGGCAATGGCAACGTTGTAGCCACCCTGCACCATCCGCGTGCAGCCGCTCTTGCCGAGCAGCCCCTTGACCGCGACGGTAATGTCAAGATTGGGGTCAGCCTTGTGCGCATGCAGCGCCGCGAACAATCCTGCACCACCGGACCCGAGGATCAGAATATCGGTTGTTTGTCTTTTGATTTCGACCATCGGATTAAACCACGTTTAGAAGGTAGAGGACGCCAACACCGACAGCGAACGATCCAGCGAACGCCGCGAAGGTCTTCTGGCTATCACGCCACGGCAGGAATTCAATGGCGAGGAGGCGTAATCCACCTGCCATATGCAGCGCCAAGAGAACGACAAGCCCAACTTCCGCGACTTTGACCAATGGCTGCTCGGTCCAGTCGAGAAACGCGTCGAGGCGCGCGCCATCACCGATTGCCATGGAAAGTACGTATAGGTGCATTGGTAAAAATAAAGCCAAGCCCAACCCGGAAAGCCTGTGCAAGATAAAAGCCCAGTAGGTTGGGTGGTTGCGATGTGCGGCCAGGACGGTCATGAGATCGCCCCAACCGCACCAATGCCAAGCACAAGAACCGCGATGCAAAACAAAGCGCTTACGGCATTCGCGCCCGTGCGGCGCCACGGCGTCATCTCGCGTATAATCGTGCGCAGGCCGATTGCGCCATGCAGAGCCGCGGCAGCAACAAAGATACCGTATAGAATCGGCCACAATAGGTTTGCCTGCGTTCGAGCCAAAATTTCCGATGCCGACAACCCATCCTGGACGGCGTACATCATGGTCCCAAGATGCACCAAGACTAGCGGCGCCAATACCATTGCCGACAACCGCTGCAACGCGAAGAGCCAAAGCTCGAACCGCCCGCTCACAATTCACCTTTTAACAAAGCAGCGAAAGATTTGCGTTTCAGGCCCGCGATCGACGCTGTCGGGCTGAGGCTTTTGGGGCAGTGGCTCGCGCACCCCTGTTGACTATGACAGGCATGGCATCCCGCATCACCGGCTACTGCCTTCAAATGTCCCTTTGGATCCGCGTCGCGTACATCATTGACCAATGTCCACGCCCTGTTCAATGCCGCGGGTCCGAGATAGTCGGGGTTCCACGCAACAACATCGCAAGCAGCATAACAAACACCGCAACCGATGCACTCGATTGCAGCATTCGCTTCCTTGCGTTCTCGACTCTCCGGATCGACATTCACGAAACCATTCAAGTCACCATCGCTCGGCGCGAAACGCGCATTCGCATCACGCCATTTATCAAAGAAAACGGTCATATCGACCGCCAAGTCCTTGATGAGCGGAAAATTGCGCATGGGCTCGATCGTAATCTTGCCATCTTCCGCGACCAGATCGACATGCGTACGACATGTCCAGCGGGGCCGTCCGTTCACGGTCATCGCGCAGGAACCGCACATTCCGACCCGGCATGAGAAACGATAGGACAACGTCGGATCGAGTTTGCGTTGAACATAGGTGACAATATCAAGAACAGTCTGGCTGGTTTCATGCGGTACGGCGAAGGATTGGTAATAACCATCCTCGCCACCACGCCAAATATCGACCTTCAGCGTCTCCCCCGAATTTACCGACGTCACAGCGCCACCCTTCCCTGTCCCTGTTCGCCTTCCCGTAGACGGGGAACGCCTATCCTCTGATATGCCATGATGAATCGCAAATGACTATTGGTTATCCTAACGATGAACTTACAATTCATCAAAATGAAGACGAATGCGGGCAAAAAATTTAATACAATTTCCTGCTGGTGACGTCATTGTTCTCGCGGCGCGCGAACGGCGGCCACCATTCGGATACACCGCTACTTGACGCTAACCACAAATTCCTGTTGGGTTAATCCCTAAGCAAGTCCTTTTGCTGGGAGAACGTGTTCCTGGCAACATGAGGCGTTGTATTTAAAATGGTTTCAGCCCGGTTTTGTTCAAACCGAAGCAGGAACTTTTACACGGGAGGCATTAATGCGAATTAAAGCTCTACTTTCAGGGGCTGCGGTATCAGCGTTCCTGGCGGTTGGCGCGACGGGATCCGCGATCGCGGAAACCGACACGGTGCGTCTGGCGCAGCAGTTTGGTCTACTTTACGTCCCGCTGCATGTCGTGCTCGAACAAAAACTTGTCGAGAAGCACATCAGCAAGGCAGGCCTTGGCAACCCCAAGATCCAGCTTTTCAAAATTAGCGGCGGCGCGAACATCAACAAAGCGTTGTTGGCGGATACGATCGATTTTGGCTCTCATGGCGTGGGTCCGGCACTCAAACTCTGGGGTAAAACCAAGGGCCGATTCAAAATCGCCCTGTCCATGGCCGACATGCCCTTGAAGCTGGTCACCAACGATCCGAAGATCAAAAAGATCGAAGACTACCTGAATGCCAAGGATCACAAGATTTCGACGCCAGCGGCGAAAGTTTCGATTCAAGCGGTGACACTACAAATGGCGGCCGCGCGCTTGTGGAACGAGCCAAACAAGCTTGACCATCTTGTTATATCGATGAAGCACCCGACCGCGTTGGCCGCGATGCTCTCCGGTGGACAAGCGGTGAAAAGCCACTTCGCGACCTTGCCGTATTCCTATCAGGAACTGCAAAGCGGCAAGGTGTGGAAAGTCACCGACTCCTATGAAATTCTTGGCGGCCAGCATTCAGTTCTCGTGATGAGCGCCAGCAAGAGTTTCAAGGATGAGAATCCGAAAACCTACCAGGCTGTAATCGACGCCTTTGCGGAGGCCTTCGAGTGGGTCAATGCAAATCCGAACAAAGCGGCTGAAACATACATTCGCTATACCAAGTCCAAACTACCGGCAAAAACGGTGCAGGCCCTGTTGAACGACAAGGGTGAACTGGACTTCTCCATGGTGCCGAAACACACCATGAAGTATGCGGACTTCCTCAATAAGATCGGCGATATCCCGAAAGCTGCCGGCTGGAAGGACTACTATTGGGACAACAACCACCATTTCAACGGTAGCTGACCCGATGAACGACGCAGCGACCGGGACGGCGGGGCACTCCCCCGCCGCTCCCTCTGTCGAGCCGATTCTCGACGTATCGGGTGTCACGCTTCAATATAAGACGAAAGAGCATTTGATCACCGCCACCTATCGGGTGGATTTTCAGGTTTTCGAGTCCGACCGTTTCGTCCTACTGGGCCCTTCGGGCTGTGGTAAATCCACATTGTTGAAGGGTGTCGCGGGATACATGCGTCCCGTTGAAGGCACCATGAAGCTAAAGGGGCGTGTCATCACCGAACCCGGTCCCGACCGGGTCATGGTATTCCAGGAATTCGACCAGCTTTTACCTTGGAAAACAGTCAAGCAGAACATCACATTCGCGCTCATGAACGGTGGCAAATGCACCTCCAAGCAGGAAGCCAACGATGTCGCGATGGAATATATCTCCAAGGTTAAATTGGAGCGATTCGAGGATACTTATCCGCATATGTTATCGGGCGGCATGAAACAGCGTGTCGCGATCGCGCGCGGCATGGCGATGGAACCCGACATCCTGCTCATGGACGAGCCATTTGCAGCGCTCGATGCCCTAACGCGGCGCCAAATGCAGGAAGAATTGCTGCAATTGTGGGACGACACGAAGTTCACGGTGTTGTTCGTTACCCACTCAATCGAAGAGGCCGTAATCATCGGCAGCCGAATTCTAATCCTGTCGCCCCATCCTGGGCAGGTAAAAGCGGAGCTCAACGCACATCAGATGGGGCATGGCGATGTCGGCGATAAAGATTTCTCGCAATTGCAGGAAAAAATTCACGCGATGATTTTCGCGGACCGGGTGTTGGAAGACGAGACCTTGCCCAATGTCTGATCAGTCCGTGACGAGCGGGTCGATTCACGTTCGACCGGAGTTCGTGAACGAAATCGGCACTGCTGGCACCGGCGAAGTGGAACGCCGGTTATCCATGTTCGAGCGTATTTCGAATATCGATCCCCTGCGGAAGTTCACCATTCTGATTATTATGGTCGTGGCCTGGGAGATGTACGCCCGGATCGGTGAAATCAACGAGCTCATGTTCCCAACCTTCTCGGCCACGGGTGCGGCGCTCGTGGACGCCCTGGTGAACGATTCCTTGATGGTCAATGTATGGAATTCTTTGAAACTCCTGGTGACAGGCTACGCTATCGGGATTTCGATTGCCGCCGTGCTCGTTGTATTGGCCGTCGGCAGCAGAATTGGCAGTGACCTGCTAACTACCCTGACCGCGATGCTAAACCCGCTTCCGGCAATCGCCCTGTTGCCCATGGCGATGTTGTGGTTTGGTCTAGGCCCCGGCGCCATCATCTTTACACTGTTGCATTCGATTGTATGGCCCGTCGCGCTTAACACCCATTCGGGATTTCAAGGTGTCAGCGAAACCTTGCGCATGGTCGGCGGAAATTATGGGCTCAAGGGCCTAAGATACATCTTTAAAATTTTGGTTCCGGCAGCGTTCCCCGCGATCCTTACCGGATTGAGGATTGGTTGGGCCTATGCGTGGCGCACGTTGATTGCCGCAGAACTCGTCTTCGGCGGGCAAGTCGTCGACACGTCTGGGCAGCTTGGCGCAGAGGGTTCGACCTCCGGTGGCCTCGGTTGGATCATTTTTGAGAACCAAATGGAGAACCAAACACCCTACGTCTTTGCGGGACTGTTCATGGTCATTCTCGTCGGCATCACAGTTGAAAACGGCTTCTTCCGTAACATTGAAGAACGGACAGTTCGCAAATGGGGCATGCAGAAATCCTAATAAGCTCCGTTAGCAAGGAAACGCAATGAGCGAAAACGCCGTTGAAACCTATGTGCGGCCAGAATTCGAGAATAAGAATCTTGGAAAAGCACTGGACGTCGATGTCGAGCGTCCGCTTTCGCTCTTCGAGCGAATCGCAAATATCAACGCCGTACGTAAGTTCAGTATCCTTCTCGGCCTGCTGTTCGCCTGGGAGGCCTATACGCAGATCTCCGGTGTCGAACCGTTATTGTTCCCAAGTTTTAGCGCCAGTTCAATCGCATTGTGGGAGACGATCCTCAGCGGTGAAATGTTCACAAAAATTTGGGTGACCATAGAGATTTTGCTGGTTGGCTATGCAGCGGGTCTCGCCTGTGCCGCGATTTTTCTGATTTGGGCCGTGCTGACGCGCGTCGGTAGCGATGTGCTTGCGACGCTGACATCAATGTTCCAACCCCTACCGGCGATCTCGCTTCTGCCGCTTGCCATGCTTTGGTTCGGGTTGGGCGCTTCAAGCCTGGTTTTCGTGACCATCCATTCGGTTCTGTGGGCGGTTGCGCTCAGCACGCATGTCGGGTTCATGGGCGTTAGCGAAACGTTGCGGATGGTCGGGCGCAACTATGGTCTTCGCGGAATTCCGTACATCTTTAAGATTCTCGTACCGGCGGGATTTGCCTCGATCCTGATTGGCCTGAAAGTCGGTTGGGCTTTTGCTTGGCGCACCCTAATTGGCGCGGAACTGGTCTTTGGCGCGCTGTCTGGTTCCGGCGGGCTTGGGTGGATGGTCTATGAAAAAGGCGAAAACCTAGAAACCACGTACGTCTTCGCGGCCCTATTCATGGTCATCGTGATCGGCCTCCTTGTAGAGAATGTTATCTTTCGGAATATAGAACTTAAAACGATCAATAAATGGGGCATGCAACGCTAGCGCCAGATCGTCGGGAGACGCTACCATGCTTTCGCTAAAACCCATGACGACGACCAAATTTGTCACGGAAGTCGAAGATATCGACTTATCTCAACCGATCGATGCCGTGACGATCAAAGACCTGCGAGACGCAATCAATCGCCATTCGATATTGGTGTTCCGAGGGCAGAGCATCGACAACGACCAGCATCTCGCATTCAGTCGGAATTTTGGCGATCTCGAAATCCACACGGTCAAACAATATCTGTTGCCTGACTATCCCGAGATCATTGCCCTCGCCAATCGTGGCGAAAATGGCACGACGCCGATCGACAATGGCGGCGCCTATTGGCACAGCGACATTTCCTATAAGGCCAAGCCCCCGATGGGATCGCTCCTCTATTCGTTGGAGGTCCCTCCGGAAGGCGGCGATACGCTCTACACCGACATGTACGCGGCCTACGATGCGCTGAGTGAAGAGATGAAAGGCACGTTGGAAGGGCTGCGCGCGGTTCATGGCTACGCCGCCCGGTTTGCGAAAATGGGCGAAGGCGGAAAGCGGCCCCAACTGAGTGCGGCGCAACTCGCCGAAGTCCCGGAAGTGTCTCACCCGATCGTCCGCACGAACCCGGAAACCGGCCGCAAGGCGCTGTATGTGAATGAAGGCTTTACGCTGAGTATCGTAGGTATGGCGATGGACGAAAGCCGTGACCTCCTCGACAGGCTAACCGCGCATACGATGGAACCGCGTTTCGTCTATGCGCATAAATGGCGCGTCGGCGATCTGGTATTCTGGGACAATCGTGCGACCATGCATTGCGCCACCGCCTATGACACGCAGTACGCCCGCACCATGCATCGCACCACGATTCAGGGTGATGTCCCGATTTGAACCGATGTGCCCTAGCACTCGGCGTGCGCCCATTCCGCACGAACCTCCGAGTCCGCTTCCTTGACCAGGTGAGTGTGTTTAAGGGCGACAAACTCAGGCGATGGCAATAACCGGTATAGCGCCCACACGGCCATCGCGCGCACCAAGGACGACGGGTCATCAAGCAAACGCCGAACGGCGTCGGCATCCTCGCGGCGGCCGCTATTGCCCAACGCAATAAGCACATTTCGGACGAAGCGGTCGCGGCCTGTACGTTTCACCGCCGTTCCCGCGAACATTTCCCGAAAACCGGCGTCATCTAACGCCGCGAGTTCAGCGAGCCGGGGCGCCGCCAGCGCCTCACGCTTTTCCAGGGCCGGTTCCGTTGCCGGCGCCGCGAACTTGTTCCAGGGACATACCGCAAGACAATCGTCGCAGCCGTATATGCGATTGCCCATAGCCGCCCGAAACTCCCTTGCGATATGTCCTTTATGCTCGATCGTCAGGTAGGAAATACAGCGCCTAGCATCGAGACGATAAGGAGACGGAAATGCATTCGTCGGACAGATATCGAGACATCGTGTACAGGCACCGCAGTGATCGGTTTCGGTCGTCTCGGCGGGCAGTTCAAGCGCCGTATATATCTCACCAAGGAAGAGCCATGAGCCATGATCTCGCGATACAAGGTTGGTATGCTTGCCTTGCCAGCCGATTCCGGACCGAGCCGCAAGCGGTTTTTCCATCACCGGCGCCGTATCGACGAACACCTTAACCTCGGCCTCGAAACGCTGATGCATCCAACGGGCGACCCGCTTCAGCCGCTTCTTGACGACGTCATGATAGTCACGGCTCTGCGCGTACACCGAAACCGCCCCGCGATCCTTGCGCGCCAAAATGTCCAGG